>JBBDYI010000180.1:0-24773 GCA_040901705.1 Pirellulales bacterium | reverse complement strand
GGACGATTTCCAGCACCCAACCGCACCAATTTCGCAACCATTCGATGAGTTTGCCAGCATATCCGCCATCGGCCCACACCAGGGAGATCGTCGGAAACAGTGCAGCCGCTTTGGCGAACACGAACTTCGCACCATCGCGGTCTTGGATGTCGGCCGGATGCACGACCACGGCCAGTAGCAACCCCAACGTATCTACGAGGATATGGCGTTTGCGACCCTTGATTTTCTTGCCCGCGTCGTACCCACGCGCCCCCTTTTTCCGTCGTCTTCACCGATTGACTGTCGACGATCGCGGCGGTTGGCTCGGGTTGTCTGCCCTCCGCCACGCGGATCCGCCGGCGGAGGGCGTCGACAATTTGCTCCCACACTCCGGCCATCGTCCACTCGCGGAAATATCCATACACGGTCGACCAGTTCGGAAAATCGTGCGGCAGGCCACGCCACGTGCAACCATGCTTGTTGACATAAAAAATCGCGTTGACGATTTCGCGTTTGGGAATACGCGGATCGTTTCCCCGCGGCGGATGCGGCGGAATAAACCGCCGGATCAAGGTCCACTCCTCGTCGGTGATGTCGGAATCGTACAGTTGTCGGATCATCCTCAACATCGGTTCGCCCTCCGAATACGAGACAGGAAACGCAAACTCGCCCCCTGCAATCATATCCAGCCGAGCTAGAACAACCTCGCTAGCAGTTCACAAACAGCCTCTTAGTTGCGCATTCGAACGATGTCATTAATTCACCGCAGCGGTGCGGAGTCGCGACCATTTGGCGAGAAACGCCGGGCGGTCAAACACTTCCGGATTGACGACGCCGTGAGGGCGTTCGCCGCGGGACAGCGCCACCATGCCCCGGCACGCGGTGCGGCCAATGTCGCGAAAAAGTTCATCCGTCCAGGCGATCGCGTGCGGCGCCAGCAACACGTTGTCGAATGTGCCGAATCGGTGCGGCCGAACGACCGGCTCGCCAACGAAGCAATCGATCGCCGCGCCGGCGATCTTACCCTCGGCGAGCACCGCATACAGTGCGTCCTCGTCGACGATTCCGCCGCGGGCCGTGTTGATCAGATAAGCGTCGCGCTTCATCCGGGCCAATTGGGCCGCGCCCAGGAGGTTTCGCGTATCAGCGTTGAGCGGACAATGAACCGACACGAAGTCGGCCGTCGAAAGCAACTCGTCGAGCAACACGAGTTTCACTCCACACGACGCGGCAACCGCCGAATCGACGAACGGATCGTACGCCAGCGGGGGTTTCATGCCAAAGTTCGACAGCAGCTTCACGAGAGTGCGCGCGATGCCGCCCAACCCGATCGCGCCCAGCGTGCGGTCGCGCAATTCGCCGCCCATGTACGACGAGCGGCGATCCCATTCGCCGGCACGCACGAGTCGATCCTTGGCGCGAACGTGGTGTGTGAGCGCCAGCATCCAACCGACCGTCGCTTCGGCAACCGAGCGGTCGACCGCGCCGGCGGCGATGAAAAGTAGCACGTCGGCCGCGGTGCAGGCGGCGACGTCGACGGAATCGTAACCAACGCCGAAGCGACCGATCGCGAGCAAGTCGTGGGCCTCGGCGACGCTGGCGGCGGTGACCCGCGGCGCGAGGACGATCGCGGCGTTGGCATCGCGCAATTGGTCCGCCGTCAGTTCGGCGCGATACTCGGCCAGCGGGCCATGCGCGATCGCCGCGTCGGCGTCGAGCACGTCGAGTCCCAAATCGCGATACTGCGGCGCGCCGTCCGCGCGATACAAATCCGCGGTGAACGCAACGCGGAAGGTTTTCGGATTGCCGGTTGCCAAGACGGAGAATCCCTCGGAATTCATGCATTGTTCGCGCAGGGTGGGTCGAATGAAGTAAGGCGCACCGGATTACTTTTCGCCGCGTGGTGGGCCTCACTTCGTTCGACTTACCCTACGATATTCCCCTGCGATAATTCACTTTCGAGGCGCTCACATTTAACGCCACGGATCGCCCGCCGTCGTGGCGCAGGCTTCGTCGACCACGAGGCGTTCGGGCATCGGGCCCGCGTAAAACCAGATCATCGCCATCGGCGCCGCCGATTCATTGATGAAGTAGTGAACCCGGCCGCGCGGCTGAAGGGCCGTCGCCAGATCGGATAAGCGGTATCGCCGGCCTTCGACAACGCACGTCGCCTGGCCAGCGACGATCGAAATCGATTCGTCGAAATCGTGTACGTGAGCCGGCAACCGGCCGCCAGTCGCGAACAACCCGTAGCCGCCGCTGAATTCGATATCGGGGACGAGCTCTCGATTCGCGTAGTCGACGAACGACGCCCCAGAGCCGGGCGAATACTGTCGCGCCGAGCGGAACCGCGTAACGTACTCTCCTCCGGGCTCTCCACTGGGCGTACCACTGGCGTCGTCGGGCATGCCCCGCCGCGGAAAGTGGCGGTCGACCAACTCGCGGCTCGGTTGTTCGCTTCCCAAAGCGATGTGAAATGTGGCCGGTTCGCTCGCCGATCGGTTTGCGGCGGCGTGAACGAGGCCGCGTGGCACGGTGACGTTGTCGAATTGGCCGAGATGATACATGCGGCCTTCGACCTCCACGGTCGCCGCGCCGCTTAGCAGCGTGACCGACTCGCCGAACGTGTGGCGATGATAGGGCAACCGCGCGCCCGGGGCGAACGTGACGATGCCCGTGGTCAGGTTCCGAGCGCCGACTTGCGAGCCGACGAGCGACTCGAACGTAACGCCCGGCGCGAGCGTCGTTTGCAGGCCATTGCCCACCGCCGTCATCACTTCCGATCGATCGGGGCGCATCGACTCCGGTACGCACTGGGGCGGCGCAGTCGGCCCGACACGTTCCAACGTAAACGGCGCACTTGTATTGTGATCGTCGTTCGCCACAGCCAGAGCCGAGTTGAGCGAACGGATCAGCAGCCCGCTGTCGGAACCGAGGCCCAGCACGCGAAAGCCTTGCTCTCGTCGCTGGATCAGATTGTCGTTGTCGGTGGCCAGCACGCCGCAGAACTTTCCGCGAGCGCGGATTCTGTCGCACGCTGCGCGGATCGCCTCGGCGACGCCGGGGCCTTCCCATTGGCCGGCGTAACCGGCCGTCGATGAATAGTCCGCCGGGCCAAATTGAAAAATGTCGACGCCGGGCACTTCCAAGAGCCGGTCGATGTTGCGGCCGGCGGCGACCGACTCGATGATCGGCACGACCAACACGTTTTCCTCGGCCTCCGCGACATGTTCCGCGATCCGCTGGCCCCAACTGGTCGCCCGCTCCGCGCCGATGCCGCGGCAACCGCGGGGCGGATAGTGGGCGAACTCGACGGCCTGGCGCAACTGGTCGACCGTTTCGATCCACGGCACGACCACGCCGTCCGCGCCGATGTCGAGCGCCCGCTTGATGAGGCCGGCGTTGAGCTCGGCCACGCGAATCAGGGCCACCGTGTCGCTGCGTACGGTCGCTCGCAAATGCTCGACCAGGTCGCCCCAATCGAGATGCCCGTGCTCGGCGTCGATCACGACCCAATCCAGCCCGGCGGCGACCGCCATCTCCGTGATGCTGGCCGATTCGAGCGTGACCCACAGGCCATAGACGGATTCGTCGTTGGCAAGTTTGCCTCGAAAGCGTTTCAGTGCTTGCGTCTTCATGGGGCGAATTTCGACTTCGTGTTTGTATTCTTGGGGTGCGTCTGCGGCGGGCCGTCTTCAGAGCGTTTGGGGTTGTTGCCTACTGCAAGGTTACGCCACGGCTCAACCGGATGCGTTCTCCACCAATTGGCGATTGTTGATCCCGTGATGTTCATGACGGGGCCGAACACGATCGGGGCCAGACCGAGCGTGGCGACTTTCTTCAGTTCCGCCGCGATTCCCGACGCCATGCCCGCGTTCTGAAGGCCAACTTCCAGCGAAATCGTGCGGGCGGTCAGCTTGTCCATTCGCAATACGCGGCACACGCAATACCCAAGCACAAAACCGACAACGCAGTGCAGCAGGCAGGCGCCGATGAGCAGCGTTCCCATTCGCAACAGATTGTCCCGACCGGGTGCCACCGTCAGCACGGTCATCACGAAGATGCCAAACATCGAGACCATTGGCATGACTCGATCGAGCCACCTGAACCGCTTGTAGAACAGATGGTGAAACACCAGACCGCCCAGCACCGGGAGCAAAACGATCTTGGTGATGCTCCACATCATCGCCGACACGTCGATTTCGATCATTTCCCCGGCCAGCAAGCGCATCAGCAGCGGCGTCAGAATCGGCGCCAGTAGGGTTGTGGTCGCCGTCATCGTAACGGACATCGCGACATTGGCTTTGGCGATGTAGGCCATCACGTTCGACGCCAACCCGCTGGGCGACACGCCCACCAGAACCATGCCGGCGGCGATTTCCGGTGGAAACCCGAACGTGTGCGCCAGGACAAATCCAAGCAGCGGCATGATGGTGAACTGGCAAGCGACTCCGACCAAAATGCCACCGGGCATTTTGGCGACTCGGGCGAAGTCGCCGACGCTCAAGGTCGTCCCCATGCCGAACATAATGACTTGCAGAATCGGCACGAACAGCGTGGTGAACCGGAAATCGCCAACGCCGATAAACCACGTCGGAAACGACATTCCCAAGGCCACGCCAGCCGCGATCCACAGCGTGAAGCAGACGTTGCGCAGCTTCGGCGCGATGAATGCGGCCGCGGCCAGACTAACGAAACAGCCCGTCAAAGCCGGACCGAACCACGCAGTCCTGCTGGTCGCCCAGGCCACGGCAAAACCCACGGCGAAAACCAAGCTGAGCGCGAGCAGTCCCGCTGCGAGCTGCCCCGCCGCGAACGACCACTTGCCGGGCGGCCGCATGGCGGATACGGGAGAATGCGGTCCGTCGTCGGTCGGTTCGGTCGATGGATGGGCCAATGGCCATTCTCGCTGAGCAGCAGGATGCGGTTTGCGCCACGTTCGTTCGCGTCAGTCTTTTTGTGAGTCTATCTGATCGACGCGGGCGATGCCGTAGGGCGGGAGGCTGATGCGAAGCTCGGACTTCGCTTCGGTCGCCTTGCCGCCGAGCACTTGCACCGCGACCGGTTTACCGCTAAGCCCACGCAGCGCGACGGTCCGTGGTTCGCCGGTCAGATTGCCGACCAGCACGCGCGTCCGGCCGGGCACGCGCAACGCCAGCCCCACGGCGCCGAGTTCATTGGACGAATCGATCCGCCGCACGCGCCCTCCCGCGAATTCGCCGATCTCTCGAAGCAAGTGATAAATCGGAAACACTTCGCCGGGCCGCGACGGAAACGCCGCGGGCCGCGACGCGACATCGTCCGCGTCCATGATTCCGGTCCAACCGACCGTCTCGAAGTAGGTTGCACTTTGCACGCCGGATTCGGCGAGATACTTCAGGCTTCCCAGCATCCAAGCCGCGGCGAAAGGCTCGACTTGCCGCGCGTCAACGTAAGAGGGCAACGGACCGGCGGGCGGTCCGCCGAGAGGCGCTTTGCCGTCGATCCACTGCGGTCTCAACGTAATCGGCCCGACGACCAACGGGCGGTCCGGCAAGAATTGCTTCGTACTGTTGACGACGTCGCGGTGGATCGGCAGCGTCTCGATCATCGAGGCGTTGTCGAAAGCGTGGATCTGGGGAGTGATCGCGAAGCCGACTGCCTCGATCGATTTGTCCTCGGGACGTTCCCGGTTCAAGTCGACGAAGTTCGTAATGCGGGTGACGCCAATCTTTGCCTCGCCCAACACCGGTGCGAGTTGCCGCCGCGCGTCTTGGAAATCGGCGGGCTTGCCGCCGGTGACAAGCCAGTACGAAACCGGAGGTTGCAGTTGCTTTAGCTCGCTGAGCAATGTTGGGAAATCAGGCGACTCGCCGAGGGTCAGCCCGATCTGCAGCGACACTCCCAGGGCCTTGGCCTGTTTGGTCGCGCGGCGCAGATCATCCACGAACGACTTATTGGAAATCGCCAGATTGACGCGGAGGTGGTCGAGGTGCAGCGCTTTGAGCCGATCCAGTTGAGCGTCCGTAAGCGCCACAACTTCGCTCGACACCTGTACGCCGAGGCGCGGCAGCTCCGAATCATCACCACTCAGCGTGAGCACGACTCCATCGGTTCCCGACTGCGGCTCATGCGGAAGTTCGCCCGAGAGACTGATTTTGACCTTCTGCGAAATCTTCGTGCCCTTGGCGACCTCGACGGGGTACGGAAGTTCCAGAGGCGTGCAATACATCTTGAACGAGGCGTCGGTCCAGTTGCGCTGATCTTCCATCTCGAACACGTCGCCCTCCATTTCGACGTGCGCCCACAGCTTGCCGGCAACCTGGTGCGAGATGGCCCGCAAGTCTTTGGCCGGCTGGTGCGGCGAGATGTACGTAGGGAAATGGCCTTTCGCCTCTTGGCCGTTGGCGTGTTGGATGATCCAAGGTTTTCCGGCGGCGGACGGGCCGTGCAAGATGCAAAGTCCGATCCGATTGCGGAGGAACGTCGAATCGGCCACGCCGTCGAAGGCAAATTCTACTTCGCCATCGCGCGTGCCGACGATCGTTCCGCGCCAGCGGAAGTCGATGTCTCGCTCGCTGCAGGTCGCGTCGAACGTCACGCGAAAGTGATCGCCGCCGTTGTCGACCTGGACGTTCGACACGTTGGGACGCACCGTGCCCCAAGCTCCATCGCGAATCGGCGCATAGACGCCCCGCAGAACTTCGTGCTCGCCGACTTTCACGTACCGCAAGAAGGCATTGTCGGCGTCGAACAGCATCGTTAGCGGGCCGGCGCGTAGCGGGATTGGCTCGGCGGCATCGACCGCCGACTCCGCGACGAAAATCGAGCCGATCAAAAACAGCGACGACAAGAATAAGCCGACAAGCGTTCGACGAATCGCGGCAAGCTTCATGGTATGTCACTCCAGGGTTGTCGACACTCAACACGCTTAGCGCTCATCGCGAAACCAAACTCTGTAGGAGGCGAATCCTTTCGCCGAAAGCGCTGTCGAGCGATTCCGCCGGCGAAAGGATTCGCCTCCCACGGTTCCGGGATTGGTAATTCTGGGAACGGTGCCTACGACAAAATGTCCTTGACAACGCGCCCATACACGTCGGTCAGCCGAAAGTCTCTGCCAATGTACCGATGGGTAAGCCGCAAGTGATCGATGCCCAACAAATGCAGGATCGTGGCGTGCAGATCGTGGATGTGGACTTTGCCGTCGACGGCGCGAAAGCCGAACTCGTCGGTGGCGCCGTGAACGTATCCTTGCCGCACGCCGCCGCCGGCCATCCACACCGTGAAGCCCTTGTCGTTGTGATCGCGTCCGAGGTCGCCGCTGCCGCTGTTGTCCTGACTGAACGGCGTGCGTCCGAACTCACCGGACCAGATTACCAAAGTATCTTCGAGCAATCCGCGCGATTTCAGGTCGGAAATCAAGCCGGCGATCGGCTTATCCGAGATTCTCAACTGGTTGGGCAGCGCCGACTTAATGCCCGCGTGGTGATCCCAGCCGCCCAACGACACTTGGACGAAACGCACGCCCGCCTCGGCGAACCGGCGGGCCAACAGGCATTGGCGGCCGAACTGATCGGTCGGGGCGACGCCGATGCCGTACATCTCCTTCACTGCTTGCGACTCGCCGGACAGGTCGACGAGCTTGGGCGTTTCCGTCTGCATGCGGAATGCCAACTCGAACGATTCGATCACGCCCTCCATCTGCTGATCTTCCTTCAGCCGGGCGAGCTTGCGGCGGTTCATCTCCTGAATCAGGTCGATGCGCCGCCGCTGCAACTTCGGCGGAACGCTCGGATCGCTGAGATTGCGAATTGGCGCGACGTTGGGATTGATGCCGACTTCCTGGATCGGCGTGCCCTGATGGATCGCGGGCAAAAAGGCGCTGCCGTAGTTTCCTTCGCCTTCGGCGGGAATAATCGTCAGGTACGAAGGAAGTTGCTGATTCTCGGTTCCCAGCCCATAGGAAATCCACGCGCCCATCGACGGCACGCGGGCATTGAGCGAGCCGGTGTGCAGCAAGTTCGTCGCCAGCGGATGGTTGAGGCTATCGGACTCGACCGCGCGGAGCACGCACAGCTCGTCCGCGTGCCGCGCCATCTCCGGCCACAGGTCGGTCATGTAGAGTCCCGACTCGCCTTGGTGGCTGAACCGCGTGATCGGCCCTAGCAGGCGCGTGTTCGCCAAGCCGACGGTTGCTTCCGCGTCTGGCAGCGAAAATGGCAGCGGTTGCCCGTTGCCCTGCGCGAGCCGCAGCTTGAAGTCGAACATATCGACCTGCGACGGCCCGCCGGCCATGAACAGAAAAATGACGCGCTTGGCGCGGGCCGCGAAATGCGGGGCTTTGGCCGCCAGTGGACTCGCGCCCGCGCCGGCCGTCGCCAGATCACCGCACATGGCGCTGAGTGCCAGCGATCCGAAACCGCATGCGGCGCTGCTCAACATTTCTCGGCGCGACAAGATCATCGTCATCGTCGGTTATTCCATGAACAAGAAATCGTTCGACGCATACAACGCGCGGCAGAATTCCGCCCACGCGGCTAGTCGCAGGTCGGCCGGCGCATCGGGCAGCGCGCCGCGGGCTTCTGCGTATTGCGCAACGAAGTCGATCGCGTCGCGCACCTCCTGCGGCTGGGCCGTTCGGTTCAACACCAGCAGGTACAACTGGTTTACTCGCGCCGCGTCCCCGCCGCTCTCGTCGCCATCGCTATGCGTTGCGAAAACTCGCTTCGCCGTCTGTTCTGACTGTTGTCGGACGAACGGCGCGTTGATGAGAAACAGCGCCTGCGTCGCCACGGTCCGTTCGGCGCGTTGTCCGGTGATCTCGCTGGGATGCGGAAAATCGAACACGCTGAGAATCTCCAGCGGTCCGTCCGGCGGCGAACGCAGCAGCGGCAGGTACACGCTGCGCCGATGGACGATGTGGTCGGGTATCTTGGCGCGAGAATATGTGGGCAGGTTTACCTGGTCGCCGATGCCGCCGACGTTGCCGGGAATCTCCAATCCCAGCGCGTCGCCGCCGCGGCCCTCGTCGAGCGTGCCGCTCGTCGCCAACATGCCGTCGCGGATCGATTCCGCGGTCAGCCGTCGCCGATTGGCGTGCCACAGCAAGCGGTTGTCGGGATCGACCGCTGCCGCTTGGGCGTTGTGTTCGCTCGACATGCGATACGCATCGGACAACACCAATTCGCGAATCAACGTCTTGAGCGACCAATGCGCGTCATCGCGGAGTCGGATGGCCAAATAGTCGAGCAATTCCGGGTGGCTCGGCCGATCGCCGTGGATGCCGAAGTAGTCGACGGACCGCACGATCCCCGCGCCGAACAAGTGCTGCCAAACGCGATTGGCCAATACGCGCGGCGTCACGGAATTGCCGCTGCTGGTGAGCCACTCGGCCAATTCCTTGCGGCCGCTCGTGCCCGGCGCGATCGCGGGGAACGGCTCTTCGCTGTATGCCGACAGCGCGCCGCGGGGCACGACTTTTCCCACTGCACGAAAATTGCCGCGAGCGTAAATCGGCGCGTCGTGTGGCTCTGCTACATCTTGAACGGCCAGCACGTGCGTCCAGTTTGGCCGTGCGTAGTCGAGCAATCTCAAACTCGCGGCGAGATCGCCCAACGCTTGCTGGAGCTTCGCCACGTGCGGGTCCATCGAAGTGCCCGCCGGGCCGCTGAAAATCTGTAGCGCGATGTTACGTTCGTCCGATTTGCCGCTGTGGTCGACGGCGTGAGAATGGTTGAGGCCGCCACCGTTCCAGCGCGGAATCGTCCCCGCCGCGTAGACCGGCAACTTCGTGTCGGCCTGCTGTCCGGCTGCGCCGCCCGGTCGATAACTCTCGAAGTCCTCGCTGAATAGGACTTTCACATCGCCCGCCGCAGCCGCAGTCAGTTTGGCCGAGGTCAGTTCGGCCACGGTCACGTCGTCGATGGCACCGGCGAAACGTCCACTATGCAGCCGGCCCGCCGTGATGTGAATTCGCACGCCGCCTGCGCCGTCGCCACGATAGGTGAACGAGCCGGGCGACAGTTTTTGCGATTCGGCGGTGCCGGCCCAGACGCCCGGCCGATGCTCGAAATTCGCCAGCACGCTGTCGTCCGGCCGTAACACTTGAATCATCAGGCTGTCCTCGGCCGCCGTTGCTTGTGTCGGTCCGTTCCAGACCGAAGGGCCGGCGACGAACGCGACGCGATATTCGCGGCCCGCTTCGTTGGCGGCGATCGGCTCCGCGAGCGTCAGCGCGTTGGCCGTGGTGCTGGCGACCTTCTCCGTGAACTTGTGCGGCGTCTCGTTGGATTCGAGTCGCCGAATCTCCGCCGTCAGCGACGCTTGCTCCGCTTGGATTTGTTCCTTCGTGCGCTTCAGCTCGGCGAGCGCCCGATCTCCCGGCACGGCGGGCAGCTCCCGGCTGACGACCTGGCTCCACACGCCCGGGCCGTCGTAACGCGTGGTGAGCGTGCTGTGGAAAATGCCAGCCAGGGCGTAGTAGTCGGCCGTCGGAATCGGATCGAACTTGTGATCGTGGCACCGTGCGCATCGCACGGACATGCCCAAGAACGTGCGTCCGATCTTATCGACCTGATGATCGACCACGTCGGCGGCCAATTGCTGCTTGACGTAGTTCTGCAGCGCCCACGGCCCGATCGACAGGTAGCCGGTGGCGATCAGTTGCTCGCGGCGCTGCGCCGGCGTGTCGTAGGGCAGCAGGTCGCCGGCGATCTGTTCGGCGATGAAGCGGTCGATCGGTTTGTCGGCGTTCAGCGCGGCGATTACGTAGTCGCGATACCGCCAGGCACCTTGCACTACGACGTTTCCCTGCACGTCGGCCAAGTCGGCATAACAGCTTAGGTCGAACCAATGACGCGCCCAATGATCGCCGAACGCCGGTGACGCGAGCAGCCGATCGACGACACGCTCCCAAGCCGCTTCGCTGCCGTCGGCGACGAACGCTTCGATTTCTTTCGGTGTGGGCGGCAAACCGGTCAGGTCGAACGTTATGCGGCGAAGCAGCGTGTACCGATCGGCAGCCGCCGCGGGCTTGAGACCCTGCCGATCCAGCGTTGCCAGGATGAAGCGATCGACGGTTCCCGCCGCAGGCGAGACATCGCTCACTTCCGGAACCACGGGGCGTCGTAATGGACGCAGCACCCACAGGTCTTCGCGCGATGCGGCCGAATTGGCGGAAGTTGCCGCGGGGCTTTCGCCTTTGCTCTTGCGCGGATCGGGAGCGCCCATCGCGATCCAGCGGCGAATGTCGGCGATGGCCTTGGCAGGCAACTTGCCGTCGGGCGGCATGTCGTAGAACTCGCCCTCGTATTCGATCGCCTGCATCAACAGGCTTGCGTCCACCTTGCCGGGCACGACGGCCGGTCCCGATTCGCCGCCGGCGCGGATCGACTGCCGGTCGTCCAGACGCAAGCCGCCTTTGACCGGATCGCTCTCGGCCGAATGACACTTGTAACAGTGTTCGGCCAGCACCGGGCGGATGCTCTGCTCGAAGAATTCGATGCCGGCTGCGTTGTCCGTGGCCTTACCGGCGACGGCATTGGCCGGTTCTTCGCCGAAAGCGGACGCGGTCCACGCGAAGACGAGGAATACGCCCAATAGTCCCGGTGCAGTTTTGCGGGCGTGGATGGTCATCGCCGAACCAATCCCTCAATGCAAGTAACGAACCGCTCACCGAAACGCGCCGACCAAAACGCACCAACCAAAACGCTTAGTGGCTTCCGTTCATCTTCGGCGGGTCGCGCATTTCGTCGAGCAGGCTGCTGAAGGCCGTGCGAATATGGTCCCGCATTTCGCTCTGTATCTGGCCGATATCCCCGGCGACCAGCGCCGAATAGATCCGCGCGTGCGAGGCATTCGTTTCCAGCCGCCGCTCGACCGACCAGCGAATCCGCGCCAAATGCGGCTTCAACTCCCGCATCAACATGCCGAGCAGCGACGTCATCACCATATTGCCCGACAGGCGGCCGATTTCCAAGTGAAATTGGATGTCCAATTCGACGTAGTCCGGCGATTCCTCGGTGACGGGAATCGCCGCCATCTCCTCTAAAAGCTGACGCAGGCGGAACAAGTCGGGCAGTTCCCGCCGCCGCGACGCCCGCGCGACCATCGCCAACTCCAACGCCTCGCGAGTGTCCAATATATGGAACAAGTTCTGGTCCTGGTCGCCCATGAGTTCCCTCAAGTCGCTGGGAATCGATTTCGCCATCGGCGACGCGGGCGGTGCCTCGTCTTGCGCTTGCACGATGGCGCCTAGTCGCGGCAGCACCTTTACCAGGCCCTGGCTCTGTGCGGCGATCAATGCGTCGCGAACGACGCCCGCCTTGACGCCAAACTGCTCGGCCAGGTCGCGGATCGACGGCAACCGCTCGCCCGGACGAAGGTTCTGTTCCTCGATCAATCCGCTTACCAGACCCACGCAAGCGACGGCGTGGTCCGGCGCGGTTCTGGATTTGACGGCGGGCATACGGAATTTCTCGCTGGATCAAGTTCGGATCGCAATCGCGTTATGCGTTTCGCTGGCTGCCCACCTTCGCGGCAAACAGCTCGGAATCCGCAGGAATCGCGAGCAGGTCAAGTCATTGTATGATAATCACAATGTCGCATCAATATTCGCTCTGATTTTTTCTTCGTCCGATCGATCATGGTGGACACCCGAAACGGTGAATTTGGAAGAATTCGTGAGCATTCCGCGACCTGACCGACGCCGGCCCCGAGCTGACAAACCGCACGCCGGGCGGACTCGTGCCGAGATCGAAAAAACGGAATAAGTCTTTTTTTTCGGCTGTTGACATTCAGTGATTTTGAAATGATAATCACTCAACGATTCTCAATCCTGGCACGAAATCCCACCTTATCGGTTTCACGCTACTTTCTCAGGAGTCGATCTAATGCGAAGGTTCATCTCGTTGACTGCCTGCTCGCTGTTTGCGCTTATGGCGCTACCAAGCGGCAGCCGAGCCACGGCCGCGGAACTTTTTTCGGAGAATTTCAACGGGTTTACGGCCCCGCCGGGTAATTTCAACGGTCTGCAATTCGAGTCCGGCCTGGCGGTTGCGTTCAGCGGAGACCTGCCCGGCTGGAACAAAAGCGGCGGCGGCGCCGTCCACGTGGTGAACCTTGTGCCGCCGTTGCCGCCTCCGCCGGCCAACTTCGCGCCGATGATCTGGCAGGACAACGTCATTACTCTCGCCGCGGCGATCGAGGAGTCAAACGCTTCGGGCCAGACCTACAGCATTAGTTTTCTTGGCAGTCCGGCCGTCTACCAAGCTCCTAACCAGCAGACGACCGCCGACGACGGCTTGCTCATCGAAGTGCTTCGCGGCGACAACAGCGTGCTGGCCAGCCACACGTATCTGCCCGGCGCTTGGGCCGGCACAATCGACTTGAACCCCGATAGCTTCCAGTACACCGGCGACGGCAGCGGCGACGTGCGGTTGCGCGTCGGCCCATCGAATTTCAACAGCGGCACATTCAACGGTGCGATCGACGATTTGGCCCTCAGCGGCGACGTGACGTTATTCGCCGCGAATTTTGATGACTTCACGGCCCCGCCCGCCAATTTCAATGGCGTGCAATTCGAGTCCGGTCTGCCGGTCGCGTTCAGTGGCGACCTCCCCGGCTGGGACAAGAGCGGCGGCGGAGTCGTCCACGCGGTGAATCACGCCGTGCCTCTGCCCAGCCCACCAGCGGACTTCGCCCCAATGATCTGGACCGACAATGTCATCACGCTTAACGGAGCGATCGAGGAATCGAACGCAGCTGGCCAAGCCTACCGTGTCGACTTCGACGCGAGTCCGGCCGTCTATCAAGGCGCCTCGCAAGCGACGACCGCCGCCGATGGCTTGCTCGTCGAAGTGTTGCGCTCCGACGACAGCGTGCTGGCCAGTTTCACGCACATGCCCGGCGCTTGGGCGGGCGACATCGCACTCAATGCCGTCAGTTTCCAGTACACCGGCGACGGCAGCGGCGACGTGCGGTTGCGCGTCGGTCCGTCGAACTTCAACAGCGGCACGTTTAACGGCGCGATCGACAATCTGTCGGTGACGGCCGTTCCCGAGCCGAGCAGCGTCGTATTAGCGGGCTTGGCGCTGGCGGTGTTCGGCTGGGCCGGCGTGCGGCGTGGCAAGCGTTAGTCGGCGACCCACCCTACGCGAAATCCGCCTGCATTCAGGGAACGTGATGCGGGGCAATTCACGAGCGCCCGGCGGCCCATGCTCCAACGCTAATCCGAACCCGTGTGGAATTCGCCGATGCCAGCGCGATCGTATTTTGCCGCCCCCACGCGATCCCAGCGCCGGCGATTGAATTTGGAGCAACTCGAACCGCGGCAAATGCTAGCGGTTCTAACGGGCCAATGGGTCGCCGGTGACTTGGACCCTACGCACGCCGACGGCGGCGTGGTTGGCGTGTGGGCCGATTCAATCGGTGCCGCCGCCGCCAACGGCGAAGGAAGCCCGCGGCTGGTGAAGGGCGCGCTGAATGGACGCTCCGTCGTGCGTTTTGACCCGCTCGACGGGGGCGATGCATTTCTGATCGCCGCAGCCGACAGCCCGATGTCGGCGGCGGGCGACTTCTCTCTGTCCGTGGTGTTTGCCGCGTCGCAGGCCGATCCGACGCCGCTGCTCGTGGAGGACTTCAACGGCTTCACCGCGCCGCCGGCGAATTTCAACGGCGGGCAATATCAGTCGGGACTGCCCGTGGCGTTTTCGGGCGATTTGCCGGCCTGGTCGAAAAGCGGCGGCGGAGTCGTTCACGCCGTGAACCACACATCGAGTTCACCCGCCAACTTCGCCACGATGATCTGGCAGGACAACGTCATCACGCTCAACGGGGCGATCACCGGATCAAACGTGTCGGGGAAGGCTTATCGAATCGACTTTCAGGCCAGTCCCGCCGTGTATCAAGCGCCGTCGCAGCAGACGTCCGCAACCGACGGGCTGCTCGTCGAAGTGCTGCGGCCGAACGGCAGCGTGTTGGCCAGCTACACGCATCTGCCCGGCGCGTGGGCGGGCAACATCGTGCTGCAACCCGGCGGATTTCAGTACGTCGGCGACGGCAGCGGCGACGTGCGGCTGCGCGTCGGGCCTTCGAGCTTCAACAGCGGCCGCTTCGGCGGCGCGATCGACAATCTATCGCTCAGCGAGGTCGATTCCGGGCCTCCGGCCAGCGGCCCGGCGTGGTTCGATCACGTTGGCCTGATCGACGCGAATCAAGGCGGCGCGACGGCCGATTGGGGGCTGAGCTTGACCACCGATGGACGTCTTGCCGCCGGCGTTGGCGGTCCTTCGTCGACGCGGTTTTCCAGCAGAATGGGACTTGGCGATGGGCGGCCGCACGCCGTCATCGTTACGCGCAGCGGCAACACGATGTCGCTCTCCGTCGATGGCGTTACCGATACGCTCGCGGGCGTAAGCGGTTTGCCGCGGGCGGTGCTAGACATGGCGTTCGGCCGTCTGCTCGACGACCGCAACTACTTCAGCGGCGACATCGCCGATATCCGCATTTACGACGGCGCGCTGAGTACGGCCGAAGTGACGGCGCTCAACACGCTGTTGTTGGACACGTATCGAAACGACCCACCGATTGCCGTTGACGATCAATACGAGGTCGCCGAAGACACGCCGCTCGTCGTGACGGCGATCGACGGCGTGCTTGACAACGACATTGACGAAGAAAACGATCCGCTCTCGGCTGTCCTGGTGCAAGGGCCTCTCCACGGAACGCTCGAACTCGCGGCCGACGGGTCGTTCACATACCGCGCACGGGCGAACTATTTCGGCCCCGATTCGTTTACGTACCGCGCGAGCGACGGCGAGTTCGACTCAAATGTGGCGATGGTTGCGATCAACGTATTACCGGTGGTCGATACGCCGCAGGCCGCGTCGGACGAGTATCTCGTGGCCGCCGGCACGTCGACATCGCTTTCCGCCGCGGTCGGTGTGCTAGCCAACGACTTTCATCCCGACGACATCGCGTTCGTCGCCGTGTTGGCGAGCAACGTCGCGCACGGCAACCTCACGTTTAATTCCGACGGCTCGTTCACCTACGTTCCCGAAGCGGGCTTCGTCGGCACGGACCAATTCACGTACCGCGTGGACGACGGCAGCGCACTATCTGCGCCGGCGCTTGTCGTGTTGAACGTGACCGCGACGCCGGTCGTGATCAGTGAGTTCATGGCGTCGAACGACACAACGCTCGCCACGCGCGTACGGGCATCGTCGGGCGTTGGGTTTTCCGGCGGATTGCGGTATTTCGATTGGATCGAACTTCGCAACTTGTCCACGACGACGCTGGACATCGGCGGATTTCATCTCACCGATCGCAGCGGCAATCTGACGCGATGGCAATTCCCCGCGGGTACAATGATCCCAGCCGCGGGGCATCTGGTGGTGTTTGCATCGGGACTGGATATCACCGACCCGGCGCTCGACGAACGCGGTTACTTGCACGCCGACTTCCAACTCGGCGCGTCGGGCGACTATTTAGCCGTCACCGCACCGAATGGCGAGGTGTTGCACCAATATGCACCTCGCTATCCAGTGCAGTTCACCGACGTGTCGTATGGCATCACGGCGGACCCGATTCCCGGATTCTTCCTCTCGCCGACGCCCGGCGCAGCCAACGCCAATATCGTGGACACCGCCGGACCGATCGTTTCGGAGGTGACGGAGAATCCGGGCGTGTTGGCCGACGACGCCGATTTGGTTGTCACCGCTCGTGTGCGCAGTCGCCACGCCGCGATCGACGGCGTCGATATGGTCTATCGCGCAATGTTTGGCGTCGAGCAGACGATCGCGATGCGCGACGACGGGCTCGGCGTCGACACGATCGCCGGCGATGGAGTCTATGCCGCCGCGATTTCGGCCGCCGCGACTGCACCGGGCGAAATGTTGCGCTGGAAGGTGATCGCCCGCGACGTTCAAGGCATCGCGACGACCGAGCCTTTGTCGCTGGACAACACGGGCGAGCGACGGTCGCCGCAATATTTCGGCACGATCGTCGACGATCCAACCGACAACACACAACTTTCTCAATTCCACTGGTTCATACAAAACCCCTCGGCCGCCAACGTCGAATCGGGAACGCGATCGAGCGTGTTCTTCAACGGCGAGTTCTACGACAACGTGTTCAGCGGCAGCCGGGGCGCAACGGCGCAATCGGTCAACAAGAAGTCGTACAAGTTCGAATTCAATGTGGGCCACGACTTTCGTTACGCTCCGGACGAGCCGCGCGTGACGGAAATCAACGTCAACAGCACGTTCCAGGACAAAGCCTACATACGGCCGCTGCTGACTTTCGAGTCGTACGCCGACGCGGGCGTCGCTGCCAGCGACTCGTTCGTGTGGCGCATCGAACAGAACGGGCAGTTCTTCAGCGTAGCCGACTTTGTCGAACAGGTGGACGCGGATTTCCTCGACAAACATGGACTGGACGCCGACGGCGCACTGTACAAGATGTTCAACGGCGTCACCTCGTCGACGAGCGGCGTCGAAAAGAAAACTCGCGAATACGAAGGCAACGCCGATTTGCAGGCACTCGTCGACGGCGTGCGGGAATCGAACCCGAATCGCGAAGCGTACATCTTTGACAACTTCGACATTCCCGCGATGATTGACTACGCGACCGCGGGGATCATCTCGCAAGACTTCGACCGTTGGGCGAAGAATTTCTACCTTTATCGCGATACCAACGGCACGGGCGAATGGTTGCAGATTCCGCACGACAAGGACCTGACGTTCGGCAATCGATTTTACGACGACGAGATCAGCGGCGACGGTTTCACGGTCGAAATCCAGGCTGGACTTTCGCCGACACAATATCGTGCCCATCCGTTTCAAGCGGCCTCGGAATACGCCTGTTGCGGAATACCGAACTGGATGATCGACGCGCTCGTCGACAACCCGCGGACGCGAGAGATGTATTTGCGACGCTTGCGGACGTTGATGGACGAGCAGTTGCAACCGCCTGGAACGCCGATCGAAGACAGGCATTTCGAGACGCGCATCGACGAGTTGGCCGCTGCGGTCGCTCCCGACGCCGCGCTCGATTTGGCGAAGTGGGGAGCGATTTACGGCAGCGTCATCGATTTTCCGACTTCGATCGAGCAACTCAAGACGAACTACCTCGACGAGCGCCGCGTTTACCTATACGAAACCCACGGCGTTGGCAATCCATCGTCGATGCCCACGACGCTGATCGACGAGTTCGCGGCCGGCGTGCGATATTTCGTGCCGGTCAACAACAATCTTGGCCAGAGTTGGACGGCGTTGGGTTTCAACGACGCCACGTGGACCGTCGGACAAACCGGTCTGGGGTATCAGAATGAAACCGGCGTGGCGACCTGCCCGGTGAATCCGACGGGCGATTACGCGGGGCTGTTGCGGACGTGCGTCAAGCCGCAACTGACCAACGCCAGCGCGACGTCGGTCTTCGCGCGGTTGCCGTTTACGCTCGATTCGCTCGCCGGCGTGTCGGGGCTGACGCTGCAGATGAAGTACGACGACGCTTTCATCGCCTACATCAATGGCGTGGAAGTGGCGCGGATGAACGTGAGCGGTTCGCCGCAATGGAACAGCACTTCGACCACGCACGCCAATACGTCGGCAGTTACGTTCGAGAACTTCACGATCGACGTTTCCGCTCTGCCCGCCGGGACGCTGCGAGATGGCGACAACGTACTGGCGATTCACGCGCTCAACTCGAACACGGCTAGCAGCGACATGTTGTTGCTGCCCAAGCTGCTGTTGGGCGCGCTGGGCAGCGGCGGAGTGGGCATCCCCAACGCGCAAGTCGGAAACCCGCCAATCGAATTCGGCGTGATCGACGTGAATCCCGTCTCCGCCAATCAGGACGAGGAGTACATCGAACTGATCAACAATGGCACCGACGCGGTCGACATTTCGGGATGGAAGCTGACCGGCGGCGTGACGCATACGTTCAAGTCAGGCACGATAATTCCCGCCGGCGGCTCGCTGTACGTCTCGCCAGACGTGAAGACCTTCCGCGCCCGAGCGACCGGTCCCAGCGGCGGCCAGAGTCTGTTCGTGCAGGGCAATTACCAGGGACACCTGTCGAACTTCGGCGAGACGATTGTGCTCGTCGCGACCGACGGCGAGACCGTCGCTACGATCACGACGCAGACGATTCCGTCCGACGTCCAGCAGTTTCTGCGGATCACGGAGTTGATGTATCATCCGGCCAATCCCACGGCGGCCGAATTGGCGGCGGGTTTCGACGATGGCGATCTGTTCGAGTTCGCTGAACTGTACAACACGAGTGCGACTCAATCGCTGCAACTCGCGGGCACGAACTTCTCCAACGGCGTATCCTTCACCTTCGCCGATTACACCTTGCCGCCGGGCGGCTACGTGCTGGTCGTGTCGAACCAAGCGGCGTTTGCAGCCCGTTACGGAGCGTCGCTCCCGGTGGCCGGCCAATACACGGGCAATCTCAGCAACGGCGGCGAGTCACTCAGTCTGGACGACGCCGACAACAGCAGCGTTCACGATTTCACCTACGACGACACCGGCGAAGGTTGGCAGCCGACGACCGACGGCGGCGGTTATTCGCTGGTCATCGTCGACCCGACGGCCGATTTGACCAACTGGAACGTCGCCGCGGGTTGGCGTCCTAGCTTCGAGGTCGGCGGTTCGCCGGGCGAGCGGGACGCGATGCTCGGCGACTTCGACGGCGACAACGACGTCGACCTGGCCGATCTGGCTTTTTTGCAGGGCCGATTCGGAACGCCCGGCGGCGCGACGAAAGCGAGCGGGGATTTAACCGGCGACGGAATGGTGGATCGGGGCGATGTGGGGCGATTCGCGCGCGGCTTTGGCCGGTTTTACGTTTCGCCCGCCGTTCCGGCGTCGCCTGTCGCGGCGGCAAACGCTCTGGTTCGTACTACTTCCAGACAAATTCTTGGCAGCCGCGTCGCCGAACTCGTGGCCCGCCGACGAGAGCGTACCCCGGAGGCCTCGGCGATCGACGACGTATTTGCGTCGGTTGGTGCGCGCCGTTTCTTGTCCGATGGCGAGACTTCGTTGCTGAGAGCGATTCGGCGTACGCGGTAGCCACACGGCCGGCAACCCGGCGGGCCTTCAAGATCGCGCGGTAACATTCTGTCCGCTCGTCAGGCGACCGCCGCCGACTCGAAGACGCAGTCGGGTTCGGCGGCCAACGGATCGCCGGTGACGGCGAAGGCGCGCGAGCGGCTACCACCGCAAATATCCCGGTAGTCGCAACTTCCGCACTTTCCGCCGAACTCGTCCGGACGCCGCAGGGCGCGAAACGTCGGATGCTGCTGGTAGGCCTCCACGACCGAATCGTTCGGAAACCGGCCGCACCGCAGCGGCAAGAACCCGGCCGGGTAAATTTCGCCCGTGTGAGAGACGAACATGATTCCCTTGCCGTCGCCGATGCCCAGCGGCACGTGGCGACGTTGCGACGCCGGGCCTTGCTTCGAGCCCGCCAACGGATCGCCGTTGCGTTCCATGACGAACCGCCGATAGTGGGGCGCTTCCGTGGTCTTGATGGCGTACGGCTGCCGTTGGGAATGAAGCCACAGTTTCTCGAAGACCACTTCGTAATCCTCCGGCGATATCCGCGTTTCCAACAATCCGCGACCCACCGGAATCAAGAAGAACACCGACCACATCATGATACCCTGTTGGCCAAGCAAATCGGCGATCGCGTCGACTTGATGTACGTTGCGCTGCGAAATCGTGGTGTTCACTTGCACGTGTACGCCCAACTTGCGGGCGTCGGCAAGCATTTCGAGCGTGCGGTCAAAACTGCCTTCCTAGCCGCGGAACGCATCGTGAACGCCGGCGTCCGAACCGTCGAGACTGATGCCGAGCGCCGTGATGCCCGCCGCTTTCGCCGCGCCGAGCGCGTCGCGCGTGGCCAACGGCGTGGCCGACGGCGTGAGGGCCATTTGCAGGCCCAAGCCGGCCCCGTGGCGGATCAACGTCAACAAATCCGCCCGCTTGAGCGGATCGCCCCCCGTGAACACGACCGTCGGCATTTTTGGAAACTTAGCGACCTGGTCGAGCAGGGCCAGCGACTGTTCGGTGGACAGCTCGCGCGGATCGGCCGCCGCCTGCGCCGAGGCCCGGCAATGCTGGCATACGAGGTCGCAAGCCTGCGTCACCTCGTAGTAAAACATCAGCGGGCTTTGCTCGAAATTTGCCGCCGTATAATCGTGCCGAAACATCGTTGATCTCCCGCGCGACGTTGGAACCTCAATCGCAAGTCATCATAGCCAACACCGCCCAAATAGGCGACGAGCGGAATCGTTGAACCGACGCCTATGCAATTCCGTTGCCGCGAATGACGCAGTGCAAGTCGGTGAGAAAAATGCCGTAAGGCCTTGTCTCGTCGGGCGAAACGGCCATCCTCACGCACTAAGTGTGCGAAAGGGCACAGCAGGAAGCGTGCTGTTTCGGGGCACTTTATTCTAGCCACTTGGCCCAACGACAATGACTTTAACGCCGACTTTACCGCTGTGAAATGCGCCGGCCCGCGGTTCGCGACCACTGCCGCGAGTTACGCGACGCTTCGAGCGACGTGTGGTCCATGTCGGCCAAGGCCGCGTCCACGTCACGGCCAAATCGAATTCATTTCCCAGGCGTCGAGCCGCTTGAGCACCGCGTCCTGCCCCTGTGCCCGCAGGGAAACTCCGACACTGTCGTCGCGGCCCGGATACACGCGCATCGCCAGGTAACGCTTCTCGCCGACAAACACTTCGACGACGTTGCGATCGACGAACACCCGCAGCTTCAGTGTCTCTCCGCCGCGCTCGAACGTCGTTTTCTCGGGCGGCCGCAGCCAGACGTCGCCCAGCTCGCTCGAACGCGATCCGTCGAGGCAGATCGTGCCCGGCGTGTGATACCAGATGCTCAACGGGCGATCGAAGTTGTAAAACGTAATCGAGGTCTGTTCCTCGGCATCCGCCGATCGCAACACGTTCAGTTGCACCCATCGTGCCTCGCGCGGGTCGATTTCCAATTCTAACTCCAGCGTGTTTCCCTTGATCTTCTCCAGCACGATTTCCCGATTCGCCGGCAACTTGGTTTCGCCGACGTGCTGGTGTGCGCCTCGCAAAGTCGTGATCGCGTCGACCGGAGCGAGCCGCAGTTGCGAGTCTTTTCCCAAGCTCAACCGCTGCGCCAACGACAATATCTGGTCCCAGTCGGGGCTGAACTTGCCGTCGTTGATGTTCAGTATATTGACGACGTTCCCCTTTCCGTCCATCGCAGCGCATGGCGCATGCACGCCGCCCGGCGAAACGAGGCCGTGATTGAACCGGCCTTGGGCATAGGGCCGATACCGATGTCGCTGCGCATCGTAGTCGCCGAGCAGGTATTGCCCGCCGGTCGTGTGACTAAACGACACGAGCAGGTGCTTGTCGCCGATCGGCACAAACCCAGGGCACGCCGCGGCGTCGCCCAGCGGAAATGGATTCGCTTCCACGAACGGCCCGTGTACCTTCCAATCCGTCAGATTCTGGGACGACACCAGTAGATCCGCACTCACCAGACCGTAGTACGTGTCCCCTTCCTTCCAGATGCACGAATCGCCGGCCGGCGAACCGTGGACTGGCCCGCCGCCCAGCTTGTCCCAGTTGAGCAGCAGCGGATCCTTCGACACCGCCACCATCTGCCCGGCGTGAATGCCCGGATAGAAAGCCACGACTTGATCGGCTTCGGCAACGGTTCCGCCGGAAAAGCACATCCGCTCGACGCCGGGGTAGATGGCGTAAGGCAGATCGCGCCACCGCACCAGATCGTCGCTCACGGCGTGGCCCCAGTGTTGCCGGCGCTGAGCGATGTCCTTTGCGTCGGGGAATTCGTCGGGCGGATAACCCTGGTAGAACAGGTGCCAGCGCCCCTGCCAAAAACACAAACCGTTCGGGTCGTTCAACTGGCTTTCGGGGCTGACGAAGTGATACGCCGGGCGAAAGCGGTCGGCGGCCAACTTTTTTCGCGACGCCGCGAAGCGAAGCATCAATTCGTTCGTTTCGAGTTGTGCTTGCTGTTCCGCCAGCGTCGAAGCAAAGACCTGTCTTGGCGTGGGCGACGCAAACCGTTCGGGCCGCACGGACGCAGCAGCGACGCGAAGCGAGGCCGCGGGGCTGACGACCGTATCGACGACGACGGTGTATTCGCCCTCGTCGCGATTCTTCGCCGCGTCGATTCGAAAGGTCGGCGACGTAGCGCCGGCAATCGCGACGCCATTCTTGCGCCACTGGATTGACTCTGCCCCGTCGGCCGCCGCTGAAAAAGAAAATCGGGTTCCCTCCGTGATCGTGCCACCAAGCGGCTGCACCGATATCGACGGCATCGCAGGCTCAGGCTGGCTCTTGATGGCGATCTCCGCTTGCACGATATCGCCGGCCGCGTCGCCGCTCGTGTCCAGTAGGAATTGCAGTTGGTCGCCTTTGGCCACGGCGAGACTCCGTAAATGGTGGGTAACCCGCTGGCCGACGTTGCCGAGGCCGACAACCTCTGCGTCGATGTCTCGCGAGCGTTTGACAAGGCGATAACCGATCCCGTTGCTGCCATTTGCCACCGTGCCGAACGAATAGCGGGCTTCGATCAAAAGATCGCGCGGGGCCGTCCAGCAAATTGCCAATCCCGCCGGAGACTCGCCTCCTTTCGGGTGCAGCAGGATTTCACCCGGCGACCACTTGGTTCCATTCCTCGTCGAGACCAGTTCGCGACCGGAGTCGTTTCTGCCAATGCCCCAGTAGCCCGCGGCGTCGCTCCACATCCGCGGCGGCGAGTCGAAATCCGAACCCCACAACTCGTTCGCCGTTCGTTTGCTCACCGCAAGCATCGCCAGGGAGCTGGGAGTTCTTGCCGGATCGTAGAGACCATACGACCAGACGCTGCCCGCATCGTTCTTGTTCAACGAGAAATCGTCGGCCAGCGAAAACGTCTCGTTCGGCTCGGCTTTCGGCGACTCGTTTGCGTGCGCCGATGCCGCGAACGCCGTACCGACGACACAGACCGTGGCGACACAGACCGCGACGAGCCAGCAGGCGAAGTTCCGTTGGCAGACCAGAATCGGCGACGGCATACGACCGTTCGCATCGAGAAAAGTTGGATGATGCATCGTCAAACCGGGAAAGGGGTGCGTGTCGTCGTGCCGGCCACGTTTACAGATCGCTAAATCTAGGTGTAGTTTTCGATGCCGTTGGGCATACAAGACGACGAGTAAGAGAGTTTACGGCAGGCCACGACCACTATAGATCACTCGCCGCACGACACAACTCAAATTGGCCCATCCTAACGGCGCGGACGGTTGACAGCCTGTGGTTCCACGAGGTCGCCGTCTGGTCGCTACGACGGGTGCCGACGAACGAATGCGCGGAAGTTTCCGGAGCGTTGAGAGGTCGGCGAGTTGACACGTGGCTCGATGAAGTCGGCACCCCGCAGTTCGGGCCAGCCGCCACTGCGGAATACCAAGGGCCAGCCACGAGAACGGATGACCGGCGTGGTTCGGTTTTTTGGCCACCAAGTAGCGGCTCGGTTGGAATGGCGAGGCGGATTGCTGCCGCAGAAGCCCCTATTGCGAGGGGATGTGTTGAGATGGGGAGACCGTGGCATAACCCTTTGGGGGCCGTGGCACTTCTTGAGGGGAATCGGGGTGCTTGAAGTTTCGAGCTTGGTAGGGGCAATTGGCGTGGCCTCGCGTGTTGCCCTCGGCGTATTGGCCGGGGGCTAAATGGCTGGGGGCCAAATGGTTGGGGGCCAAATGGGGTGCATGTCGCGGTTTGTTTTTTCTAGCTGGCTTGGCGATAGCTGCTAGCG
>JBBDYI010000179.1:0-24785 GCA_040901705.1 Pirellulales bacterium | reverse complement strand
TCGGCGGTGCGGCCCGGCGGGCGCTTGTTCGACGGCATCTGCGAGGCCGTAGAACGCGGCGTTTTGATGCAATTCCACTTCGCCGAACGTGAACAGCGCGGGGCAGGGCGTGCGGTCGAGCAAGTTGACGAAATCGTATCGCTCCGCGGGACCGTATTTATCGACGTAGCCGGCCGCGGTGATCAGATACGGCAGCGGGAACGTGACTTCCATCAGTGTCTCGCCGCGGCCGGCGGCGACGTGTTCTTGCGCCGTTGTGATGGCGGCGAAAAACTCGGCGTCGCGGGGCGATTGGCGAAAGTGCCGATACGACAATCGCGGCGGCGAGATCGCGATGATGCAGTGGGCCGATTCGTGCGGCTGGTTGGCGAGGGCGTAGATCGCCTTGACCGCGCCGAGGCTGTGGCCGACTATGGCGACGCGCGGCAGACCGCGGGCGGCGAGAAAATCGAGCCAGGCGGCGACGTCGTGGCGGCAATCGTCGACGATCTCGAACGCTCCGCCGAGTCGCTTGGGGCCGCGGTCGGTGGCCGCCGTGCTGACGATGTCGTGCCCACGGGTGTTGACGCGGAGGACGGCGAGTCCCAAGTTGGCGAACGTATCAGTGAGGCCGGGAAAGATCGACGAGCCGTAGAAGTGGCTGCCTGCGCCATGTAGACAGAGCACCGCGTCGAGGGCGAGTTGCGGTGCTGACTTCGCGTGGTTTGCCTCACACTCGCCGCGCGGCAGCAATGCCCCGTCGAGCCGCACGCCATCCGCCGTCGTCGTCTGCACGAGTTCAACGAGCATTGCACCCCCAACGTCCTCTGGCCAATCGCCTAGACCTCTTCGTCCGTCACGGCCGTTGCATAGGCCACGGCGTGCGTGCGGCAGTGCGAGATGCTCAGCAGCACGTCGGTCACGCCGAGCGAGGCGACCAGGTCGCGCATGCCGCCGCGAAAGGCGGTCGTCGGCTTTCCGCCCGGCTCGTTGTGAATTTCGATGTCGGTCCAATTGACGCCGCGGACCCAACCGGTGCCGAGCGCTTTCATGATCGCTTCCTTGGCGGCCCAGCGTCCGGCGTAGTGCTGCGTGGCGGCGCGTCGGCTGGCGCAGTATTCGATCTCCTGCGGCGTGAACACGCGCGAGATGAACCGCTCGCCGTGCCGCTCGATCATCCGGGCGATCCGCAGGCATTCGATGATGTCGGTGCCGATGCCGAGGATTTGCATGGGGTTCGGGGGGCAGGGATCGGGGGGCAGGGATCGGGGGTCGGGGGTCGGGGCACCGCGATGCTTCGCCGCTGCCGCGCGGCGACACGACGATACGAATGCACGTGCGGCGTTACACGCGCGGCAAACGAGCCTGGGCCGCTTCGGCGATCAACCGTTGCAGTTTATCACAGAACGTGGCGAAGGTCTCGCGGCCGTAGTTGCCGTCGCGCGGAATCGGCAGGAACATGCCGCCGGGAAACAAGACGATGGCCATGTCGTCTTCGCGTAGCAATTGCAGGGTGTCGAGACGGCTAGCCATCCGCGTTACCTCACCTGCGGTTAGCAGTTCGTTCGACGTGACCTGAACGCGACGTTGGCCGATGACGCCCGGCGCGGTGTCGATTTTCATTGCCATTAGCGAGGCATTGACAGTCCGCTTTGCGAACCGTCGCTGATACAACAACGCGTACAGGGAACCAAACAATACGACGAAGCCAATCACGGTTGGGTCTCGCCAACGATCGTTCATAGCGGCAAACGCCCCGAGCACGCCGGTGGAGACGAGCCAGATGGCAATCGCCCGTTTGCGCAGCGCGCCGTTGTGGCGAAACACGGCCAGTAGCGCTTGGGCGAATTCGTCGCGGCCGAGAAAGAACTCGGCGTGAAGCAATATCTCGGGAGTTGGCGGCGACGATTCGGCGGACATTCATTGTGCTCGATTTGCCGTTTTAATCGGTCAAGAGCTTTTGCATCGCGGCGTTCAATACGCTTTCGACTTCCGGCGCGACGCGCGAAACGTAGCTAGTTTCATAGCCGCCCCGTGTGTAGGCGATTTTCGTGCCGATGTATCCGCTGCCGTAGTCGCCGTAGGCGGCCATTGCCACGAACGATTTCTTTCGCATGGCTTGGGAGGCGAGTTGGTATTCGACGAACAGTTCGCCCGGCATGTGGAGGATTCGCGCGTCGCCGAGTCGCAGGCAGCCGATGTCGATCGGGTCTTTGGCGCGGCAGCGGCGGAGGAACGTGAGATCGCGGGCGGCTCGGATGCGTTCGCGTTCGGTGGCGGCGCGGTCGGCGAGGGTTGCGAGCAGTTTTTCTTCGTCGAGCGCTTCGCTGGGCGGCAACACGACGGCGGTCGACTTCCAACCGACGTCGGCGACGGCGATTGGAATCGGTTTGGCATCGTCCCAGGCCAGACGCATGCCGTCGGCCAGTCGGGCGGCAAGCTGGGGGCGGTTTTCCGGTGAGCCGTCGTTGTACTTGCCGGCCGCGACGTTGCCGCCTGCGCCGTTGAAGTGGACGTGAAACACCTCGGGCGCGGCTTGCTCGCGAAGCGCTCTGGCCGCGCCGACGAAATCGGCGCTGACCGCGCCGTTGCCGTAATAGCTCTGCGGATGCGTGGCGTAGTAGGTGATCGACACCAGCGGTTTGGCGCCGTCGTAAAACGCCACGAGCCGCACGTCGGGGTCGATCGTGCCTTCGGGCGCGGCGATGGCGTCGGGATTTCGGCAGGAACTGAACCGCACGTGCTTCACCTTGCCGTCAGGGCCAAGCACGCGGCGGTTCGAGGCGACTTCTTTGACGCGACCGCGGCCGAAACCGACATGCGTTACGGAGCGGGCCTTGGGCAACGACGCCCGCACGGCGTCGGCGGTCGCCTTGATCTTTCGCCGCGCGTCGGCCGGGTCGAATTGCTTGCCGCTCATGCCGAATTCGGCCAGCAGTGTTTCGGAAGCGAAATCGCAGCCCGGCGCGTCGTGCTGGTGCAGCGTATGGACAGCGACGCGGTCGGCGGTCGTGCCGGCGGCTGCGGCCAGCGATTCGCGCCACAGGCGGTTGCCGGTGTTGCCGATGCCGACCCAGTCGACTGCGCAAAGGACAATCGGTTTGCCTGCGCCGAGCAGCACGATGCCGCGAGCGGAAAGCGGATCGTCGATTGTCTCGGCGGGTTTGACGAGCGCATCGCACAGCGGCGCGCCGATTGGCGGCGTCACGTCGGCAACGAAAGTCGCAATTCGCAAGCCCGCGTCATCGGCCGCGCGTCCCACGGCTGTACCAGACCCAAAGATCGCCCATGCCGTGGCCGCAACGAGAACCGGCAACGTCCGCTGGAAAAAACGAACTGCTCTCCGAACTGCTACTTCTATGCGGTTCGTATTCATAGATATCCCCTGTACTGATAACGCCCCAAATCTTCGTGAATCGAGAAGAGTATGTCAGGACAATTGAAACACGGAGACACGGAGGCACGGAGAAGACGACGACCAGATGCAACTGGACAACAGAATCTCCGTGCCTCCGTGTTTCAATTGGAACCCACGACGACTACAAAAACATCCCAACGAACCCGCCCGCTTCGTCGGCTTGGGCTTGGAGTTGATTAATGCGATCGACGGCCTTCGACAGGTCGCCGGCGGCGATGTAGCAGTCGAATTCGACGCGGACGGCGCGTTCGACGGAAGCGCGCAACCAGTCGGCGATGGGCTGCGTGAGCCAGTCGCAGGTATCGCCGGCTTCTTCGACGGCCAGATCGCAGCGGACGGTTTTCTGGTCGGCTTCGTCCGTGAACGCCGTGCCCTCGAAACGAAATTCGATCGTGCCGACGTTGGCGTCGTTGGTGAGGTGAAAGGCGCAGCGGCCGTTGTAGAGGTAATACGTATTGAACGAGCCGTGCCGCTCGATGGCCGATTTGATCCGCTCGCAGAACTGGCGAAACTTCGGCGAGGCATCGATGGGAACATCGAGCCGGCCGATCGTGCGCAGCGGGCGGCAATCGAACGAAATATCGACCCACGGGGACATGGTTTACCTCGGGCTTGGTTTTTAACCACAGATGTCACGGAGGAGGAGCACGGAGGAACAAGTGATGAATGCTGAGTGACGAATGATGAATTTGGTTTTCGTCGCGGCGTGTGGTCCGACGTTGGCCGTTCATTATTCCACACCAAGTGCTTATCCCAGAACTGTAGGAGGTGAATCCTTTCGCCGAAAGATTCGCTTGACGGTGCAATCGGCGAAAGGATTCGCCTCCTACAGAATTCGGTTCGGGATAAGCACTAAATCCTCCGTGCTCCTCCTCTGTGATCTCTGTGGTTAAGAGAACGGCGCGATCGACGCGGCATGCGTGCTCGAATCGTTGCGAGAAATGCAGCGGCCGGGCCGCGACTACTTCGCGTTCCAGCCGAGCGTTGCCCAGCCATTCTCGCACGAGAGTTGCGAGAGCGTCAACGTGCCGAGTTCGGCGAACTCGCCTTTGAGCTTGAGACCTTCGGTGACGATCTCCGGCTTGAACAGTTCTTCGAACCGCCGCGTGAGCAGCCGCCGCAACGAGATCTGGCCGGCGCTAAGCGGCTGGCCGGGCTGATGGCCGGGCGGCGAAATGACGAGATCGCCTTGGCGTAGCAGTTTCACGCCGTTTTCGGTCCGCTCGATCTTGTAGGCGGCGGAAATATCCATGGCCGCAAACGTGCGGTCGCCGGACGTGAATTGCTGTCCCCGCAGCGTGACGCGAAATCCGCCGTCGCGCAGGTCGACGGTGATCGGATCGGTCCGCGAGAACGTCATCGACCACGCCGGTTCGTCGGTCTTGGGCTTTAGTTCCTCGGGCACGGGCTGCTCGAATTCCGTGAACATTTTTTCGATCCGCGCTTGATCCAGCGTTTCGCCGGCCAACAGCGCCGCGGCGAAATTGCCAGCCGCCGACTCGTGCAAACGCACGGCGAGCATCGGCTGGCCATCGATGACCGGCGGCGGCGAGGGCGCGGCGAGTTGATCCTGGTCGACTTGGAGCACTTCGAGGTGCAAGGCTTGCTCGGACGTGCTCGCGTTGACGATCGGCAACTGATCGCGACGCAACAACGGATCGCGGAAGTGCCGGCGAAAGCGTTCGTTGGCTTCGGAGAGCCGCGCGACGGCCTGTTGATCGACTTCGCGGTTGACTTGCTCCTCGGCTCGATCGGCGGCGATCAACTCGGCGAGATGGCTTTGCTGGCCGGCCTTTTTCCACGCCATGCGTTCGATGAACTTGCCGATCGGACCGCAGCGATTGGCCGCGATCGCGTTGATGGTGTTATCGACGACGGCCTCGGTCGACGCCGGTTCGGCCGTCAGGCCATTGGCGTCGAAGGCCAACCGCTTCGTCGCGCGGATGTGCGTTACGCCGGTGCTGTAGATTCGCACCGGACCGTTGTAGCCAATCGTATCGGTATGCGTATCGCCGACGAGCCGGGTCTCGAACGCGGCCCGTTGCTGCTCCGGAAGAAAACGGAAGTGCGTCTTGCCGATCGTGCGGCCGGTGCCGTACACGTCGGTGCCCAAGATCATCTGGCGGACGGGCGACGTTTGATCGACGTCTTGTTCGAATCCTGCGGCCAAGAATTCGCGCGAGACTTCGACAATCACGTTCGGCTGACAATAGTGCCGCCGCGCCGCGGCGACGAGTTGCTCCGCTTGATCGTGCCGCCGCAGATAACCCAACGCGCGGCCCAACCGCCGGGCGCGTTCGCCGTCGTGCTCTTTGACATAACCGTCGATATCTTCGGCGACGCCGACCAGGACAGCGGCGGTGGTTTCGTCCGACTTTTCGCCGGTGGCGTAGGTGGACAGCTCGATATATCGTCGCAAGGCCCGTCGCGCGAGGCGGAACGATCGGTGTTCCAGTCCGGGCTTGTCGGTGGTCAGTTCTCGATAGGCTGCCACGAGGACGGCCGCGTCGGGCGTAGCGCCCGGTTCGAACTGAGCCATGAGCGCGTCCCAGGCGAGCGCCTCGCGCCATGCCGGACCGTCGGGGGACGATTTCAAATGCGCGTCGAGCCGCTTCAATTCCGATGCGAGATTGTTTCGCGCCGTCGCCACGTCGACTTCCGACGCTGCGGTGAGATTCGTCTTGGCCGCGTTGGCAAGCTCGGGCAGACGCGATTCCGGAAGCGGTTCGAGCTTGGTGTGCCAGGCCGCCAGCGCGTTGCGAACTCGCGCCACGGGGCGCGATTCCAGGCCCGGCTGTCCGCTGGAATACCGAGCCAACACGCCGTAGACGACGACTTCGTCGGCTTGGTCGCCCTTGGCAAGCTCGGCGTTGAGTTGGTCGGTGCGAAGGTATTCGTTCCAGGCTTTCGCGTTTGGCCCGCGGCCGAGCCATTTTTGCAGTTTGGCCAGCGAGGAGCGTGCGTCGTCGACCGTTTGGGCCGTGCCGGCGGTTGCACACGACAAGGCCCACGCGACGGCTAGCGAACAGATTGCGGCACGCTTAAGCATCCGAAGGCTCCTGCCAAAATGGGTGGCGAACTCGACTTAATCGCCAGATTTTACCCAAATCACCGCAACGCATCCAGGCGAACCGTTGCTGGAATGATTTGAGAGACCTGCATCGCAAGCCTTTTTGCCATAAAGACATGCGGCAATTCGATGCCCGGCGTGTCGGTTGCGGAAACGCGCAATTGCGGCCGGCCAAGCGGCGGCTTCACGCTGGCATTGAGATTCGGGCGGTATCGGGACGTGAGCGTTGGCATTCAGATCAACCGTAGGCCGGTCGCACGGCGAATCTCGGCGTTGCCGCGGCGTTGTGCGGATTAGCGGGCGTCACGATATTTTGTTTATTTTGCGCAATCGTTAATTCTGACATATTTGACTCCCCTTTCCCGCTCAGCTTATCATTCTCCTTTTCCCACCGGCGTTTTGCGTAGACGCCACAAAGTCCCTCCGCTTGTCGCCACATAGCCGACGAGGCTCTGCGCCAAGAGCCAAGCCTCGTGTGAAGCGTCTGATGCCTAGCGACTGTAGGCATCGCCGCCCTTCGTCTCGCTGTAGTTCGAGCGGCAAAACCTTGGTCGCGACACGGAACCTACGGAACTGATGGAGAAACCCCAATGACGAGACCGAATCTGCGAAGTTTGACCGTGCTTGCCGCGCTGTCGGCGATTGTTGCGACAGTCGCGGCCGCGCCGCGGCAGAGCTTTGCAATCGAATTGCCGACCGACGCCCCGAGGGCGACCGAACCGGATGATGTCCCAGATGACGTTGCCGCCACTCCGACGGCCCCGACGTCGGAAATTGCAGAAGGCGAAGCCGAAGCGAAGCCGGCGGCGATCTAATGGCTCGGCGACTACGCGACAGCGCTTAAGGAAGCCGAGGCCGCCGGCCGCCCGCTCGTGATCCTGTTCCACGACCCGGCTGCGGCCGCGGTGACGGCTCGATTCGAGGGCGAATCGCTGTCGGCCGGCGCGGTACGCGACCTGCTGGCCCATTGCGTGCTGGCGAAGCTGGCTTTCGACGTTCGGATCCGGGCCGGCGGCGAAGAATTCGCGCTGCTTGGGCACGCGGCGTTCGCGGAACTCGCCGGCAAGCCGGGTCTGGCCGTCGTCGATACCGTCCATCGGGAAAGTCCCAAGTTTCGCCACGTCGTCGCGGCGTTGCCACTGGCCGAGCAGCCCGCGAGCCAGGACGATCTGCTGGCTTTGCTCGAACGCCACGTGCCGGAAGCGGCGCTGGCCAAAGTGGCCGAACTCCATTGGCACGAAGATTATAGCGAAGCGATTCGCACGGCCGAGCGCGAACGGCGGATGTTGTTCGTCTATTTCCGCAACGACGAGGCGGACGCCGAACAAGAGCAGTTCGATCGCGAATCGCTGTCCAGCGTTCGCGTCCGCCGCAAGTTGGGCAGTTTCGTGCTAGCCCGGCTGTCGAAGCGGACGGCGATCCAGATCGGCGGGGAACCGGTCGAGTTGTTGAAGCACGCCTCGTTTTCGACGATGTACGGTCGCCAAGGCGTCGCCATCATCGATACGTCGGACGCCAGTTCGCGGAACTTTCGCCAAGTGGTCAGTGCATTCCCGTTCAGCCCGCGAAAGCGTTACGACGCCCGCCGGCTGTCTGTAATCCTCGGTTTGCCGCGTGGCACGCTGACTCAGCGGACGCTCATTTATGCGGTTCGCACGCATCCCGAAGCGCCGGCGAGCACCGACGGCTATTGGAACGACATGCTGGCGGGAGAGGCCGAAAGCCACAGCCGGTATCAGGCCGACATCGACGTGCAGGGGCACCAAAACTGGGGCAGCCGATTTCAGCGGATCAACGCTCGTTTGCCCGGCGGCATGGTGGCCGTCGAGGTCTGTGCGGAAAGCTGGCCGGGCGAAGAGTTGGTCGATGCGGCCGAGGAATGCGTGCATAGTTGGCGGCAATCGTCGGGACATTGGAGCGCCGTTCGTGAGCGACAGCCGCAGTTCGGCTACGACATGAAGCTCGGCTCGCGCGCGGTTTGGTACGCGACGGGCATTTTTGGGCGGCATTAGTCGTGAGTGCCGACAAGTTTTCAGCGCCGCGTGAGTTGTTTCGCGGCGGCGTCCTGCGGCCGATTGGCCGATACCAGGTTTTAAAAGGGAATTCCGAATGCAGAAATTTGTACGTCCGCGGGTAGTGGGGATTCGACTGGCGCTGGCCCTGGCGGCGACGTTCGCCGCGGCGGCCACGGCCCAGGCAAACGAGTTTCCGCTGCACCGCGCCGAACGCAACGTGGTCGACCGCACCAACGCCCAGCGGGCGAGGTTTGGCCTGGCGCCGTTGAAGATGTCCAAGCGGTTGGTCAATCAAGCTCGCCGCCACGCCCAATGGATGGCCAAATCCGGCAACTTCCGGCACGGCAACGACGGCGTGGCCGAGAACATTGCTTGGGGACAGTCGAGTTCCGACGACGCGGTCGGCGATTGGATGAACTCGTCCGGCCACCGGGCGAACATCCTTGGCGGCTACACGCACATGGGCGCGTCGTGGGCCCGCGGCAGCGATGGCCGGCTGTACTGGGTGCAGCAGTTCTCCAGCGGAGAAAAGGACGACGTCGAGGCAGAGGGCGAGGCGGGCATGGAGAATGCGTCTTAGACGGACCCTCGGTCGCTTGCGAACCCGCGGGGGCGATGTGTGTCGCTTTGGTGTGATTGCCGAGGGCGCTTCGCTCGACTTCGTGAATCGCTGTCGCGCTGCCGTTGCCTTCGGCGTCGTCGGCTTGTTGACCCTTTGCCGCACGACTATCATGGGGCGTTTCATGCAATCTGCCGGAGCGACCCCCTAAATGCGGCATGTTCTGTCGGCCCTGGTTCAGAACGTACCCGGCGTGCTTTCGCACGTTTCGGGTATGCTCGCGTCGCGCGGCTACAACATCAATAGCCTTGCGGTCGGCGAAACCGAGACGCCGGAACTTTCGCGGATGACGTTCGTCGTCGTCGGCGACGACAACGTGCTCGATCAGATTCGTAAGCAACTCGAAAAGATCGTCACGGTCGTGCGGGTCGACGACATCAGTTCGCAGGATTTCGTCGAACGCGACCTGATGCTGATCAAGGTCAAGTCCGGCCCCAACGGCGGCCGCAACGACATCCGCGAACTGGCCGGCATTTTCCGCGGCCGGATCGTCGACGTCAGCACCGACGAGGTGATCGTGGAAATCTCCGGCCAGGAGCGAAAGATCGAAGCGTTCATCGACCTGATGCGGCCGTTTGGGATCGTCGAGTTGGTTCGCACGGGGCGGATTGCGATGGTCCGCGGCGGGACGGCTTCGATCGAGAGCGACGCACACGATACCGCGAAGGCAACCTAGACAACACGTCGACCCACCCTACAAAACTCTCCAAAACACTTTATTGCTCGCCACATGCCAGTCACCATCTACTACGACAACGACGCCGATCTGTCCGTCCTCAAGGGCAAGACCATCGCCATCCTGGGCTACGGCTCGCAGGGGCACGCCCACGCCCAGAATCTTCGCGACAGCGGCTGCACGGTGATCGTCGGCCAGCGGCCGGGAGGGGCGAACTACGATCTGGCCAAGAGCCACGGCTTCGACCCGATGAGCGTCGACGACGCGACCAAGAAGGCCGACATCGTCAATATCCTGCTGCCCGACGAAGTGCAGGGCGACATTTATCGCGACAACATCCGCGGCAATCTCAAGCCGGGCAACGTGCTGATGTGCTCGCACGGCTTCAACGTGCATTTCGGGCAGGTCGAACCGCCCAAGGGGGTCGATTCGCTGCTGGTCGCGCCGAAGGGGCCGGGCCATTTGGTGCGGAGCGAGTTCGAGAAGGGCGGCGGAGTGCCGTGTTTGATCGCCTGGAACGAAGGCGCGAGCGAAGTGACCAAGAAGATCGGGCTGGCTTACGCCAAGGGGATCGGCGGCACGCGGGGCGGCGTCATCGAAACGACCTTCGCCGAGGAAACCGAAACCGATTTGTTCGGCGAGCAGACGGTGCTGTGCGGCGGCGTGAGCGCGCTGGTCAAGGCGGCGTTCGAAACGCTCGTCGACGCCGGCTATCAGCCGGAGCTGGCCTATTTCGAGTGTCTGCACGAGTTGAAGCTGATCGTCGACTTGTTCTACCAGGGCGGCATCAACTACATGCGGTACAGCGTCTCGAACACGGCGGAATACGGCGATTACACCCGCGGCTCGCGGATTGTGACCGACGATACCCGCGCCGAGATGAAGAAGATTCTGCACGAAATCCAGTCGGGCGAGTTCGCCCGCGATTGGATTCTGGAAAACAAGGCCGGCGCTGCGTCGTTCAAAGCCACCCGCCGCCGCCAGAGGGATCACCAGATCGAGCAAGTCGGGCTGAAGCTGCGGAAGCTGATGACTTGGATCAACGCGAAAGAAGTGTAGGGAGAAGTTTCAAGGTTCAAGTTTCAAGGTTCAAGCAAGGCTTAAGGTTGAAGGTTTGATATACGTAACCTCCAATCTCCAACCTCTCTTCCCCCATGTCGACTGAGTCGAATTTGGCGCTGTTTGGTGAGCTTCGGCCGGGCGACCGCGTGGAGATGGTTCATGCGGTGAAGGTGGGCTTCAAGCGTTGGACGACTACGACCGTGGGGACGGTGGTTCGCACGGAGCGACGGCGGCATAGTTTGCACTTTCGCCGCAGCGGCGACGACAAGGTCTACAGCGACCTGATCGTGCTCCGCTGCGACGGCGGCGAGTTGACGACCGTCACGCTCGACGAGTTTTCCGAGCTACGCCGGTTGGTCGCGGCCAGCTAGCGGTTCGACGCACGGCGAACCTTTGCCGCGCCGTGGCGGTCTTCACGTCTTGAACGTCGGCCGGGCGTAATCTATAAAGATTCCTCGGTCACTGCTCGAGTGGCGGAATTGGCAGACGCGCAAGATTCAGGTTCTTGTGCCCGCAAGGGCGTGGAGGTTCAAGTCCTCTCTCGAGCACTTCTTTGACGTGGCCGTTCCCATCGACGGCGGCCATGTTCGGGCTTTTGCGATTGCCCGGGAAGCGGCCACGCGGCCTTCGCGGCCTGTTGAAAAAGGGGACAGACCCAGTGGGAGAGCGCGTTTTCGCCGGAGAATTCGCCGTGCCTGAGAGGGTCAGTCCCCTTTTTCAACAGGCAGTCAGGCGCGGCCGTTGCGGGCGATGAACCGTTTGAGGACGTAGCCGCAGGCCAATCCGGCGGCGAGCATGGTCAGGAATGGGCCTGGGCCGGGCGTGTTTTCCCAGCCGTGTTGCAAGTTGACGCCGAACACGGCGCTGAGCGTGGCGATGGGGAAGAAAAACGCGGCCAGCACGTTCAGGCGGTGCGACGCGACCGCCATCTGATGAGACGCCGCGGCCTGCTCTTCCGCCCGGCGAGCGAGCGCGTAATCCAGGCCGTTGCGCGTATCGGTGTAGAGCAAATCGGCATTGCGCTCGACGTCGTAGGCGCGGTCGCGGAGGTCGATCAGGTCGCGGTCGGCGGGCACGGCTTTGCGGGCGTCTTGCAGCGCGTTGTGCATATTCCGCGCGGCGCGGTGCAGCGGCGTGACCGATTGGATGACGTCGAAATAGTCATGGGCGGTCGTCGCCCGTTCTTCTTTCTGGTCGCACTGCTCGACCAGGTCGGCATACTCTTTCAGATGGGCTTCGAGCGAGGGCAGACCGCCGCCGGACTCGCTCGACATCCATGTGCCGTCGGGCTTGCGCCAGAAGTAGCGGCCGGCGCGGTCTTCTTCGTCGGCCTTTGGCGGGCGATGGAGCACGAGCAATACGTGTCCGTCGTGGACCATCGCCCGTTGGCGACCGGGTCGGGCGCCCAAGCGATCGCGAAACACTTGCGGAATGTCCCATACGGCGGGAAGGATCGAACGATGCGGCATGGGTGAGCTCCTCGATTCGCAGACATTGCTGGCTGGCGAGCATTCGGCCGCCGAGCGGATACGATAATGTAGCTCGTGGGGATTGCGCCGGCGTGACGCAGCGGTGGGCACTGGCGGCGAACCCTGGCGACGGTTTTGGGCGGCCGTTAGAATCGGCCCGTCGCGTATGCGATTGCGTCGAGGGAGTTGCTCCTAGTTGCTGAATCCTGAAAGAGTGGTATCCAGGAGGCAGGAGACAGGAGTCGGTATTCACGACCGTTTTTGTTGCGGCCGGCTGCTGCTGTTTTGCTTTCGTGAAGGAATCGATTTGATGAACGCCGCTCAGTTGCGAGAAATGCAAGCGCCGCTCAAGGCGAAATACAAGGACGATCCGACCGCGGCGAAATATACGATCCGTGCGACGGGCCGCGTCGATGCGGCGTCGCTCGATTGTCGCGTCGAAACGCCGCGGGGCGAGATCGTGGCGGGGCTGCATCCGGCGACCGGCGGCGATGGCACGGCGGCGTGTTCGGCCGATATGTTGCTCGAATCGCTGGTGGCCTGCGCGGGAGTGACGCTGCGGGCCGTGGCGACGGCGATGGAGATTCCGATCCGCGGCGGCACGATTTCCGCCGAGGGGGATCTCGACTTTCGCGGCACGCTGGGCGTCGATCGGCAGACGCCGATTGGTTTTTCGTCGATTCGGCTGAAGTACGAAATCGATGCCGACGCCACGGACGAACAGTTGGCGACGCTGTTGAAGCTGGCGGAGTGGTACTGCGTGATCTATCAGACGCTCAAGTCGCCGGCGGCGATCTCGGCAGAGTGCGTGCGGACGCCGAGCGGGCATTGACGCGAATCGATCGCGAACCGGCGTTGCGTTTGGGCAACGCGAGCGATATTGCGAGCTTGAGCGAACGCTGGCGGCCGTGCACCTTGCATACTGGTCACCTGGCCAGTTCGTTCGCGTCGTGCCGCGCCGATCGGTAGCCTCGCCGTGGTTAGGGGAATATAATTGAATCGTCGGGCCACGGTGGACCGGCCAGCGGTTGAACTTGAGATTTTGGTCACGTCGAATTATCACATCCACTCCCCCGTGTTCGGGCGGATTTACAATGTCGTAGGGTGTCCGCGGCCGTCGGTCGCCCACGATGCCCCCGGCGTGACCGCGGCGAACGGCGACAGCGAGATCGATTATGGCCCGGCGTAAGAACCGGCAAAATATCGACGATGTGCTCCGCGCCTGGCCGCACGAACCGGGCGAACTTGCCGCGCGCATCGTCAAGGGGGACGACGGGCGGCCGGTGCTGCAGATGCGGCTCGACATGGGCGTGTTGCAGATGGAAACGACCGGACGGCCAGACGGCGCGCGGCCGGCGGGAGCGGAGACGTTTTACGACGTGCTGGCGGAACAAGCGTTTCGCGAGTCCGAATTCACGCTCTCGGACGAGCAGTGCAACGAGGTCGATCGCGAGTTCGTGCAGTACTACCATCGCCGCACGTGCTGGTTGGCGCTGCGCGAGTTTCGCCGCGCGGTGGAAGACGCCGACCACACGCTGGCGCTGATGGACATTTCGCGCAAGCATTCCGAAGATCAGGAATGGACGCTTTCGCACGAGCAATATCGTCCGTTCGTGTTGTTTCACCGGACGCAGGCCGCGGCGCTGGCGGAACTGGAGGACAACGGCGCGAACTCGGCGATCGATGAGATCAACAAAGGGCTCGACGACGTTCGCAAGGTGTTCGTCGAATACGACGCCGAGGATCACTTCGAGGACGACGATCTGGTGCAGAAGCTCCGCGAGCTGCGCGAATCGGTGCGTGAGCATTACGAAGTCGGCCCGACGCTGGACGAACAATTGTCCGAAGCGGTCGCTCAGGAAGATTACGAGCAAGCGGCGAAGCTACGGGACCAGTTGATGGCCGAGCGGAAGGCGGAGAGTTGAGAGGCTGTGGATTAACCGTGGAGGAGGAGGGGCGAGTGATGAGTGATGAGTGATGAGTGATGAGTGATGAGTGATGAGTGATGAGTGATGAATGTACTTTGGTAGGATCAGCATTCATCGTTCCGCGTTTAGCTCTCCGTGGTTCTCTTCTTTGTCCTCTTTGGTTAGGAGAGTGACGTCGCCGATTCTGCTGGGGCGACGATTTCTAGGAGTTCGACCGCCGGCCGGCCGTTGCAGTGGATTAGCGCGGTGCGGCCATAGGTCGATGCTGAGGTGGTTTGCGCCGATTCACTTCCGGCGAAGAGTTGCCGCAATTCCGCGGCGGGCGTAACGCGCCACAGGTCGACCAATTCGACTTCGCGGAGCACGTTGTGCTCGATGAGGATGCGGCCGAGCGGCTTGCGGCGGGCGAGGATTTCGTCGCGCGTGGCGGGGTCGACTTGATCGAGGTCGATCCGCACGATGCCGAACAGCACGACCGCCCCGTCGGATTGCCGCGTGAGCAGGATCTTGCGGGCGTAGTGCGGCGGTGACGATTTGTATTCGATCACGCGGACATCGACCAGACAGCCGTGAAATCGTTCGACGGTGACCGTCATGTGCTGGTCGTGGGCCAGCAGGCCGCGATAGGGGTCGGGCAATTCGTCGGCGGCGACCGGGGCGAAATCGCCCAAGTCTGCGGGCGTTTCGTAGAACAGGCGGATCAGTTCCGTCAGATCGGGAATCGGCGGGTGCAAGGGGGTGTGCCTCCACGAGCGACGATTCGGCGCGGCTGCCGCGGGGCGACAGTTTGCGGTCGTCGTTCGATGTTGCGGCGAGTTTAGCTGGCGGGACCGACGACGGGTAGCGAAATGCCCAGCGTCGGCGTAATGAGCGTGGCGGGTTCTTCGGGCGCGGTCTGTTCCAACACGGTGTCGATCAAGTAGTACAACAAGCGTCGCAGTTCGTCGGGTTCGATTTCGTCGGCGACGGCTTCAGCCCGCTGGCGCTGCTTGTCGACGAGCCGGGCGGCTTTGTCGAACACGCCGGCCTGTTGGTATAGCTGGCGAACGCGATCGACGCGCCATGCGGCGGGGCGGTCGTCGGTGGGCAATCGTTCGAGTTCGGTGCGATCGGCTTCGTCGAGCGCTTCGAGGGCCAACGCCCAAAGTACGGTGGGGCGGCCGCCGAGAATGTCGCCGGCGGCGGCGAGCTTGTTGTGTGCGTCGCCTTGCCAGTCGCCGAGATCGTTGAGGATTTGAAACGCCACGCCGAGGTGGCGGGCGAACTGGGCCAGCGGCTCGCGATATTGTTGGGCGTCGCCGGCGAGTCGAGCGCCGCCGTACAGGGCGGCCTCGAACGCGGGAGCGGTCTTGAGGGCGTAGATTTTCAAGGCGTCGACCGGCGAGAGCCGCTTGTCGAGCGCGTCGCGCCACATCAGCTCCGCGCCCTGGCCCTCGGATAGCCGCAGATGGGCTTCGGCCAGTGAATTGAGGATGTCGGCGGCGGTCTCTGCGCCGAGGGCCGCCGTTTCGCGGCTCACCGAGCGATAGCCCAAGCCGATCAGGTAGTCGCCGACGTTGATCGCCGTGGGGACGCCGTAGCGGCGATGGACGGTGTCGTCGCCGTAGCGGAAGGCGTCGTCGTCTTGGATGTCGTCGTGAACGAGCGACGCCTTGTGGAAGACTTCGATGGCCAGCGCCGTGCGGCGAATCGCGTCGCCGAGCGAACGGACGTGCTGCTCGCCGTCGGCCGCGGTGCCTTTCGCGCCGGTCAGCGCGTCGTGGACCGCCAGGGTGATGAAGGGCCGCGAGTATTTGCCGCCCTTGGCGAGGAAATCGTGGGCGATGGCTTCCGTCGCTGCGATCGGATCGAGTGCCGTTGCGCCTTGGCCGTTGACTTCGGCCAGTCGGGGTCCGCCGCGGAGCCGCGGCGCGAGACGATCCAATTCGGCCGGCTCGAACAGATTGGCCGACGCGCGGAGCAAGTGGACGTAGCTCCGCGTGGTGACGGCGGGCGCGGTCGGTTGGGCGGTGATCATTTCGTGGACCCAGTCCTCGTCGACCGACGTGTTGCGGCAGTCGCTCGACAGTAGCGGCACGGCGAGGCACGGGATGCCGGAGAGCAGAATCTTGTCGATCGCTTTTTCGAGCACGTTCAGGCAGGCGACGCCGACGATCGCGTCGACGTAGCCGCTGACGATGATCTTGAGCACGATCGGCGAGCCTTCGGCGACGAGCACTTTGTAGCCCATCTGCTCGGCGATGCCGCGAAAATCGGCGATGCTGCACGCGCCGCATTTCTTGCAGTCGAGGCCGAAGTCGTCGTAGTCGGCCGGACAACCTTCGGCGTGCTTGAGGCAATGCGGCAGCAGGAACAACCGCCGCGACGGCGGCACGGCGGCCACTTGTTCGCGCCAGAACTCGCCGGCCAGCGAGACCATCGTCCAGCCGAGATAGCCTTCGGGCAAACCGGCGTCGTCGAGCGTCCGCCGGGCGACCGCTTCCATTTCGTCCTTGGAGAGCGGGCGCGATTTGTCGAGCTTGTCGGCGACCTCTGCGCAACGGGCGCGCAGCGACTCGCGCTGCGCCCGCGTTTCCGGCACGAGCTTCAAGTGGCTGGTGTTGCGGCGGCGGGAGGTTTTTTTCTTTTCACCGAGCGGAACGTCCGTGGCCACAGCGGCGTCGGCAATCAGGCTGTCAACGGGTGCGGTCGCCAAGAGAAGCCTCGTCGGAGTCGGAAGGAGCGGCGGTCGGGTGGCGGCGGTGCGGCGGTTTGTTTAACCGAGGGCGGTTTGTTTAACCACGGAGATCACGGAGGAGGAGCACGGAGGGCACGGAGCGGCGAGTGATTGCGAGTGATGAGTGATGAATGCGGAGTGATGAACGATGAATGCATTTTCGTAGATTCATCTAGCGCGAGCGAATCGTGGTGTGCGAATCGCGGGGCGTCGTCTCGGATCGTGGGCGCAGTCGTGCGACTGCTTGACCCAGCGCCGACGCCGTGAAGGCAAGCGGATACAGTCGTTCATAATACCACAGCCGGGCGAAGTAGAAACCTATCGGCGACGCGCGGGTGTGCCCACCTCGTGCGACGCACTGGATGAGCCACGTAAGCCCTTTGTTCGTAGCGACTTGGGTTTCTTCCGCAGCATCGGCGGCGAGCAGGGCCTCGACGGCCAGCGCAGTCTCTTCGACGGTCGACTCGGCGGTGCGGCGTGCGTTTTCGCTCGCCATGCCGGGGCCGCCCCAGCCGCCGTCGGCGTTCTGGCAACCGAGCAGGAACGCCACAGCCCGGCGTGGCGCGGGGGCGTCCATGAGACGTAAGTCGCGATAGGCGAGCAGCACCTTGGCGGTGCCGTAGATCGGGTTTTCTTCGTCGGCGTGGTCTTGGTTGCCGAACCAGAGCGGAGTCCAACTGCCGTCGGGCCGCTGCGAGCGCTGCAAATAGGCGAGTCCTTGCCGACGCGCGCGTTCCATGCGCGGCTCGTCAACAAGCGGTCCGTCGATCGACAATCGCCGCCAATGGGCCATCGCCCTGAGTGCGTGGGCGGTCAGGTCGCTGCCGCTGCGGTCGAACGGCAGCTTTCCCCAGCCGCGGCAAAACGTCGGCCAGCCGCCGTTGCCGTTTTGGAGATCGACGAGCCACCGCAGACCGAGCGCCGCGGCCGCGTCGATCCGCTGTCGCTCGGCCGGCTGTACGGTGCGATGTCTCAGCGCGGCCAGGGCCAGCAGCGCGCCGGACGTGTCGTCGGCGTCGGGAACTCCGCCTGGCAGATCGGTCCAAGCCCAACCGCCGGGCGCTGCGCCGGTGTAGGGATGCCGCTCGCGCTGCTGGCAGGAGAGAATCCAATCGAGCAACCGCGCATCGCTGAGTGTGCCGTCGATCTCGTCGACATGCGCTCGATCGCCATCGCGGTCTTTGCCGACGGCCGGGCCGCGCTCGTCGCAAGACAACGCATTGACGGCCAGCGTCGTGTTCCAAGTCGCAAGGTTCGTGTCGATCGGCCAGCTTCCGTCGGGACGAACCGACTCGATGAGAAACTTTACGCCCCGCTCAACTACTGGATGGCCGATGCGGCCAATCGAGGCGAGACTCATCACCACGAAGCTGGTCAGGGGCGCGGCTTCGAGAAACCCGCCGCTGGCCGGTTGCATGCGTTCGAGCACACGCAAGCTCGGTTCGATGGCCAGGCGACGGATCCACCGCGTCAGTGGGTTCCAGGGCGGCCGGTGATGAAAACGCGCCTGGCCGATGGCGACCAGCGCCGGAATCGCGTAGCTGACGACCGGCAAACGGAGGAATCGATACCAACTTTGCGGCAAGGCGGCCAACTCGAACGGCAACGGCGAGACCTGTCGCCAGGGAACGAGTTCGGCCAGCGCCGCGTTGGTCAGAATCGGCACGGCGAATGTTTTGTCCCGGCCGTAGCGGCGACGAAGGCCGTCGACGCCGCCGGCGGCCTCGATGTATTGCTCGGCGCGGTCGAGCATGTCGGCATGTTCGGCCGGCACGCCTGTCAGATGAAACGCGGCACGGACCAGCATCGTCGTGGCGATGTTGGAATGCGAACGATCGGTGTCGCCCCAGCCGCCGTCGGCGTTTTGATGCCGGGAAAGCCAGCGCAGGCCGTCGACAATCAGCACGCCGAGTTGCGTTTCGCGGGTGAGGTTGACGAATCGGCCGGATTCGTCGGTCGGGCCGCGCCGCTCGACGACGGCTAGGGCGCTGACGGCGGTGGCAGTGGAGAGCGCCGAACTGGATAGCTCGCCAGTCCAGCGGCCGGATTCCTCCCGGCTGGCGACAAGGTCGCAACGCACGCGGCGGCTCGCGTCGAGAAGCATGTCGTAGTCGATCATGGCCGCGCAAGAATACGGAATATGAAAGCGGCCCCACACTCGGCGGCTGCCGCAGAATGAACCATTGCTGCTCAATGCTCGGAAATCGCGGTTTAGTCTAAACCGCGGGCGTGGCGGAGTCGAGCAAACGCCGAGTTCGGCGGATGCCGTGGTTCAGCGGCATTGGGCGGCTACGTATTTGTGCCGCCGCGACCCTCTTGAGAGAGCCATTTCGGCATCGGAATCGCTGGATGTCGCACCACCAGCAACAGGACGCCTGCGGAAATGGCCAGAATCGGCATTTCAATGTCGACGTGCAGCCGTCCGCTTTGACGAAGCACCGACAGGCAACTGCCGATCAAAAAAAACGGACCGACCGTAGCCGTGAGCTTGTTGAAGCCGCCGAGCACGAAGGCGAGCAACCCGACGACGGCCAAGCCAAGCGTCCACACCCAGTCGATGCCTGGAGCGATGCCGAGGGTGGTCAGCAACCACCCGACGCCGACCGTGATGAGGAACACGGGAATTAACACGGCCGTAGTCTTTTCGCTCATCGGACGCCTCCGCGATTTTTCAGTCCGGCACGGCCGATCCACGGTTTGCCCACCAGGGGAGCGTGATGCCGCCGTCGATTTGCAGCGACGATCCGGTGATGTATTCGCTGTCCGGGTCGCAGAGAAAGACGATGCCGCGGGCGATTTCCTCGCTGCGGCCCATGCGGCCCCAGGGGAGCTTTTCGCCGCCGCGGCGAAGGGTGTCTTCGGAGGCGAATTTGCGTTCGCCGGGCGTGTCGATCCAGCCGGGATGGACGAGATTGACGCGGACGCGGTGCTCGGCCAATTCGATGGCGGCGGTGCGGGCCATCTGGTCGATGGCGGCTTTGGACATGTTGTAGGACATCGCCCTGGGGACGGCGATGTAGGCGTGGGGCGAGCTGACGATGACGATCGAACCCCTCGATTCGCGGGGGAAACCGTCCGCGGGACTCGCGCCGCGTGCGGGAGGTTTTTGGGCGAGCATTTGCCGCGTGGCGGTGCGGAGCAGATTGAACGCCCCCCACATCGTGACGTCGACACCGCGGCGGAATCCGTCGAGGTTCGCTTCCCAGAACGGCTCGCGATCGCTGTAGGCGGCGTTGCTGACGGCAATGTCCAGGCGGCCGAACTTTTCGACGACCGCGGCGACCATCTTTTCGACGGACGCGAGATCGGCGACGTCGCCTGGCAGGAGTATGGCCTCCGCACCGGCGTCGCGAATGGCGGCGGCGACTTCTTCGGCTTCCTCGGTGTGCGAGCGGTAGTTGACGCCGACGGCAGCGCCGGCACGGGCCAAAGCGATCGCGGCGGCGCGGCCGATTCCGCGGCTGGCCCCGGTGACGATGGCGACCTGGCCGGTGAGCGACATCGTTATTGACCCGGTGTTGGCGGCACGTTGGCGGACGGTTTGGACCCAGTTGTGACGACGACGAGATGATACCGCGAGGGGCGATTTCGGTCGTGAATGCTAGCGAACGCGGGATCGGGCCGCAAGCAGGGCGGCGGATCGCTTGGGTGAGCAAATCGTCCGCCGCGAATTATTTTGGCACTAGACCGGTTAATCACCGTGACTAGAATACTAGAGCCTCACCTTCCTGCCACAAAGCTTTGGTCACTCCGCAACTCCGCTAGAGCAAGCCGTTATTTCGCGCGACCCCTGGGTTCGATCCGTTCGTATTCTCGTGTAGAGACGCTCACGGACGACCTTGCACGGTGTCGCGGTTAGGACGATGGCTTCGACTCTCGGACCGCCGACGGGCTTCTGCAAAGCCGGTGTGGGAAAGAGGGGAAAAATGGTTCGGCAGTTGACACGGCTGCTTGGCCGGTAAGTTTTCCCCATGCGCTATCCCTTTCCAAATATCGATGACGACCGGACTTACGTCGGTTGCGTGATAGAATTGTTTGGTTTGGCGACGGCCCATGTCCCGCCTATGTAACGGGGTGAGTCATCGACACGGCGCACGCAGACGGCGGCAAATTTTTTTGCATCGCCATCGACGTGTCGCTTTTTGCGGTGAAATTGCGACTTTAAGACACGGGTGATCTTCCGCCATATTCGAGGCGCGCGAAACCGCGGCGGTTTCGTTGTGCGCCTTTTCCTCCTCAAGATTCGGGGGTGTTCGCTTGTACGATTCGCTCATGCTCGACGACATGAACGACGAAGTCGCACGCGCGTCGCTCGACGCCGACGACATCAACGAGAAAGACCTCATCGACACGGACGATGACGGCGACGACGTCGTAAGCAACGGCAGCAGCGACGACGATTCCACGGACGACGCCGACTCGGCCGACGACGACGTCGTGCTCGACGGCGCGGACGGCGAACTCGAGTCGTGGTCCGACGATCCGGTGCGGATGTATTTGACGCAAATGGGCGAGATTCCGTTGCTTACTCGGCAGCAGGAAATCTCGCTGGCCCGGCGCATCGAAGTGACGCGGGTCAAGTTTCGGGCGAAGCTATTGCAGTGCGATTACGTGCTTCGTAACGCCGTCAAGGTGCTGCGGCGCGTTCACGACGGCGAACTGCCGTTCGATCGCACGGTTCAGGTATCCGTGACGGACTGCCTGGAGAAGGACCAGATTCTCGGCCGCTTGCCGAAGAACCTGGCGACGGTCGACTTGCTGCTCAAGTCGAATCGCCGCGATTACGCGATCGCGCTGAGCAAGTCGCGGAAGGTGTCCGAACGGCGGGCGGCGTGGAAGCGGCTGGGCCGGCGGCGGAATCGGGCGGTGAAGCTGGTCGAAGAGCTCGGTCTGCGCACGCAGCGGGTCGAGACGATGATCGACACGCTCGAAGAATTCAGCAAGCGGATCGACGAGCTGAAGGCGTACATCGAAGCCAGCCGCAAGGCCAAGGCGCCGGCCGCCGAACGTGCGCAGTACGTGCAGGAATATCGGCGGATTCTCCGCGCGACGCAAGAAACGCCGACGAGCTTGCGAAACCGCGTGAAACTGCTCAAGGTGATTTACCGCGAGTATCAGCACGCCAAGCGGGGACTGTCCGAGGGCAACCTGCGGCTGGTCGTATCGATCGCCAAGAAGTATCGCAACCGCGGCCTGAGCTTTCTGGATCTGATTCAGGAAGGGAACGCCGGCTTGATGCGGGCGGTGGACAAGTTCGAGTATCGTCGCGGGTTCAAGTTTTGCACCTACGCGACGTGGTGGATTCGCCAGGCGATCACGCGGGCGGTGGCCGACCAGAGCCGCACGATCCGAATTCCGGTTCACATGGTCGAGACGATGTCCCGGGTGCGGAACGTGTCGCGGCAGTTGCTGCAAGAGTTGGGCCGCGAGCCGACGCTCGAAGAAACGGCCCGACGTGCGGAGACGACCGTCGACGAAGCCCGGCGGGTGCTGGCGATGAGCCGGTATCCGATCAGCCTCGATCGGCCGGTCGGCAACAGCGAGGACAGCCAGTTCGGCGACCTGCTGCCGGACTCGTTCGCGAAGAATCCGGCGACGGGCGCTTCGCAAGAAATGCTCCGCAGCCGTATCCACAAGGTGCTCAAGTCGCTGAGCTATCGCGAGCGCGAGATCATCAAGTTGCGATACGGCTTGGGCGACGGGTACAGTTATACGCTGGAAGAGGTCGGGCACATTTTCAAGGTGACTCGCGAGCGTATTCGACAGATCGAGGCCAAGGCGGTTCGCAAATTGCAGCAGCCGGCCCGCAGCCAGGAGTTGGTTGGGTTTCTCGATTGAGCATTGCAGATCGCGTTCGATCAAGCTGCCGCCGCGGCGAGATGCTTTCTCCCGCGGCGGCTTTTTCGTTTGGATTGCAAGGAGATTGACGCATGGCGCTGCCACTTGCCGATCGCCGCGTGCTGATGTTCACGGGCGACGTTTATGAAGACCTGGAACTGTGGTATCCGAAGCTGCGGTTGATCGAGGCCGGGGCGACCGTTGTCGTGGCCGGCGAGCGGGCGGGCGGAAAATATGCCGGCAAGCACGGATATCCGTGTGTCGCGGACGCCGCGCTGGCCGAGATGCGGGCCGCCGATTTCGACGGTCTCGTCGTGCCGGGTGGGTTCATGCCGGACAAACTCCGCCGCGACGCGCATGTGCTGCAACTGGTGCGGGATTTCGCCGCGGTGGGGAAGCTGGTGGCGGCGATCTGCCACGGCGGCTGGATTCCGATTTCGGCGGGCGTTTATCGCGGCGTTCGCGTTACCGGCTCGCCGGGCATCAAGGACGATCTGGTCAACGCCGGAGCGATTTGGGAAGACGCGGCGGCGGTCGTCGACCGCCATTTCGTTTCGAGCCGCAAGCCGGACGACCTGCCGGACTTCTGCCGGGCGATTCTTGCGGTCATGCAGGAACGATGAGAGCGCGGCGCAGATCGCTTGGCACGATTGGGGGCTCGAAGTCTCCGCCTGCGGCGAAATACAGTGTCGATCGCCTCGAACGGGCCGAGGTTTGATCCGCAGATTGCGCAGATTTTCGCGGATGGATTCGTGACAAGGGGGCGTTGGTGATCGGTCGGATTTCTGGGGGTTGTCAAGCGTGGTTTGGGCCTTGGCAGTTTAAGTTTTGGCGGTGAGCCGCGTGATTCGGACCTGGCGGTCGTGGTGTGCTGTGGCGATTTGCAAACCGTCGGGGCTGAGGTCCATGTCGAGCACGGTGTTGGGGAGCGAGAAACGGTGGAATTCGTTGGCGGCGTCGAGTTTCCAGAACAGCAAGTGCCCGCCGCCGGAGCCGCCAGAGCCGCCGATGAGGTAGCCGTCTTTGTGATACTCGGTGTTCCAGATGATGCCCTTGAGGTCGCCGGCCGCGGTGTGGGATTGGACTTTCTTGGCCGACTCCCACTCGAACACGACGACCAGCGGATCTTGGACCGCGCCGAACGGGTTCGTGCCTTTGTACAGTCCGCCGCAGGCGAGGTGCTTGCCGTCGGGGCTGAGGGCCAGCGAGCGGACGCCGCCGTATTCGGCGGCCTGGCCGGGGTTGGGCGTGTACAAATCTTTGGCGTCGAACTCGCGGACGAGCTTGCCGGTGGCCGCTTCCCATTGCTTGACGACGCCGCGAAGGTCGCCGGAGAGGAGCCACTCGCCGCTGGGATGGAACAGCACGCTGTAGACGTGTCGGTCGTGGCCGGTGAAGGTGCTGGCGAGCGAGCCGTCTTCGGCGTTCCAGAGTTTGACCAGATGGTCGTTGCCGCCGGTGGCGATGCGTTTGCCGTCGGGACTGACTGAAAGCGAGCGGACCCAGCCGGCATGGGCGTCGACCGTTCGCGTCGCCGCCGGAGCTTCCGCCGCGGTGGGCCACCAGACGAGCCGGCCGTCGTATCCGCCGGTGTAGGTCACGCTGGCGTCCGGGGAGAAGCCGATCGCGCGGACCCAACTGTCGTGCGCCTTGAGAGCGACCTTATTGCCGCTGGCCACGTCGAACCGCTGGATCGTTTGATCCTGGGCGGCGGCGAATACGTAGCGAGCGAGCGGATCGAACCGGCAAGCCACGAACGGGCTGTCGTGCTTCCACTCGGCGGCGACGTGAGCTAGTTTCGGGTCGGCGGAGAGGTTTGCCGCGGGTTCGGCGATGGCGGGCATGGGACGATCCTCCAAACTTTCGCCACAGGGTGGGATGTGGTTCAGCATAGGCCGGCAGAGATTGCCTGTCGACCAGCCTGGAAGCGCGTGATGCGGCGTGTGGGCGTCATGATTGTGGGTTAATTTGGGTGGTCTTTCCAGAAGGCTTCCC
>JBBDYI010000178.1:0-3676 GCA_040901705.1 Pirellulales bacterium | reverse complement strand
AATCTTTCGGCGAAAGGATTCGCCTCCTACGGTTCTGGGATAAGCACTTAATCGACGATACGGCGAGCCAATTCCAAAACATGTCGGGCGGCGGCCGGTTCTCGGCCATTACGCCGCCGCCGCGTCCGGTTATACTAGGTTTTGACGGTGCCGCGAGCGCCCGCGGTGCGGCGTGTGTCGCACGAGTGACTTCCGACCTCCGCATACGGACGACCCTTGTTCGCCTATCACGGCCGCTACCTGCGAATCGATCTCACGCGGCGGGACGCCCGTTTTTTGCCGCTCGGCGACGATGTATTGCGGCGGTTTGTCGGCGGAAGCGGATTGGGGGCGTGGCTTCTGCTGGCCGAAGGCCGTGCGGCCGCCGACGCGCTTGCCGCCGAGTCGCCGTTGGTTTTCTGCTTCAGTCCGCTGGTCGGCAGCCCGCTGACGACCTCCGCCAAGTTCGCGGTCGTTAGCAAGAGTCCGCTCACCGAACGGATCAACGACTCGCTCGCCAGCAGCGGCTTTGCCCTCGCCGGCAAGCGGACCGGGGCAGACGCCTTGGTCATCGTCGGCCGCGCGCGCGAGCCGTCGGTGTTGGTGATCGACGACGGTCGCGTGTCGATCGAGCCGGCCGCCGACGTTTGGGGCCTGGATACGCAGGTCGCCGAAGCGACGCTGCGCGAACGACTTCACCAGGGCAGCGACCAGCGGAGCGTTCAGCGGAACGTCACGGGCAACATGGATCGTTTCGAGCTAGCCGCCATCGGACCCGCCGGTGAACGCCTCGTCCGCTATGCCACGATCTCACACGACGGACGCCACGCTGGCCGCGGCGGCAGCGGCGCGGTGATGGGTTCCAAACTTCTCAAAGCGATCGCCGTGCGGGGAACGCAGCGCACGGCCTGGGCCGATCCGACGGCGCTTTCCGCGCTGGCCAAGGATCTTTCCGCCCGCTCGTTCGGTCCGGCGACGGCGAAATACCGGGAGCTAGGCACGGCCGCCAATCTGCTCGTGTTCAATCGCTTGAACGTCCTGCCGACTCGCAATTTTCAGCAAGGCTCGTTCGCGGCGGCTGAGAATCTCGCGCCTGAAACGCTGGCGGTCGCTCGGCAGAAAACCCGCGCGAGTTGCGCATGTTGCACGATCGGTTGCGAGCATCTTTACGGAATGAAACGCCGCGCCGCCGAAGTTGACTCCGTCGCCGCCGGCGAATCGGCGCAGGCCGATCGCCCCGTGCGCGTCGAGTACGAAAGCTTGTTCGCACTCGGATCGCTATGCGGCATCGCGGACGCCGACGCGGTGCTCTCGGCAACCGCTCGTTGCGACGAGTTGGGCATCGACACGATCAGCACCGGCGGCACGATCGCCTTCGCTATGGAATGTGCCGAACGCGGACTGCTCGACGCGCCGTGGCTCCGCTTTGGCGATGCGTCGGCCCTGGGGCGAGCCATCGAATCGATCGCCGCTCGCGATTGTCTCGGCGACGCAATGGCCGAAGGCAGCCGGCGGTTGGCCGCAAAAATCGGTGGCGGCTCGATTGACTTCGCGCCGCAAGTCAAAGGTTTGGAAATTCCCGGTTACGAACCGCGCGGCCTGCAAACGATGGCGCTCGGCTTCGCCGTCGGTTCCCGCGGCGCCGACCACAATCGCTCCGGCGCCTACGAAGCCGATTTCTCGCAAAATGTCGATCGCCGGCGGCCCGGACCGGGCGCGGCGGCTCTGGCGATCGACACCGAGGACCGCGCCGCTCTACTCGATTCCTTGATTCTCTGCAAGTTTTTACGCGGCGCGCTCGACGACTTCCACGCCGATGCGGCGCGCATGTTGCACCTCGCCACGGGCTGGGACATATCGGCCGCCGAGCTGCGGGCCGTCGCAAAACGTATCGTCGCGGCGAAAAAGCTATTCAACATCCGCGCCGGGTGGACGCCGGCGGAAGACACCCTGCCGCGGCGTTTCCTTGCGGAACACGTCGGCGGAGACGCCGCGGCAACACTGCCGAGCGAGCGGCTGGCGGACATGGTTCGCGGTTATAATCTCGGTCGCGGTTGGTCGAGCGACGGCCAACTCAGCGACGAACAGATCGGGGAGTTCGATCGGCTGTTGTCCGCGCAGCCGGGCGTTTCGTCGCGCGTCGATCATCATTCAACATCATATCGGTTGCCCGTAGCCCATGAGCATTAGCGTACTCATAATCATCGCCCTGATGGTTCTGCTCAACAGCCTGTTTGCCGCCTACGAGTTGGCGTTGGCGTCGGCGCGGCCGGAACGGCTGCGCGCCTTGGCGGCCCAACATCGCCGCGGCGCCGCGGCCGCAACGTACATGAAGGATCGTATCGAGGGCAGCCTGGCGGTGATTCAACTGGGCATCACGTTCGTCGGCGCGATCGCGGCCGCCACCGGCGGCGCCAATGCCGAGGAAAAAATCTCGCCCTGGCTGATGCAGACATTTGGCGTGCAGGAGAGCTTTGCGGATTTTCTCTCGGTCGTGCTGCTAGTCGTGCCGTTGGCGGCCATCACCATCATCGCCGGCGAACTGATCCCCAAGGTATTCGCCATTCGCAACGCCGAGTTGGTTTGCCTGGCGCTCAGTCCGGCGATGCGCGTGTTCGCCCTGGTGGCGTTTCCGATCGTGTGGGTGTTCGAGTCCACGACCAAGGTCGTCGTCACGCTGGCGTCGAAGTTGGTGCCCGACAACGCCCATTCGTCCGATCGCCACACTGGGCTGCACGAATTGCGGGCCCAGGTAAACCTGCTGCGGGCGAGCAAAGTGATCGGCCACGAGCAGGAACAGATCATCATCCAGGCCAGCCGCCTTTCCGACATGCGCGTCGCCGACATCATGTTGCCGGCAGAGGACATTGTGATGGTGCTGGCCGAAGGCAGCCTGGCAGAGAATCTCGTCATTGCCCATCTCGACTTGCACACCCGATTTCCCGTCACCGAGGCCAAAGGCGATCCGCAAGAAATCGTCGGGTACGTGACGTTCAAGGAAATGATCCTGCTGGCCAAGACGCACCCCGACAATCCGCGAATCGAGGAAATCACGCGGCCGCTCATCAGTTTGCCGGCTAAACTGACCGTCAGCGAGGCACTGCGGCGGATGCTGGCCGAACACTTGCACTTGGCCCTGGTTCGCGACGACGACGACCGCGTCGTCGGCATGATTACGCAAGAAGACGTGTTCGAGGAACTGTTCGGCGACATTCTCGACGAGTTCGACCGCTTGCCGAAGCACATCGCGCCGTCGGGCCGACAATGGGTGCTCGGCGGCGGAGCATCGCTCGGCCGACTGCGCGAATTGCTCAAGCGGCCGGAAATTGGCGGCGACCGCCCCGACCCGACGACCGTCAACGATTGGTTGCACGGCGCGGCCGGCCGGCGATTGCGCGGCGGCGACGTGCTACACCTCGACGGCGTATCCGCAATCGTGCGAAAAGTCCGCCGTCGCCAGGTGACCGAAGCGCTGCTCGACCCCAGCCCGGCCACGCCGAGTCCCAACGCCACCGACGCAGCCCAGCGGGCACAAGTTTAGCGCCTTGCATTTATCCTTAGAGCCTATCCCAAAACCTAAAACGAGAGCGCCAATATGCTAGCAATAGCAGCATTTCCGCGGTTTTGGGATAGGCTCTTAGTCTTAGAGCCTATCCCAAAACATGCCCTGCTAGCTTTAGGCTGCTAGCGGGGGTTG
>JBBDYI010000177.1:0-25157 GCA_040901705.1 Pirellulales bacterium | reverse complement strand
GTTGATCGCCGCGCCGAGCGCATGGAGCCGGTCGACGAGCCATTCGGCTTGCGGCGAACGCGGAGTCAGCGTGAGCCGCGATGCCGCACCGGCCGTATCGGCGACGTTCTCCGTCTCCACCGCATCCGTGTCGAGCGCACAGGCAAGCATCGCGGGCATCGGCGAGCGGAGCCACTCAGGCCGCGGGTCGTCCGCGCGCGACCGCCGCACGTCGACGATCGGCGGAGCCGGCAGCAACGCCTCGAGCCGGCCATTGACGCGCCGCACGTCCGCGCCGAGCGCACGCAGACCCCACGCCGCAAAGCGACAAAACGCTTCGCGGTCGTCATCGGCCGAAGCCGAAGCAGGCACAGTCAGATTTGCGTCGATGGATGCGTTCAAATCAATGTCTCAAAAAGCCAGCCGGATTTCGTCGCGCAACTGCGACCGCAACAAAGCAGAAAACAGCCCCGCCCCACAACCGCGCGGCAAGCATTAACAAGTTTACCGCTGCCCAGCGGCCAAGAACAACCCGCCGAAGACGGATTGCGGGGATTAGATCGGTCGAAATGGTAAATCGTGCCGATTTTCTCAAAGAAACGGGGGCAATTCGCTTTGCCTTGGCGAGTGCGAACCGAGGGCGCGTCTAAATCGGCACGCTAATGCCGCGCCCCACCGGTCGGCGTTCGCCCTCAATCGGCCCCTTCGCGAAGCAGCGGACGCGGCGCTTCCAGGTTCGGCTTCTTACGCACAAAAATGCGGCGTTTCGGCTTTGCCACGCCATCCGCCCCAGCCACGGGAGTCTGCGGAACACTATTTAGCGGATCGGCCGATCCGACCAACGTGTCGCCCGGCTGAATCTCCGCGAGCCGCTCGGTGATCCGTTCGACGTAGTCCTCCGAAAGCTCCGTCCCCAAAAACTGCCGGCCGAGCTTCTTCGCCACGCACAGCGTCGACCCGCTGCCCGTGAATGGATCGAAGACCAGTTCGCCCTCGTTCGACGACGAGCGGATGATCCGCCCCAACAACTGTTCCGGCATCTGGCAGCCGTGAAACCCGGCCCGCTCCTTGAACGTCCCCGCCACCCGCGGAAAGTACCACGTGTCGCTGTCGGCGGCGAATCCGTCGGGCAAGTCTTGCGGCCGCAATATCCACGTGTCGTCCGGCAGCCGCCCCTTGGGGTTCGCCCTCGTGTCGGCATAGACGAGTTGCCGCGCCGACGGCACGCGCAGCGCCGGATCGTCGGCGTTGAACGTGAAATGCTGTGGGTCTTTGACGAAGTGGAACAGATGTGCGTGCGACCGGGTGAACTTCCGCGTGCAGTTGACGCCGAACGTGTAGTACCAAATGACCCAACTGCGGCAGGAGAAGCCGATCTCGCGCGTAGCGCAGACCTTCAACTCGGCGGCATACTCGTCTCCGATCGCCAGCCAGAACGCGCCATCCGGCCGCAGCAACCGATGCACCGACTCCATCCACCGCCGCGACCAACCGAGATAGTCGGCGTCGGCCTGGCGGTCGTCGTAGACGTCGTATTTGTAGCCGATGTTGAACGGCGGATCGGCGAACGCGAGGTGGACCGACTCTGGCTCGACCGCCGCCATCAACTCGATGCAATCGCCCTGATGAACCTGTCCCGTTACCAGCGACATGCGAGGTGCCTCCTTGCGGTGTGGACTGCTTGAATTGTGGGGGATTGCCTAACCACCGAGGAACGAAGGGGGAGCACGGAGGAACACAGAGAATAATGATGAATGATGATTGATGAGTGCTGAGCGATGAGTGCTGAGTACGGAAGTCGAATACGCAATATACGCGAGCGTTTATCAACTTCCGCGATTCATCAATCATCAATCGTTGGATTTCCCCGTGTCCCTCTGTGCTCCCCTCCGTGAACTCTGTGGTTAAGCAATAAGCGCAACCCCGCCAGAAATCACTTCCAGGCGAACCCTTGGCCGGTCAGCCGTTCGTAGGCTTCGATGTATTTTGAGCGGGTGTTGGCCACCACTTCGTCGGGCAGCGTTGGCGGCTGGCTGTTTTTGTCCCAGCTTGTCGTTTCCAGCCAGTCGCGGACGAACTGCTTGTCGAACGACGGCGGCGAGCGGCCGGGCGTGTATTGGTCGGCCGGCCAGAACCGCGAACTATCCGGAGTGAGAACTTCGTCGATCAGAATCAGCTCGTCGTCGACGCGGCCCCACTCGAACTTGGTATCGGCGATGATGATGCCCAGCTTGGCGGCGTAGTCGGCGCCGCGTTGGTAGATGTCGATGCTGCGGCGGCGAAGTTCCTCGGACGTTTCCTGCCCGACGATGTTCACCATCTCCTCGAACGAGATATTGATGTCGTGGCCGCTTTCTTCCTTTGTCGCCGGCGTAAAAATCGGCTCCGGCAGCTTGTCGCTCTCGGTCAGGCCCGCGGGGAGCTTGATGCCGCACACCGATTGCGTCTTCTGATATTCCTTCCAGCCGGAGCCGGACAGATACCCGCGAACGACGCACTCGATCGGCACGACCTTCGTCTTGCGGACCAACATGCTGCGGCCGACGAGTTGGTCGGTGTCGATGGCGTCTTTCAGTCCCATGCTGTCGAGCCCGAAGTCGTCCACCTCAGTCGAGAGCATATGGTTCGGCACCCGCAGGTAGTCGAACCAGAACGCCGAGAGCTGCGTCAGCACGCGGCCCTTGTCCGGGATGCCGTTGGGCAGCACCCAATCGAACGCGCTGATCCGGTCCGTACTCACCAGCAGCAGTTGATCGCCCAAGTCGTAAACGTCGCGAACTTTTCCGCGGCGGACGGGCAGCTTCGACAGAGAAGTTTGCAAAACGACGCTCGGCATTTCCGTGCCCTCGGCGATAGGGCCGCCGCGAAAAACGCGCTGGCGGCCGGGGAAAATCGAGTAAATCGGCTCTGGCAGCGCGAACCGGCCCATCCAAAAGGCCAGCAAACTCCAACCAGTCACCGCCGCCGAATGTTACCCGATCGCAGCAGCGCCGGCTAGCGTTTGGAGGAGGCTGGCTTTACGAGGTTGGATGCGAAGCGAATGGGAAGCGACATCCTTTGCCGGCACCGCGAGTGGATTCTTGACGTCGGTCCGATCGATTGACCGTGCTTGCTGGCCGGTGTCGCCGTGCGACGCTATTCTTATCGCATGACGCCGCACGAATTCATCGCCAAGTGGCAGGCCGCGAACCTTTCGGAACGCAGCGCCTGCCAGCAGCACTTTCTCGATCTGTGCGACCTGTTGGGCCAGCCCAAGCCGGCGGCGGCCGATCCCGACGGGGCGTGGTACACCTTCGAACGCGGCGTTCGAAAGCAGGAGGGCGGCCACGGCTGGGCCGACGTGTGGAAGAAGGACTGCTTCGGCTGGGAGTACAAGGGGAAGCACAAGAACCTAGAGGCCGCATACCGCCAGTTGCTGCTGTATCGCGAAGACCTGGACAATCCGCCGCTGCTGGTGGTGTGCGATCTCGACCGTTTCGAGATACACACGAACTTTACGGGGACGGCGAAGGTCGTGCATGCGTTCGACCTGAGCGGGCTGGCCGACCCGGCGAATCTCGACACGCTGCGGAAGCTGTTTACCGAGCCCGGATCGCTCAAGCCGGGATTGACGTCGGAAGTCATCACGAAGCGGGCGGCCGAGCGGTTCGGCCAGATAGCGGACAAGCTCCGCATTCGCGGCATTGCCGCCTCCGACGCGGCTCATTTTCTGATGAAGCTGATGTTCTGTATGTTCGCGGAAGACATCAAGCTGCTGCCGGATAATATCTTCACGCGTACGCTGCAATCGAACACCAGCGACTTGGGACGGCTGGCGAAGCGGATGGCGGGCCTGTTCACCGCGATGGCCGAGGGAGGCGACTTCGGGCCGGATTCGATCCTGTACTTCAACGGCGGGCTGTTCGCCGACGCGGACGTCGTCGAATTGCGGCCCGACGAGTTGAAGATTGTCGCGGAAGTGAACGCCGTCGATTGGTCGAATGTGGAGCCGTCGATCTTCGGCACGCTCTTCGAACGCACGCTCGATCCGGCCAAGCGATCGCAAATCGGCGCGCACTACACGAGTCCAGACGACATCAAAACGCTGCTCGAACCGGTCGTTATGACTCCCCTTCGCCGCGAATGGCAGGCCGCGCGCGAGAAGTGCGACGAACTGTGGAAGAAGGTCAAAGCGAACGCGAAGCCCGTGGCGCTTCCCAAGAAGGGACGCCGAGCCGCGACCGCTACGCCGCGCGAATCAAAGGCCGTCAAAGACCACAATCGCCTCATCCAAGATTTCGTTGAGCGACTTTCTCACCTTTCGATCCTCGACCCTGCGTGCGGCTCGGGCAACTTTTTGTACGTCGCGATCAACCTGCTCTTGGACCTGGAAAAGGAGGTCATCGTTTACGCGGCGCAGCACTCGCTCAACCTGCTGCCGCACGTCCGCCCGACGCAGCTCTCCGGCATCGAAATCAATCCCTATGCGCAACAGCTCGCTCAGGTCGTGATCTGGATTGGGTATCTGCAATGGATGCACCACAACGGGTTCAACCCGCCGCGGAATCCGGTGCTTGAGCCCATTGAAAGCATCCGGCGGATGGACGCGATCCTCGATCTGTCGGACCCGGAGAATCCGAAGGAGCCGGAGTGGCCGAAGGCGGATTTTATTGTGGGGAATCCGCCGTTTTTGGGCGGAAAGTTATTGCGAACGCATTTGGGCGATGAATACGTCGATGCGATGTTCGCAACGTGGGACGAACGAGTTCCCCGCGAAGCCGATTTGTGCTGCTATTGGTTCGAAAAGGCTCGTCAAGCAATCGCCAACAAGCAATGCGGGCGAGCCGGGCTACTCGCGACGCAAGGAATTCGGGGAAATTCGAACCGAAAGGTGTTGGACAACATCAAGAACAGCGGTGATATCTTCTTTGCGATAAGCGACCGCGATTGGGTGCTCGATGGGGCGGCTGTCCACGTCTCGATCATTGGATTCGATGACGGCACTGAAGCGCACCGCTGCCTAAACGATACGATCGTGGCGAAAATCAATGCGGACCTATCGTCGCAGGCCGACTTGACATCAGCGAGGCGATTATCGGCGAACTTACGCATATGTTTTATGGCCGATACGAAAGGCGGCGCATTCGACCTTCGAGACGAACAAGCAAGAGACTTGCTAAATGCACCAAACCCAAATGGACGGCCGAATTCAGATGTCGTATTCCCGTGGGTGAATGGCCTGGATGTTACGCGGCGGCCAAGAGGAATGTGGATAATCGATTTCGGCACGGACATGACGCTCGAAGTTGCCTCGCGCTACGAACTGCCGTTCCTACAAGTCGAGCGCGAAGTTCGTCCCATCCGAGCGCAGAACAAGCGCGAGTCCTACCGCAAGCGATGGTGGATTCACGTCGAGCCACGGCCGGCGATGCGCGAAGCGTTGCGGCCACTGAATCGATTCTTGACTACAATTGGCGTAGGAAAACACCGCGTCTTCGTATGGATGCAGCGTCCAACATTGCCGGACCATCAAGTTTTTTCCTTCGCAAACGACAGCGACGAACTCCTGGGACTTCTTCATTCGCGAGTTCATGAGGCTTGGGCGAGACGCATGGGCACTCAAGTCCGCGAGCGCGAAAGCGGCTTTCGCTACACGCCGACGACTTGTTTCGAAACCTTCCCATTCCCCGAACCGACCGACGAGCAGCGAGCGGCGATTGGAGAGGCCGCGCGTGAGTTGGATCGGCTGCGGACGAACTGGTTGAATCCGCCGGAGTGGACGCGGGAGGAGGTGCTTACTTTTCCCGGTTCGGTCGATGGGCCGTGGGCGCGGTACGTTCATGATACGGGGGGCGATGGGATTGGCACGGTGCGGTATCCGCGAGTGGTGGCGCGAGATGAGGAATGTGCGAAGCAGCTTAAGAAGCGGACGCTCACCAATCTCTACAACCAGCGGCCGACGTGGTTGGCGTTGGCGCACGAGAGACTCGACGCGGCGGTGGCGGCGGCTTATGGGTGGGCGGCGGATTTGAGCGAGGAGCAGATTTTGGAACGCTTGTTGGCGTTGAATTTGGAGCGTGCTGGGAAGTGACCGCGATCCTCGGAATTTCCGCCTTCTACCACGACTCGGCGGCGGCGCTGGTCGTCGATGGCGAGATCGTGGCGGCGGCGCAGGAAGAACGCTTCAGCCGCCGCAAGCACGACGAGCGGTTTCCCGTGGCGGCGATCGCCTATTGCCTTGCCGAAGCGGGCATCGCGGTCGAGCGACTCGACCACGTCGCGTTCTACGACAAACCGCTGACCAAATTCGAGCGGCTGCTGGAAACGTACCTCGCCTTCGCGCCCGCCGGATTTCGTTCCTTTCGCCGACTGATGCCGGCGTGGCTCAAGGAAAAGCTGTTTCTGCCGCGGGCGATGGACGAAGGTTTGGCGACGGCGGGCCTTGGCGGACAATTCCGCGGCCGGTACGTGTTCACCGACCACCACGAATCGCACGCGGCGAGTGCGTTCTTTCCCTCGCCCTTTGACGAAGCAGCGATTCTCACACTCGACGGCGTCGGCGAATGGTCGACCGCCTGCGTCGGCGTCGGCCGCGGCAACCGCATCCGCCTGGACGAGGAAATCCGCTTCCCGCACTCGCTGGGGCTGCTGTATTCGGCGTTCACCTACTACCTCGGCTTCAAGGTCAACGGCGGCGAGTACAAGGTGATGGGCCTGGCGCCGTACGGCAAGCCGAAGTATCGCGACCTGATCCTCGAGCATCTCATCGACCTCAAAGACGACGGCTCGCTACGGATGGATATGCGGTACTTCAATTACTGCCAGGGATTGACGATGACGTCGGAGCGGTTTCATCGGCTGTTCGGCTCGCCGCCGCGGACGCCGGAAAGCCTGCTCAGCGAGCGCGACGCCGATCTGGCCGCCTCGGTCCAGTCGGTTGCCGAAGAAGTCATGCTCCGCATGGCGCGGCACGTCCACGAGCGAACGGGTATGAAGCACCTCGTCCTTGCCGGCGGCGTCGCGCTCAATTGCGTTGGCAACGGCCGAATTCTCCGCGAAGGACCGTTCGACGACATCTGGATTCAACCGGCAGCGGGCGACGCGGGCGGATCGCTCGGCGCGGCGATGTTCGTATGGCATCAATTGCTCGACCAACCGCGAGCGGCACGGGCCGCCAACTCGCAACACGACTCGCAACACGGCTCGCTGCTCGGCCCGGCGTTCGGCGACGACGAAATCCGCAAGTTTCTCGACGCGCACGGCGCGGACTACACGCGCTGTGCCGACGACGAGCAGCTTTGTCAGCGCGTGGCGACTCTCTTGGCCGAAGAAAAAGTGGTCGGTTGGTTCCAGGGGCGGATGGAGTTCGGTCCGCGAGCGTTGGGAGCACGCAGCATTCTGGCCGACGCCCGCAGTCCGACGATGCAGTCGGTGCTGAACCGCAAGATCAAGTTCCGCGAATCGTTCCGCCCATTCGCGCCGATTTGCATGCAAGAACATGTTCACGAATGGTTCGAGATGCCCGCCGGACAAGAGAGTCCGTACATGCTGTTAGTCGCTCCGGTTCTGCAGGCGCATCGCACGCCGCCGGCGACGGATGACTCGCCGCTTTCGCTCATCGACCGCGTGAACCAGCCGCGGTCCAGCGTGCCGGCGATCACGCACGTCGACTATTCCGCCCGCGTTCAGACGGTCGACGCGCGCCGCAATCCGCTACTGCACATGCTGCTGACAAAGTTCTACGAGCAAACGGGCTGTCCGATGGCGGTCAACACCAGTTTCAACGTCCGGGGCGAACCGATTGTCTGCACACCGCACGATGCTTGGCGATGTTTCCAAGCGACCGAAATGGACGCGTTCGTCATCGGCCGCAACATCGTCCTCCGTGGCCGACAAGAAAACGCCGACCCAGCGGCAACGGCACAACACCTCGCCCAATTTCCGGCCGATTGAACCGAATCGCGCCACTTTAGCAGGCTATTCGCGCTCATGCCGCCGCCGGCAATCGCCGCCGGCAATCGCAATCGGCCAACCCGGCGTTGCTATTCATCCAACAAGCTAAGCGGCCGCAATTCGCCGTCGGCTTCCGTCGGCGGAGCCAGATCGGGAGCCAATCCGCCGGCGTTGTGGGCCGGTTCGCTATTGCCGAGGCCGGCGTCGCCGCGTTCGCCGTCGATCGGCTCGGCGTGTGCCGCCGGCTTCACCGGACCGTCGCCGTAGAATCGCGTAGTTTCCTCGACGACCAGCCGCGTTTCCGTGCTTTCGCAAACCAGCTCGGCACGGAACACGTGGTTGCCCGGCTTGGTGGCGCGAGCTGTGATCTTGCAGATGACTTCCTCGTTCGGATCGAGCGCGTCGATGGTGGCGAAGGTGATCTGTCCCGGCTCGATCGTGTATTTGGCCCCGGTGGCCGAGACCGGCTCGATGCCGTCGGAGAAAAATCCGACGACGTTCACGCGCTCGGCCGACTTCGTGCCGCGGTTGCGAATGCGGACTTCATAAACGGCATCCGCACCGAGGGCGACCGGCCCGCGGGGATCGGCGACTTCGAGCTTGAGGTCGGCGAGCGCTTCGACGCGGGTGGCGACTTCGGCGGCGTCGGAAAGCTGACCTTGCGCCGCGGCCGCGACTTGCAGCCGATTGGCGCCGGCGGACATGAGCGTGCAGGTCAACTCGACCGCCCGCTGGCTGCCGGCGGCGAGCGTCGGAATCGTCCACACGACCTTTGTGCCGTCGGCGCTCGGTTCGCCGCCGGCGGAGCATTTTTCGAACTTCGCGCCGATCGGCAACGCGGCTTCGATGCGAACGTTTTCCGCCGTGGCGTTGCCGGGATTGGCGACGTGGGCTTCGAACGTGGCCTGCGTGCCGGCGTAGTTGGCTTGCGGCCCGGTGGCGACGAGCTTGATCGCGGCGCGGCGAACGAGCACGTCTGCGGCGGCTTGCGAGGCAAGATCGCCGTCGGCGGTCGCCTTGGCGTTGACGTGCAGCGTGCCGGCGTCAACGGCGTCGATCTTCAATTCGAGCGTCTTGGTTGCCCCGGCAGCGAGCGTACCGACGGCCAGTTTGTTCATGCCGTCCTTCGCGGAGGCCGACGTGCTGGTCAGCACCGTGACGTTTTCGGCGTCGCCGGTGCCGGGATTCGAGAGCGTGATGCGATAGACTTCGCTGGCGCCGTAGAGCATTTCCTTGGGACCGTCGAGCGCGAGTTGCAGTTTCGGCTCTTGCACCTCGACGACCGTTTTGGTCACCTCGGGCACGAACGTCCACTGCACCGCCAGTTGGAACGGCGTGCTCTGCCGGGGAACGATCTGCACCACCAGCCGCTGCTTCGCGCCAGGATCGAGGCGGCTCACCCGCCATTGCAGGCCTTCGCCATTGCTGAGGGCGTCTTTGCTGTTTTCCTTGCCGGGCGCCTTCGCCACACCGGCGGTTGCTTGTGCGCCTTCGATTTCGGCCCAGGCCGGAAGCTTGACCGTGACGAGCACTTCGTTGGCCGCCGCGTCACCGCTGTTTTCGAGCAGCAGTTGGTATGTCGCGGCCTTGCCGATGGTCACGGTCCGCGGACCGACCGTGCGGACGCTGAGGACCGGGCTTTTGCTCGCCAGCAGAGCCGAGCTTGCAGCGGCGGCGTCTTGAGTGGATTGCGGAGGCTTGGTCGCTTCGACTGCCGGCTTCGTGGCATCGCGGACGCCCACGCGCATGCTCGGTCGAATCGCGTCACGGCGAGCGACCGTCGCGGCGGGCGCATCGGTAGTCGCATCGGTGGTTGCCGACTTGGCCGGTTCGCGTGTCGTGCTCGGCGACGCACCGATCCGGTCGTCGGCATAGCGGCCAGAGCTAGCGGCGGGAGTCGAATCGCGGGCCAGCACCGACTCTGCGTTGGCATCCGCCGACGATGTGGGAGAAAGCGTCGTTTGGGCGCGGGCAGCTTCTCGGGCGGACAACGCCGCACCGTTGGGCGAGGCGTCGACCGACGCGGCGGGCGCGGCGGAGCGCCATCGCGCGTCGGTCGCCGTCGTGTCTTGCGGTGGAGTTTGTCGCGTTGCCGGCGCGGTCGACGAAATGGACGGCGAAGTTCGCTGCGTCGCCGATTGCCCGGCGGCCTGCGGCGTGAGGTTATCGCCGCTGACGACTTCATCGAAACGCTCATCCCGCAGTGCTTGCAGGCGATTTTTCAGCGGGCTGTCGGCTGAAACGCCGCCACCGGAAAGACGGGGCGTCGACGTGGCCGGAGCTGTTGCGGCAGCCGAGTTGGTGCGTGTGTCGTTCGCATGATTCGTTCGCGGGACCGCGTTGGTCGAACCGCCGCGGTCCGCGGTGTAGGCGGGCCGACGAGACGTTGCGGCCGATTCGCTCTCCTGATGGCCGGGAACGCCCGGTTGTGGACCGATGCGCGTTCCTGGAGCATATCGCGGGGCTTGAGTCCGCGGGTCGGGTGTCGTCGGAACGGCCGCCCGCCGCGACGTCGCCGGAGCTTCGTTGTCGGAAGACCGCGTAGGCGACGACACACCGAACTTGCGGCCCGCCGACCAGTCGCGGGGACGCCGCTGGCCGCCGGATGCTTCCGCCGATCGGTCCGCCGAGTCGTCGGCATCGTCGTCGCCGCCGACGAGTTGGTCTCGAATCTGGCTGAGCCGATCGGTGAGCGACGTCGGGCGAGATTCGGAGGCGTTTTGAGCGTTCACGATCGCCGCCACACCCAGGCCACCGAGCGAGACGACGGCCAGTATTGCTAGTTTGCGCGACATGCCTATCTTCCTGATCTACGGGTACACAGTCGTGTTTCTGCGCCGCGTTTATCGACAAGGCCGAGGCTGCGTGTTCAGTTGAATTCGTAAAATACGAAAACTTTACCGATCGCGGCGAGTTTACGGCCCAAAATCGCCCGCGGAATGCTGGCGATGCTTGCTGTCGCCGGCCTCTCGCCGGGAGGCTATTGCGGACGATAATCTGGTCGAACGGAGTTCGCCCGACGCCGGGGCTGTTCCGTGTGCAGGGCGGGGGGGCGCGACGCCGCAATTCGCCACAACAACGCTTCTTGGAAACGATCAACGTGGACCGTTATCCCTACGACAAACCGCCGCAGTGGTGGTCGTCCAAGCCGAGCCGGTTCTGGATGCGGCTGTGGCGGCCCTGGCGAAAATGGCAGCAGCGGCGGGACTATCGGGTGGTCGACATTGAAGTCCGCGGACTGGAGCGCGTTCGCGCGGCGATGGACCGCGGTCACGGCGTGCTCGTGACGCCAAATCACGCCGGACACGCCGACTGCTTCCTGCTGTTCGAGGCGCTGGAACGACTGCCGCAGCCGCCGCAAGTGATGACGGCCTGGCAAGTGTTCGAGTTGCTGCCCCGGTTGCAGCAGCTGGTGTACCGGCACCACGGTTGCTTCAGCATCAACCGCGAAGCGAACGACCTCACCGCGTTTCGCCATTCGGTCCGAGTGCTTGAAAAGTCGTCCGCGCCGCTGGTGATCTTCCCCGAAGGCGAGGTCTATCATCTCAACGATCTGGTCACCGACTTTCGCGATGGCACGCTGGCGATCGCCATGTCGGCGGTGCGCCGCGGCGGTCGGCCCGTGGCGTGCTTTCCCTGCGCGCTGAAGTATTTCTTCGTCGACGATCCGACGGCCGAGCTAGCGGCCGTTATGAAGCGGCTCGATGCGCGGCTCGATCTATCGAGCGGTCGCGGCGATTCGCTGGCCCAGCGGCTGCGGCGGTTTACGGCAGTGGCCATCGCCCAGCGCGAGCGGCAATATCTCGACGATGTTGCCGGCAACGACGATGCCGGCGACGACGAGAGCGGCGACAAGCTCGGCGCAAGCACGTCGGAGAACGATTCGGCCTCGCTCGCCGCGCGGCTGGGCCGGTTGAAAGCGACGTTGATCGAACGCCTCGAACAGCGACTCAAGATTACGCCGCAATCGACATTTCTGGCGGAACGCGTCAAACGGATTCGCCAGTCGATCGTCGAACGCCGCAGTGAAACGACGGACGTCGACGAGCGGAAACGGCTGGACGACGATTTAGAGCGAGCCTTCGTCGCCGTGCAGCTATACAGCTACCGTCCGGAATATCTCGACGGCACGCCGAGCCTCGAACGCCTGGCGGAAACGATCGACAAGTACGAAGAAGATTTTCTCGGCGTGCGTTCGGCCAACATCCGCGGGCGCAAGCGGAGCGTAATCGCCTTCGGCGAACCGCTCGTACTCGACCGGGCCGGATCGCGCGACGACGTGCCGCGATTGGGCGAAGAACTGCGCCGCCGCGTGCAGGCCTTGATCGACGCCCTGAACGCCGAACGTGCCGGGCATTGACGTTGACCGTGTCCTGGCGGTCTACGCGACTGTGTGATCTACGCGACTGTGTGATCTACGCGACTGTGTGATCGATCCGACTGGGCGATCTAATCGTCCGCCGACACCGCGTCGGCCGCCGCTTTTTCGCCTGACGCCGAGTCGCGCTTCCGCAATAGCAGCTTGATCGGCACTTCCGCGAACGGCAGCGCATCGCGCAGCGTGTTGAGCAAATACCGCCGATAAGTTTCCCCGAACGCCGCCGGCTCGTTGCAAACCAGCACGATCGTCGGCGGTTGGATGTCGACCTGTGTGGCGTAATAGATCTTCGGCAGCCGATGTGTGCTCGATAGCGGCGGCGGATTGCGGACGATCGCCGCGCGGACGATTTTGTTGAGCGTCGAGGTCGAAATCCGCTCGCGGGCCTGGCGAAACAACATCTGCGCGTGGTTGACGAGCGTTTTGACGTTCTTGCCCGTCTTGGCCGTGATGAACGCGATCGGCACGTGACTCTGTGACGGGAACGTGTCGCGTAGATACTGGGCCCATTCGTCGGTGGCCACCGCGCCGGCGTACAGATCCCATTTGTTGACGACGAAAAAGCACGGCTTGTGTTCTTCCTGGATCGTGCCCCAGATTTGCTTGTCCGTGTGGGCGATCGGTTGCGCGGCGTCGAAGAACAGCAGCACGACATCGGCCCGGCGGACGCTGCGGTTGGCGCGGTGCGAGCTGTAGAACATCAGGTCGGTCTTGATCGATTTGCGGCGCGTGAGGCCCGGCGTGTCGATGGCGATGAATGCCTTGTCGTCCATCTCGAATCGCACGTCGACGCTGTCCCGCGTCGTGCCCGGCACTTCGCTGACGATCATCCGCTCTTCGTGGGCCAGGGCGTTGACGAACGTGCTCTTGCCGACGTTTCGCCGTCCGACGATGGCCAGCTTCATGATCGGCTCGTCCGGCTCGGTGACGTTGTCGCTGGTTTCTTCCGGCAAATGTTCGACGAGCGCGCGGACGAGCAGATCGCGGCCGCGGTTCTGTTTGACGCTGCATCGCACCGGCTCGCCGTAACCCAAGCGAAAGAACTCGTTGGCGTTGGCTTCCATCCCTTCCTGATCGACCTTGTTGACGACGAGGATCACCGGCGCGCTGACCGGACGCAGCCGCCGCGAGACTTCCTCGTCGAGCGGCATGATGCTCGACTGCGCGTCGACCACGAACAGCACGAGGTCCGCCGAATGAATCGCCGTTTCGATCTGCGTTTCGACGTGCTCGGAAAGGTCGTCTGCGTCGACGATACCGATTCCGCCGGTGTCGACGAGGTCGAAATAGCGGTCGCCCTCGCAAAGGGTTTGCGTCATGCGGTCGCGGGTCACGCCGGCCGTCGGATCGACGATGGCCAGCCGCCGCCGGGCGAGCCAATTGAACAGGCTCGACTTGCCCACGTTGGGACGGCCGACGATGACGACTTGAGGCAACGACATGACACGCAATCAGACACAAGGGAAAACGACCACAACCGGCCCAAACGCGCGGCCCAGATACGGCCGAAAGGCAAGAACTATGTATTCTAGCGCGCCGGCCGTGGGGGCGATAGCGGCCGCTGCGGTCGAGTGGCCCGCGATCTATGCGTTACTTGCCCGGTTCAGCGATGCATCCTCCACGGAACGAAGAGCAGTTCCAGGACGTAGACGTAGATGATTTCTGCGAGACGCACGGTCAAGAACAGATGGACGCACCCGAACCGGCGCGGCTCGCGTCCATCCGCCGCCGGCGGCTCGCTCGCCGTCTCTGGCGACTGGTACGGGTTCTCGTTCTCGGCCATGCTGGCATTGTAGTGGGGTGGGTTGGCCGGTAACACATTCGTGGTAGGCTACTTGAGGACGAGGCCGCCCAAAGGCCGGATTCGGAGTCGAACCGAACAGAGCGAGGGTGATCGCTCTCAACGGGTTTGCAGCCCGCGGGGAGCCCCGCTCCCTCGACCGGCCAAACGTCGCTAGCGGCAAATCGGCATCGTCAATGGCCGCCACGCAACGGATGGTCTCATTTCAATCGCGCTCGATCAGCGCGCAGCATCGACGTTCCGCTTGGCCGCAAATTGCGCGAACCACGTCGTGCGGCAACGCGCGCACGGCAAACGGTGAAAAACTGGCAACGGACACGCCGTTACGAGGTGTGGCGCGTTCACGTAAAGCCCGCGACAAATATAGAACGTCGCGGGCAAAGCTCCAGTCGGCTCGCCGTCGAGGGTGACAGCCGCATAGGTTGGAACCAATTCATCGGAAACGCCATCCAAAGGTACGATTGGTTTTAGTTGTCGGCCGCCGGCCAGTCAACCGAATAGGCTGGAATTCGCCCAAGGCGGACTCGTGGCGGATTGCCGCAGGGCGACGGGCCGGCCAAGCTACATAGGGACGGCATCGAAAACACTGGCGGCTTGAAGATGATCGCTTCAGATTCGCCGAAGTATAGGAATCGGAGACGAGGTTGGCACGGCGGATTAACACGGCGATCGACTCCGACGCCCCAGCGGTCAATTCGAGCGTCTACGAATGGCGCGGAGGGCCGTCAACGGTCCGTCTCTGCGTTCGAGAATTCGATCGACGCTGGCTGGCGAAACCGTTTGTGGCGTTTCCCTTGGCGTCGTTGGAGCATGCCGACGAATCGCGCGCAACGACCGCACCGCCGCGCGTTCGGCTTGGGGCTGGCTAGCAGGGTATTGCGCGACGATCGCCAGCGGCGCCGATGCCGCCGGAGGTGCCGGAACCGCAATCGAGCGGCCGAAGTTGCGGGCCAGCACCGCCGCGTCCAAACGGTTAACGGCGCCGTCGCCGTTGAGGTCGCCTTGCGATCGCAATGCGCCGGACGCGATGCCCATGTTGGCCTGCTGCAGCGCCAGATCGACGAGGTCCACGCGGAGGTCTCCGTTGACGTCGCCTTCCAAGCTGGCCACGTCGTCCGCGGCGGGCGACCCGCCGATCGTGTAGCTCGGCCGCCAGGCCGCCGCGTCGCTCCACGTGGCGACATTGGCCGCCTCGTCGCGAATCACGAGCGAGTATCCGTCGCCGTCGGTCGTGGGATACCAGCCTTCGCCGGTGTCGTCGTAGATGAAATCGAGAATCGTCACGCCGACGGCGTCCTCCACGCGCACGTGCTCGCCGGCATTGTTCAACTGGCCCGTATACTCGCCGGCGATGGGAAATCCGCCGCCGTAGCGGGCGGTAAAAGCTGCGGCATTGGATACGAGGAGCGCGTACTGCCCCGGAGCGAGCGACGTCACCGCGCTGGAAGTGAAGTCGAATTGAACGCCGTCGGCAAAGCGGACGCCGGAGAGGTCGAGCGTCGCCGACGTGCTGATGTTCTTCAACTCGACGAATTCGAACTCGTCGGCGTCCAGACCTGTGCCCGGCGCATCGGCAGGATGGTACATCAACTCCGTGATGCGGAGGAAGTCCTGCAACGGCCGATCGGAAACGGTGCTCGTAACGGTGATCGACGCCGTGCCGATCAGCACATTCTGGAAATCGTACGCTTCGATCGTTAGTTCGTTCGTGCCGAAGTCGATCGGCACCGTCGCTTGCCAAGCTCTGCTCGTGGTCCAGTTGAGCGTCAACGGTTCTGGCTGTCCGGCGACGCGGAGCGTTCGCACGTCGACCCAGCCCGTGCCGGCGATCGTCGCCGTCGTGCTGTCGAAGGAGGAATCGTCCGGCGTGGTGATGGCGAACGCGACGGGCGGAACGGCGGAGTTGATCTGCGACAGCGCGTTGGGCGCGCGGGTAGCGATGTACGAAGCGAAGCCGGAAAAATCCTCGGCCGGCAGGAAGCTGTCGTAGTGGGCCACCCACTGGTTCATGTACGTGCTGTTGACCGTGGTGTTGAGCATATCGAGCACGTGGCCATAGTACGCATGGACGTTGGCCGGCAGCGTCAATAGCTTGCTGAGATCGCTGTTTTGCACCAGCGACGACGTCGAACCGGACGAGAACGTGAAGTCCATGTCGTGCGGAAAGAACATCGTCTTGCCGTCTTCGGGCCGCGTGTACAGGACCAAATTGTGCTGTGCCCCGGTGGCGTAGTTGTCGCCGATGCCGAACAATGTTTCGAGCGCGAACGCCCGCAGCCATTCGTCGGTGTCCAGCAATTGCTGCGTGTCTTGGTGGAATTGCGTCCCGGCCGACTGACCGATCGCGGCGAGCGCGGCCATGAGACTGCTGTAGTCGTCGGCGTCGCGGTTGTTCTTGATGATGAAGTTCCAGCGATACGCCTCTTGGTTCGCTCCCCGCGAAGCCAGCGGCACGCCGATCACGTTGTCGGGTTCGGGAATCTTCAGCCCTTCCGGCCCGCCGGTCGTCGTGGTCGGATAATAGATCAACTCGTACTCGAACGTCGTGCCGTCGCTACCGTTCTCGAACTGCGAATCGAGAAAACTGTTGTCGTATCGCGCCATGCCGAGCATTGCGGAGCCGTTGTAGGTCGAGCGAGCGGCGACCAGATCGATCAGATCGTCATATTGGCTCGGCAAACCGCCGACGTGGTTCAGGGCGTGCTTGACGAGGATTTCCTTCTGGCTGAATTGGTTGCCCGCGCCGGAACGATCGATGGCGATCGAATCCTGCACGCCGCGGAACAGATTGTCGGCGTTGAAGTTTACGATGAAGCCGACGCGGACGGCCTGATTGCGGCCGCGTTCGCTCCCCTTGAGCCGCAAGCCGACGTCGTAGAACACCTGCTGCTCGTCGTACACGATCGTGGCGCCGACGAGCGCGTTGCTCATCACGTTCGTCGCGGTGTGCAGCACGTTGGCGTCGGGCGTCGTCATAATGATCCGCAAATCGTGACCACCGCCCGGTCGGGCCTGGCCATCGTCGACCTTGTACAACGCGCGCGAAGCCGGGCCGGCCGCCGGATAAGTCGACACGGCTGCAAGTGAATCCTGGCCCTCGACATAGAACTGAACGACCGTCGCCGCCGACTGGCCGGGAATTTCACTGCGATAGACGCCGCCGGACAGCGTCATCGCCGCGCTGGCGAACGCGCCGCCGTCGATGGCGTAGCGCAGCGTCATCGACGCCACGCCATCGGGATCGTCGGCCGCAACCGAGACGGTCACGTTTTCGCCAGCTTGCGGAACCACCGGGAAATGGGACAGGTTCGCATAGGTGGGGCCGGCATTGGCCGTCCACTGCGAGTTGACCGCGCCCGGCGTGCCGACGTCGTCTGGCACGTCGAGCGTGGTCGTCCGCTGCAGGCGGCTGAAATACAACCGCGAATTCACCTGCGGCGAACCGGTGATCCACTTGGCGCGGAACGAGATTTCATACGTCTGCGCGCTGTTGATCGTGACGTAGTTCGCGCCGTCCTTGAGCGTCGTTTCCGCGTGATTGCTCATGTGCTCGGTGGGGCCGGTCGCCACGAACCGGAGCACCTGGTTGATGCCCGATGGATCGGTCGGGTCCGCGATCACTTCGCTCGTGCCGTGATTGCCCAACAGCCGCCAGGCCGTGGCCGCGCCCGATTGGAAGTCGCCGTTCTGGATCAACTGCCGGGCCGCGCCGTCGGGGTTTTCGATGACCGAAATGTCGTCGATCAGCACTTCGCCGGCGTCGAGCAAGCCGAGAATGAACTCGTTGTATTGGGCCGGACCGACGAGATTCGTCGCCAGGCCGCGATACGTGATCGTTTCCCACGCGGAGCCGGCCGATTCGTCGCTCGCCGCCCAGGCTTCTGGCTTGGAATTGTCCGCCCGCGGATCGCGCAGCTCGAGGCTCGATCCACCGCCGTCGGCGAATACGGGCCACGGCTTGTCGTCGAGGTAATGCACTTCGTCGGCGATGTTGCGGCTCGCGTCGCGCAGTTCGATCCGCTCGCCCGAGTGCGACATACTTCCCGTAAAGTTGCCGACGATCTGGGCCGCCGGATATTTTGCGGCCAAAGTCGCCGCGTCGTTGCTCACGACCAGATAACCGCCCGGCGGCAGCGACGTTCCGGCTGGAAAAACGTAGTTGACGCCGCTGCCGAAATCCCAGCCGGACAAATCGACGGTCGCCGCGCCGCGGTTGTACAACTCGATCCACTGTGCTTCGGATGCATTGAGCGGTACGCCAGTCGCGAGAACCTCTTGCGCGTGGTACATGATCTCGTTGATCACTACGTCGGTCTCGAAGTCGAACGAATTTGCCGCGCCGGGCGTGGCGACGTCTGGAAGTTGCCAGCGGCCGCCGAACTCGCTGGCCCGGCCTTGCATGCGGTTCTTCACCTCGACTCCGTCCAACACCGCCGTGCCGGTGGCGTCGTAGATGAACAGCCGATCCGCGTCGGCCGGACGGAATCCGAGTTGGGCCTCGGTAATCGCCAGATACTGGCCCGACGCGAGCATCGTCGTGGGCAAGACGTACGGCGCGACCATTTCGTTCGACGTGCCGATCGTGTAGCCGGTGAGATCGACCGTCGCCGCGGAGGGATTCGTTAGCTCCAACCAAAATGCCGCGTCCTGGGCCGAGGCGATTTCGTTGAACCGCACGGGCGCGGCCGTCGTCGGGTCGGGCGGACGAACCGACGCCGACAGCATCGCGCCGAACAGCATATCGCTCTCGGAACCGGTGGCCTGATGGACTTCGACTGCCAGCACGTTGGATCCCATTTGCAGCGCCGCGGACGGAAGCACGACCGTCCGGTTGTAACCCGCGTCGCCGATCGCCGTGGCCGCCTCGGTCGCGGCAGTAATCGTGCCGCTTGGCATGTTCTGGCGATAAACCTCGACGCCGTTGAGGTAGTAGACCGCGCCGTCGTCGGCCAACGGCGCCAGCCGCAACGTGGCCCGCGCGGGATCGTCGTCGAACGTGAATTCCTTGCGGAAATAGTAGGTCGTCGGCCCCAGCGGCAGTTCCGTCACGAGCGACGGAAACTCCGATTGCGTGACCCGCGCGTTGTCGAACACGGCGTTCACCGTATCGCCCGCCTGTCGCGCCTGGCCGGTCATCATGAACTGGAATTGCGACGGCCAATTCGTCACGCTATGCGTCGCGCCGAGCGTGTCGTCGAGATAAATCTCGATCGTCGCGGCTCCCACGCCGGTCGGTTTGAAGACGAGTTTCATCTGATGGGCCGCTGTGTCGCCGTCGAGCGTGTCGAAGGCCGCCAGATTCACGCCGGTGCCGGTCGGCAGCAGCGTGCCCGCTCCGCCGACGTTATTGACGTTATACTGCCAGCCGTTTTCGCCGAGGTCCTGGCCGAAGTGAATGTAGTTGCCGTCGGACGCCCACAGCCAAATGCTGCTGCGATAGGCCGTGCCCGTTCCGCTGAGCGACAGGCGATCGACCGTGAATGTGGTTTCGACGTCGGAAGGGAACGTGGCCGCGGTTCGCAGCGACCGCCCGGCCCAGTAGTTGGTCGTGGCGGTTCCACCGAGGGAGAGACGATCGTCGGCCGCCGTGGTGCTGGCGGTAATCTGCGCAGCCGAGCCGGCGGTGCGGTTTTCGAGTCCGTATTCGAGCGACGTCCACGTCGCGGCGTTGATCGTATCGGCCGTGAAATTGTCGGCCAGCAATTCCGTGACGATCGAGGGCGGCGTCGCGGCGGGCGAGTTGACGTTGATCGTCAGATCGTCGAACACGGCGGTAACGGTGTCGCCGATCGCGCGGGCCTGGCCGGTGAGCATGACTTGAAACTGGGACGGCCAATTGGTGACCGTCACCGACGCGCCGAGCACGTCGTTGAGATAGATGCCGATCGTGCCGTTGCCGGAAGAAATCGGTTCGTAGACCAGCTTCATTTCCTGCTGGCCGAGATTTCCGTTGAGCGCGCTGAACGCGCCAAGGGCATTGCCGCCGCCGGTCGGATTGAGCGTTCCCGCGCCGCCGACGTCGTTGGAATTGTACGACCAGCCGGTTTCGCCGATGTTCTGGGAGAAGTGCAGATAATGTCCGGCGTCGCCCCACAGCCACAGGCTGCTGCGATACGCGGTTCCACTGCCGGCGAGCGAAACACGATCGACGGCTACGGTCACTCGGTCTTCGCTGCTATAGCTGCTCCGCGTGCGTAGCGACGTACCGTACCAATACTGCGCGGTCGCTTGTCCGGCCAAGGTGAGGCGGCCGGCGTTGGTCGTCGTGTTCGGCGCGGAATAGCCGGCCGGTCCGAGCGCCTCGAGGCCTTGTGTCGTGGATTCCCACGCGGCCGGATCGATGGTGGGATTCGCGAAGTCTTCGGAAAACACAACGGGGCCGGGCGACGTATCGCCGCCACCGCCGCTCGTGGTGAATTGCGTCGGCGCGGTCAGCGGCGTGTACTGACCGCCGGCCAGCCCGACGACCGATTGGGCCGGCAGGGCCTTGGTCCATACGGCGACGTCGTCGATCCTCCCCGTCCAGTTTTCGTTGGTCGTATCGCCGCCGAAATAGAACGGATGGGCCGGCATCGTCGCCGTTACGGCTGACGAACCGGCAAACACTCCATTGCGGTAGTAAGTCAGCATCGAACCGGACTTCACGGTGGCATGGTGAATCCACACACCCGTAACAATATCGGCGTAGTCGATCGTGCTGTTAAACGACGGCGCAATGTCGCGATACTCGAACGAGCTGGGCGTGAACTTGATCCAGCCCGCGTCGGGATAGCGATTGCCGAGAATGACGTCGTTTGGCCGATTCGGCGCGGCGGGCTGTACCTGATAGGACCAGAACGACCACGAAAAATCGGCCGTCGGCGCAAGCGCCGGCAGCGTACCCGCCGATGCATAGCCGTCCAGTCCGTCGAACGAGAGCACCTGGCCCCGCACGGTGTCGTTGACCCACGTGACGCCGTTGAAGAGCGTCGCGTTCGTGCCGCCGGCGACGGAATTGGTCGCCGTCGTACCAGTGGTTTGCGCCAGCGGCCAGTAGCCGATCAGGCCTTCACCGGGATTGCCCAGCGTGCCGCCGGGCGCCACGCCGGTGTCGAGCGTGGCGTCGCCGGCATAGAAAAGCTCGCCGCCGCTGCCCCAAGCCGCGTCGTTGTAAGCGGCGTCGGTCCACGCCGTGCCCAAGTCGTTGCCCGATGCGTCGTATTTCCACGTCGAGTCGGCGGCGATCAGCGTTGACGTGACCGGCGGCCGATCGGCGGTCGTGAAGTTCGAGGCACCCGGCGTTCCACCGACTTGCGAGCTAGTCGTCCAGCTTTCGGCATCGCCGCTGGCCAAAACCGTCGCCCGTTTGGCGAGCGACGCTCCCGAACCATCCGCGGCGGCCGGCCAATCGCCGCCGTCGCGATAGTCGACTTCATCCATCTCGCGGTCGGAGTTATTGAGCAATCGAATTCGTTCGCCGCCGTTGGCCAGGTTGCCCTCGTAGGGGCCAAGCGCGGTGGCAAAGCCGCCAGAGTTGGCCAATCCGGTCGGATTGGCGGCCACGACCAGATAGCTTCCGCCGCGAATCACGGTGCCGTTGGCAAAGCGATAGTCGACCGCTCCGGACAGCCGCCAACCGGAGATGTCCATGTCGACGCCTTGCTGATTGTGCAACTCGAGCCACTCGAGCGATTCGTCCGTGCCGCCGGGGTTGTACATGATCTCGTTGAACACGACCGTGCTATCGAGCACCAGCCGCGGTTCGAGCGACTCAGCGGACAAGCGGCGGCGGCGGTCGAGTGAGCGGCGGTCAGACGGGCGACGAAACATGAGGTGTCCTCCGTTGTGACAACGGTGCGTATTAGGTTCTGGAGATATCGTTGGAAGCGACTAGCCGCGCAACTGCTGGCGTCGGCGTCCGGATCGATTCCGAATAAAAAAACAGACGCGCTATGCGGCGCGTCTGTCTGGCGGGTTTCGTCGTTTGCGTCGAGCGACGGCCGGGCGGACGTGCAAAGGATTACTAAACTCGCGCCCTATTGCGTCGCATCCAACGCCGAGCCAACAACGGCATTGCGCACGCCAGAAGCACGCATGTCGACGGCTCGGGCACCTGGCTTACGCGCACATTGTCGAACACCGCCGAGACGGTGTCGCCGATCGCGCGGCCTTGGCCGGTAAGCATCACCTTGTAGGTGTCGGGAAAGTTGCTGAAGCCTTGAATCGCGACCAGATTCGAGTCGAGGTACATGAACATGCTGACGTCGCCCGGCTCGCCGGTGGGCGAGAGGACGATCTTCATTTCGTGATTCCCGCCGTTGCCGTCGAGCACGTCGAGCAGCGCGATGTTGACGCCGCCGCCGGTCGGCTGATTGGTGCCGATGCCGCCGACGTCGTTGGCGTTGAACGACCAGCCGCCCTCTCCCATGTTCTGCGAAAAGTGCAGGTAGTGGCCGTCGTCGCCGTAAATCCACAAGCTCGAACGAAAGGCCGTGCCGGCTCCGGAAAGCGAGACGCGGTCGACGGCGATTTCCGATTCGATCGCGCTGGAGAAGTCGGCATCCGTAATGACCGAACTGCCGTACCAATACTGGTTGCTGGTCGTTCCGCCGAGCGTCAATCGGCCGGGATTCGTCGTCAGGTCCGGCGCGTTATATCCGGCTGGACCCGTGCTCTCCAATCCGCGGTCGATCGCGTTCCATGCGCCGGACAAGACACCGCCGTCGAAGTTGTCGCTAAACACGGTCTGTAACGTCGGCGTGCCGCCGCCGCTGCCGGAGGTCGGCGCCGTGGCGGGCGTGTAAATACCGCGGGCAATTCCGGCGATCGACGACCGAGGCAATGCATCGGTCCAGACGGCGACGTCATCGAGCATTCCGCCCCAGTTCTCGCCCGCCAATGCGTCGCCGCCCATGTAAAACGGAGCGGCGTTGACCGTGCCCGTCGCGACGCTGAATCCCGTCGCGATGCCGTTGCGGTAGAAGATCATCTGGTCGCCGGTCTTGACCACCGCGTTGTGCGTCCAGCCGAGTCCTTGCGTGAAGTCGGGAATGTCGACGCCGTTGTTGAACGTCGGCGTGATGTCGCGATACTCGAAGTTGGTCGGCGTGAACTTGATCCAACCGGCGTCCGGCTGCCGATTGCCGAGGATCACGTCGTTCGGCTCAGCCGGCGGATCGGCCTGGGTCTGCCGCGCCCAAAACGACCAAGTGAAGTCCGTCGTCGGCGCGATTGTGGGCAGCGTGCCGGCCGCAGCGTACGTGCCAGGCGAACCGTCCACGTTGAGTACCGATCCGCGCGTGGGATCGACAAGGATCACCGCGGCGCCGTTGAGCGTCGCGTCGGTTCCGCCGCCGACGGCGTTGGGCGCGACTCCGCCCGGTGCGGCATCCAACGGCCAGTACCCATAAATGTCGGCCAACGACGGCGTGGCAAACGCAATCGCGCACGCGAGTGCAGCGAAGCATTGCGGGATGAAAAGGGGGAGTATTCGTTTCACGAGCGTCTCCAATGAGCCAGCACGACAATCGGAAAGGTGGTCCGTAAACGACTAGTAATATAATTTTCCTGCCAGTGCTTCGCAAGCAAAAAGTGAAGGAATGCTGGCTCTGGCTTGCATGACAAACGCCGCCGCCCCCGCTCGTGCGGATTCCCACGGACACCCCGTCCCCCTTCGCAGTCGGGGTTGAGAGCCGGAGCGCCCTCGTCGGCCGCCGGCCACGGTATCCCAATTGCGGCGTCCCGATCGCAGTGTCCCGATCGCGGCTATTTCCCTGTCCGCGCCGGCCCATTTGCCGGCTTCGGCGCTGCTTTCGATCCTCGCTTTGGCTCGGAGGGCGTCGCCAGCTCGGTGCGCATCTTCGCCAACTCCGCTTCGATCGCGCGATGGGCCTGTGGCGTGTTGATAATCGCCAGACCGCCGCGGTCGAGAAGTTTGAAAATCATCCCGCCGCCGCCGTTGCGCTGCCACGATTCCGTAGCGACGTCGTCCATCAGCCGCTGCATGATCGGATTGAAATTCGCCGAACCACCGCCGGCCGTCGCCAGATCGGCCACGTGATACAGCCGCGCCTCGGCGTCGTGTTTCGCGCCGAGGTTTTTGCCCAGCGGGATCGTCGCCACGACCGCCGGTTTCTTGAGAGCGGCGGACATCTTCGGCAGCTTGCGAATCGCCGCCAGAAGCGCGTCGATCGTCGCCACGGCCTCGGCGGTGTTATGCACGACCAACGTCCCGCGACCCGCGAACGATTTGATTCCGCCGTCGCCGCCGAACTCCTGCCAACTCTCTGGCGCGACCGTCGACACGATTAAGAACGCCAAACTCTCGAAATCGGGCGGCGATTTGTCGCCGATCCACACCAGATCGCCCACCGGATACAACACTAGCTTCGTCGCCGCCTCGTTTTTTTCGTTCTTCCTGGCGGGCGATCTGTCGCCGTCCCGCGCTTTCCGGACCGCCGCGGCGCGAATCACGGTCGCCACGTCCACGCGCGGCGACTTTGGCGCGTCGGCGGCGCTCTTCGCGTCGAGCGGGGGCAGCTTCGACAGCCCGCCGATAAGCGCCGCGATTCGATCGCCAACGGCCGCCGTGTTCTTCACGGTCATCGTTCGCCGACCGACCTTGATCGTCCCCGTTCCGCCGGCTTGCTCCCAAGAAGTCGGTTCGACGAGCGCCGTGCACAACTCCGTCAACTCGTCGGTCGCCTCGGCCGAAGCGATCAGCGCAGCGACGTTGTACTGCCGCTCGACGAGTTCGTCGCGCTTGCCATCGGCCTTCTCATCCGCGGCAAGCGGCAAGTTCCAGAACGCCATCCACGTGCCACCGCAACACAGCGCAGCAGCAACCGCAACACGTAACCGTCGCATGATGTGCCTCCTCGATTCGAAAGACGAGCTTGGCGTCTGTTCCCGCCAATCCCGTGCGACATCGCCGATCGCGCAGCGTGCGACGCGACCAGCAGCCCATGGTTCCGAGGATAATCCTATCCTGCGGCGGACTGAAAAGCCATCTCGATCGCAACGCCGCTTCAAACGGGGGCGCATGTCGCACTTTGCGCGCTGCCGTGGGTTGTGCTAACAATAGGGGGG
>JBBDYI010000176.1:20376-25306 GCA_040901705.1 Pirellulales bacterium | reverse complement strand
GTGGGAAGATGGGTTCGTCGCGTGGGTCAATGGCGTCCAGGTCGCGGCGATGAATGCGCCGGCGGCGCCGGCCTTTAACTCTACATCCACGGGTGGCGCGCGCAACGAGGCCGCCGCCATTGTGCAGGACGTGTTCGTGATTAATCTGGCGCTTCCGGGGCTGGTGCTAAAGCCCGGCGCGGCCGCGAACATCCTTGCGATTCAGGGTCTTAACGACGCGATCGGCAGTTCCGATTTGTTGGTCGAGCCCGAGTTGATCGCTGACACCGCCACGAAAGGCCTGTGGTCGAACGTAGCCACGGTGACGTTGAGCGTGACGGGTCCGGGACCGGTGGCGGCGGACGATTCGGCGTTTACGCAGGTCGGACAACCGGTGAACGTTCCCGTGCTGGCCAACGACGTGCCCGGTTTCAGCGCCGCGGCGATTCGGCCGGATACGGTTCAAGTAACCGTCCCGCCGGCGAACGGCACCACGCAAGTCGATCCGGCGACCGGCGATATTGCGTACACGCCCAACGCAGGTTTCTTTGGCGACGACGTGTTTACGTATGAAGTGCGCGACGCGGCGATGGTCGGCGGCAGTCAAACGCGAATGGTGATGACGCGCGGCTCGGTATGGAAATACCTGTCCGGGCCCGACCAAGGCACTGCTTGGACGGGACGAACATTCAACGACTCGGCGTGGCTTTCCGGCCCTACGGAAATTGGTTTCGGCGACGGCGGCGAAGCCACGGTGATAACGCCCGGCGGCGCTGGTACGCATACGACGGTTTATTTCCGCAGCACGTTCAACTTGCCGAGCGCCGCGGCTGTGCAGGAACTCGATTTGTTCGTGCGCTACGACGACGGCATGGCGGTTTATATCAATGGCCAGGAGGTCGATCGCCAGAATTTGGCCGCCGGAGCCACTTATACCGCTTATGCTCCCGCAACTCTCGCCGACGATGGAACGACCTACTATCCCTATATAAAGCTGCGCTCGGCGAATCAGCTTGGCATGCTCGTCGACGGGACGAACACGATCGCGATCGAGGTTCATCAGCAAAGCGCGGGAAGTTCCGACATAAGCTTCGATTGTGAAATCGTCGTCAAGGAAGATACGCCGACCGGCAACGCTTCCAACCCCGCCCAAGTTCACGTTCACGTCAACGCGCCGCCGGTGGTGGTGAACGATGCGATCAGCGTGGGGCCGCAGGGCACGACCGGGACGCTGCCGAATTCGATTACGTTCAATCCGCTGGCCAACGACAGTGATCCGGACAGTTCGCCCAGCACGCCGGCGGGAAGTTTTGGCATCAATCCGCGGACGGTGACGATCACGCAGCCGCCGCCTCAGTTCAAGGGGACGGTTTCGGTGAACCCGACGACCGGCTTCATCACGTATACGGCCGTCGGGCTGTTGACGCCGCAGACGGTGACGTTCGGCTACACCGTGAAGGATTACGAAGGCAAGGAATCGACGCAAGCCACCGTGACGGCCACCGTCGTCGTTGTGCGGCCGCAGGTGATGAACGACGCCGGCGTGACGCCGGAATCCAGGACGGTCGGCGAAACGTCGGTGACGATCAACGTGCTGGCCAACGATACCAAGGGCGACTTGACGATCAACACGAGCAGCGTGACCATCGACGTGCTGGCGCTGCCCTCGAACGGCACGGTGGTCGTCAACTCGACGGCCGGCACGATCACTTACACGCCCAATGTCGGCTTCCGCGACCAGTTCGATTCGTTCGGCTATAAGATTTACGACCTCGGCGGCAACGCTTCGAGCACGGCGACCGTGACGGTGGACGTGTTCTCGCGGGCGATCGCACAGGAAGATGGCTTCGCGCTGCCTCAAGGCGCCACGTCGGTGACGATTCCAATCGCCGACATCCTGGCGAACGACTACTACCCGAGTTCGTTCCAACCGGAACTGGTAATCGTTCCCAACAGCCAGACCAAGGGCACGCCCGTCATCAACAGCAGCGGGGGCGTGCAGCAGTCGGTCACGTTCACGCCAACCGCCGGAGCCACCGGCGTGGCCGGCTTCACCTATTACCTACGCGACAAAGACCCGAACCCGACGCGGCCGAACTCGAACAACGCGCGGGTGAATATCGCCCTGGGCGCGGTGAACATCAACGGCACGGTGTACGTCGATGTGAACCGCAATGACCAACACGAAACGGGCGAGCAACTGGTGCCCGACGCGACGATCGTGCTGACGCGGGTCGGCGATCCAAACTTCCGCCGCACGACAATCACGAACAGCCTGGGGCAATACTCGTTCGCTTCGACTTCGGCCGGCGTGCTGCCGCCCGATACGTACACGATTACCCAAGTGCAGCCCGCATTGTATCTCGATTTCCCGACGGGGGCGGTGAACGCGTACACCGCCGCCCTCACCGAGCCGAGCAATCCCGGTTACGACTTCCGCGAGTGGACGGTCAACCCACAGTTCTTCACGATGCTGGCCAATTACGGCGGCGGCTTCCTGGCGTCGCAGCAGCCGGTATCGCTGGCCGCCAATTCGCTGGTCGTGCCCTACGACCTGGGTTGGAACGGAGCGTTCACGGCCAAGGCGACGTACGATCCGGCACTCGGCCCGGTGACGGTGAAGCTGTACAACTCGGCCGGCTCGATCGTGGCCAACTCGGCGACCAACCCGTCGTCGACGCCCGGCAATTCGGTGATCAACTATTCGGCCAGCGCTTCGCAGCCGCTGGTGCTGGTCGTGTCGGGCACGAACCCGAACGTCTCGATCCAGTCGCCGAGCCTGGGAACGACGGCCGGCGACACGACGCCGCCCTACGTGGTGAGCACGTCGCTGTCGAGTTCGACGTGGTCGCCGGCGTTCGTCGCCAATCTCGCTTCGCACCAGATGGGCGCGGCGGGCTACAACGTGGCGGCCGGCGAAACGCTCCCCTGGCAAGGTCTCAACCGGATTTCGATGCGGTTCACCGAGCCGGTCGTCGTCGCGCACGACGACCTACGGCTGTGGGGCGTGGCGGTCGAAGACTACCGCCGCGACGTCGGCATCCAAAGCTTCGAATACGATCCGCTGACGTTCACGGCCACCTGGACGCTCACCGCGCCGATCGCCGCCGATCAGCTTCGCGTGGGTCTCTCCGATTCGGTCCGCGACACGTGGGGCAACCGCGTGGGCGGGACCGGCTACGAGCGGCTGTTCAACGTCCTGCCCGGCGGTGCGGCGAGCCTCGGCGACGTGCTCGCCCGGCAGTTCTCGTCGATCGGCTCGGACCGTTACGCGCCGCAATTCGATCTGGACGGCAACGGCGTGATCAACTTCGTCGACGCGATTGCGATGCGCAACGCGGCATCGACGCTGTTGCCGGCCGGCACGCCGGGCAGCGGCACGACGAGCACCTCGTCGCCACAAGCGCCGGCGGCGGTCATCGTCGCCGCCTCGCGCGATGCGGGGTTGGACGTGGGCACGGCGACGCGGCGATCGAGCACGGCGGCTGCGCCTCAGCGGCTGATCGCTCGCACCACGCGGGCGGCGGCGGCAGCCGACGCGGCGTTCGATACGTCGGCCGACGCACAAGCGGGCGGCAGCAACGGAACGAGCTCGCTGACGGCGATCCGGGCACGACGGGCCGCGCGAACGGTCGATCAATCCGTCGCTTCTCTCGGCGGCACGTTGTAACAAGTCGTTGCCAGAGAACGGGCGGCGACGGTGTCGCCGCTAATCGTGGTGGACTATTGCGAAGGGCCGCAGCGAAGATCGTGCTCGCTCACTCGCTCATCAGCTTGCGACGCGCTTCTTTGATGCGCCGGGCGTCTTCGGCGGTCGTTTCCGGACGGCTGAGCTTGAGACGGCGGATCGTGTCGACGACGATGTTGGCGACCATCGCGCGGGTGACCCATTTGTGATCGGCCGGTACGACGTACCACGGCGCCCACGACGTGCTGGTGGCGGCGAGCATCCTTTCGTAGGCCTGCATGTAGTCGTCCCAGAACGCCCTTTCGGCAACGTCGGCCGCAGAAAATTTCCAGTGCTTCTCCGGATTGTCGATCCGCTCGATAAACCGCTGCCGCTGCTCTTCCTTAGAGACGTTCAGGAAGAACTTGACGACCGCCGTGCCGTTGCGGGTCAGATGTTGCTCGAAGTGATTGATGTCCTGATAGCGGGATTGCCACAGTTGCTTCGTCGGCTTCGCGCCGGGAATGCGCTGCGCTTTGAGCAGCTCCGAATGCACGCGGACGATCAGCACTTCTTCGTAATACGAGCGGTTGAAAATGCCGATCCGGCCGCGTTCGGGCAGCGCCTTCATGCACCGCCAGAGAAAGTTGTGGTCGAGTTCTTCGGCCGACGGATGCTTGAAGCTGAACACCTGGCAGCCCTGCGGATTCACGCCCGACATCACGTGCCGGATGGTGCCGTCCTTGCCGGCGGCGTCCATGGCCTGAAAGATCAGCAGCACCGACCACGAGTTGGCGGCGTAGAGCAGTTCCTGCGCTTCGGCAAGTTGCGAGATGTCCTGGGATAGCAGCTTCTCGGCGAACTTCTTCCGCTGCTTCTTGGGCAGATCGCCGTCGCCGGCCCAGCCGGGATCGCGATCGGCCAGCCGAAACCGCCTGCCTGGCTTCACGCGGCAGCGTTCGATGATCGTGCCGAGCATGTGCTCTTGTTTGGAGGGCGATGGTGACGATTTGTCGCGCGCCATGGGAGCTTGTTTCCGTTGAGAGTGCGGCGAGTGCCAAGACGGAAGCGGCCGGCGACAAGCTGTCCGTGCGGCCGCCGCCGTTCAATGATAGTTCGCCCCCGCCGGCCGAACCACGAAAACCGGCTGAAAAACGGCACAACCGGCACAATCAGCGGTCCGATGGGGACGCCCGATCGAGGAGTCGATGAGCCAATTGCGGCAACTGTGGGAGGCGAATCCTTTCGCCGACGGAAGCACGCGACAGCGCTATCGGCGAAAGG
>JBBDYI010000176.1:17700-20366 GCA_040901705.1 Pirellulales bacterium | reverse complement strand
GCCTCACGCAGCTCTTGGCCTCGCGAGAAGCGTTACGTATGCGCCAGCTCGCGGCCGACGCCGTGCGGCCGCGGTGTTTGGGAAGCCGCCGCCGCGCCTTCGAGAAACATGCCCATGCGGCGAAACTTTTCGTAACGCCCGTCGAGCAATTCGCCGGTCGGTTTGGCCTTCAGTTCGCGCAGCGTGCGGAGCAAGAAGTTCTTCATGCGGTTGGCCATCTGCCGCACGTCGCGGTGCGCTCCGCCGAGCGGCTCTTCGATGATCTCGTCGACGACGCCAAACCCTTTGAGATCCTTGGACCCGAATCGCAGCGCCCGGGCCGCTTGCGGCGCGAACTCGTGGCTCTTCCAGAGAATTCCGGCGCACCCCTCCGGGCTGATCACGGAATAGTAAGCATATTCGAGAACGGCCACGCGGTCGCCCACGCCGATGCCGAGCGCTCCGCCGCTTCCGCCCTCGCCAATCACAACGCAGATGATCGGCGTCGGCAGCCGCGACATCTCGAACATGCTCTCGGCGATCACTTGGGCCTGACCGCGCTCTTCCGCGCCGATGCCGGGATAGGCGCCGGGCGTGTCGATGAAGCAGATCACCGGCAGATGGTGCTTGGCGGCCAGTCGCATCTTGCGGAGTGCTTTGCGATAACCTTCCGGATGGGCGCAACCAAAATAGCAGGCGTTTCGCTCCTTGAGCGTCTTCCCTTTTTGGTGGCCGACGACCATCACCTTGAACTGGTCGATCTTGGCGAACCCGGTCCGCATCGCCCGATCGTCGCCGAAGCAACGGTCGCCGTGCAGTTCGAGAAATTCGTCGAACACCAATTCCAGGTAGTCGGTGGTTTGCGGCCGGTTCGGATGCCGCGCGACCTGGACGACCTGCCACGGATCGAGCCGGCCGTAGACCTGCTTGATCAATTCCAAGCGCTCGCGGCGAAGCTGGCGGAGCTGCTCGGTGGACTCGGCCGGCGGGTTGACGATCGCCTCGATCTCGGCGATTCGCTGCTCGAGGTCCAGGATCGGCTGCTCGAACGCCAGGCCGGGTGGAAGATTCGTCATCGTCGGAGGATCCAACGGGGTTCGCGATGCGGGGCGAAAACACCGACTTCGCCAATCTTGGGCCTCGGCGGTGGGCATGCCGTCCGCGGATGCTTGGATACGGTTGTTCGGCGGCGGAAAGTTGGATGCCGGTCGGGGTCAGGTGGTCACTCGACGCCCTTCGCTGTAGGAGGCAAATCCTTTCGCCGAAGCGTCGGCTTGGCGACCAATCGGCGAAAGGATTCGCCTCCTACAGTGCGGAACATAAGCGGTTTCTTTGTAGATGGCCTCCGAGCCGACGCGCGGCGACCACTGCCAATCGCCGCTCAAAAGCATTTCCATAGTCTAGTCGACGGGAAAGCCGGCGAAAAGGCCGCTTACCCCCTCGCATTAGCGGCGTCACGCGATGTTGTAACGTTGCATTGAAGTGTCGTCGCCACGGTCGGCTCTCGCGAGGTTCCGCGACGTTCGTGGTCGACCGGCATGGCCGCGAGCGGCTGCGGCGTTAGAATGGCGGCTTTCGCTTGCACAGTTGCCTGGAAAACGGTGCGACGCGGCGGGGCATCTTGCCGCCGGTCGTCGATGCCGCTTTCGCCACCGTTGTCCGCGGATGCTTGGATTCGATCTATTCAGCGGTTGGTCCTATTTAGGGATCATCGTGTTCTTGATTCTCACCGGCTGCGGCTTTCCGTTGCCGGAGGAGGTGGCGTTCGTCTACGCTGGCGTGCAATCGGCCCTGGGCAACTTGAATTGGGCGCTGGCAATCGGGGCGTGCGGCGCCGGGGCGCTGTTGGGCGACTCGGTGATGTATGGCATCGGCCGTCTTGGTCGCGGCTGGATCGGCCGCCACGCCTGGTTCTCGCGAATCGTCCATCTCGAACGCGAGGAGCAAGTCCGCCATCTGATCGCCCGGCACGGCATCAAGGTGTTTTTCGCCGCGCGGTTCATGGTCGGTGTCCGCGGTCCGCTCTACGTGACGCTGGGCATTCTCAAGGTGCCGTTTTGGCGATTCTTGATTATCGATTCACTCTGCGCGTCGGCCGTGGTCGGCGTGTTCTTCTCGCTGAGCTATTTCTTCGGCCAAAGCATGTTGAAGTGGATTCGCCAGGGCGAATGGCTGATTACGATTCTGCTCATCGTGGCTTTGGCCGTTGGCGGCGTGTTTTGGTTTCTGCATCGGCGGCGCAAGCAGCGCGAGTCGGCCGCGGCGCCGCCGGCCGACGACGAACCGATCGATCACGTCACCGAAACCCTGCTCGGCGTGCCGCACGAAGAGTTGTGCGAAGAATCGAACCCCGCCGACGCATCGCCGGCAGCGGACGCCGATCGCCGCGAAGAAAAAAGTAACGGCCGCAGCGGCGGCCACGGCAAGGCAACACACGATCGTGCAACGCACGACAGTACGTCCCACGACAATGCATCTCGGTAGCGCGGCGATCCGATCGACCGATCGCGCCGCCGTGCGCAAGACGGCTATCCGCTCCGGTTTTCCGCTTACGCTATCCGCTTACGCCGACTCGTCCTACCAATTCGTCGCGTCATGTCCATCATCGAAATCGCCGGCTTGCGCAAGACCTACCGCGTCTATCAAAAGAAAGAAGGCCTGCGGGCCGCGCTGGCCGGACTGTTTCA
>JBBDYI010000176.1:0-17690 GCA_040901705.1 Pirellulales bacterium | reverse complement strand
CGCGAGTATCGCACTGTCGAAGCGGTTCGCGGCATCGACCTGGCCGTCGAGCAGGGCGAATTCGTCGCCTTCCTCGGTCCCAACGGCGCGGGCAAGACGACCACGCTCAAACTCCTCTCCGGCGTCATTACGCCGACCGCCGGCACGGCCACGGTGCTCGGCCACGTCCCCTGGAAACGTGAAAACGCCTATCGCCGCCGCTTTGCGCTGGTGATGGGCCAGAAAAACCAGCTCTGGTGGGACTTGCCGGCCCAGGAGTCGTTCCGCCTGCACCAGCAGATTTACGGCATCGCCGCGGCCGACTTCGACCGCACCCGCGATGAACTGACCGCCCTGCTCGACGTTCGCCAACTGCTCGGCCAGCCCGTCCGCGAGCTGTCGCTCGGCGAGCGGATGAAAATGGAGCTGATCGCCGCGCTGCTGCATTCGCCCGACGTGCTGTTCCTCGACGAGCCGACGATCGGCCTGGACGTGGTCGCCCAGCACAACGTGCAAAAGTTTCTCAAGCATTACCAGCAGCTGCGTAAAATCACGATCCTGCTGACCAGCCACTACATGAAGGACGTGGCCGCGCTGTGCCGCCGCGTGGTGATCATTTCCCACGGCGAAATCATCTACGACGGCTCGCTCACCGGCATCATCGACCGGTTCAGCACCGACAAGATCGTCACGCTGCTGTTTGCCGACGATCGTTTGCCCAGCGACCTTTCCCGCTACGGCGTGGAACTCGAACGGATGCCGCCAAAGGTCAAGCTTCGCGTGCCCCGTTCGGCGGTGGCCAAAGTGCTGGCCCAAGTGCTCGCCGACCACGCGCTCGAAGACGTCGGCGTGGAAGACCCGCCGCTCGACGAAGTAATCGCGGATGCGTTCGCCCAAAGGCCGGGCCAAAAAGACACGCCACAGCCGGTCGCAGCGCCGCCGTAGCGGAAATCGCACGGACGAACTCCGTCGTTGGCGCCACGCGGTGCATCGAGCCGCACCAGCACGCCGAACCGCACTCGCCTCGCGCGACCGCCGACGGTCATTCCTTCTCCGGTCGGCGGTCCCGCAACTCTTCGAGCAAATCGATCTGGATTTGTTGGATCTCGACCAATCGCTCCCATTGGTGCCGCAGTAGGTGGTCGACTTTTTCGTGCAATTGGCGGATTTCCAACTCCGCCTTGAGATTCACTTTGTAATCGTGCTGCGATCGGAGCCGATCTTTCGATTCTTGCCGGTTCTGGCTCATCATGATCACCGGCGCCTGAATTGCGGCGAGGCACGATAGCACGAGATTGAGCAGAATGTATGGAAACGGATCGAAGTGGTCCGCCGCGCCGACCGAGTTGGCCAGAATCCAAATTGCCAGCACGATGCCGAACATCACGATGAACGGCCAACTCCCACCGAACGACGCGATATGATCGGCCATCCGTTCGCCCAAGGCCAAGTGCTGGTCAAACTGGGTGTCGACGTCCTCGGACACGATTTCGTGCTGATGCAGACTGCGCAGCACTTCTTCGTCCAGCGTCGTCAGTTCGCCTTGCTCGCTGCGGAGCACGTTCTCGACGTGCGCAAAGCGAAACCGATCCAGGTCCGCCGTGCAGATGAAGCCCTCGTTGTCCCAGCGGCCGTGAGCGGTGCGGATTTCATCCACGACGGGCGTGCGGACCGTGGCCGCCGGGATGACCTGATTGCGCGGCAACGTGCGTCCGCAGATTTGGCACTGGGCAAGTTGCGTTTCGTCCATCACATGGTTCCTGTCGCGGGAGAGGCAATCGTTTGAGCCACGAAAAGTTCTCAAAACGTTCGGGTGGCATTGTCCGTCTGTCCGCCAACGGGCGTCAACGCCCAGGCGAAACGGGCTGCCGGTTGCCGCTCAAAGTCTCTCGCCCGCTTGACACGCCCCCGCGCTTGGCCGCATATTGCGGAGCATCGCACCGTGGCCGCGCCGACGCGACTCGGCCGAGGTCTCGCCCATCCCCGCCGCCCTCGACGTGGAGCTACCCGCCCGTGAAGGACTTCGACTACGCCGCCCCCACCACCGTCGACGACGCCGTCGGCCTGCTCGCCAGGCACGACGGCCGGGCCAAATTGCTCGCCGGCGGCACGGACCTGATCGTCCAGCTTCGCGAATTTCTCCGCGAGGCCGACGTCGTCGTCGACGTCAAGAAGATTCCCGAACTGATGAACCTCCGCGTCGAGTCCGACGGGCGGCTGTGGATCGGCGCGGGCGTGCCGTGCTATCGCATCTATGGCGACGAGAAAATTGCCGCCACGCGCGGCGGATTGGTCGACGCCGCGCGGATCATCGGCGGCTGGCAAATTCAGAGCCGGGCGAGCATCGGCGGCAACTTGTGCAACTCTTCGCCCGCGGCCGATTCGATTCCCGCGCTGATCGCCGCGGCGGCCGTTTGCCACGTCGCCGGTCCCGGCGGTCGCCGCACGGTCCCCGTCGCCGAGTTTTGCACGGCACCCGGCAAGAATGTCCTGGCCGCAGGCGAAATGCTCGTCAACATCGAACTACCGCCGACGGCCGCCAAGAGCGCGTCGGCCTACGAGCGGTTCATTCCCCGCAACGAAATGGACATCGCCGTCGTCGGAGCCGGCTCGTGGGTGCGGCTCGACGAGTCGGGAAAATCGATCGCCGAAGCGCGGATCGGCATCGGCGCGGTCGCCCCGACGCCGCTGCTGGCCGCCGAGGCGTCGCAATGGCTCGCCGGCAAACCGGCCACCGAAGAAACGTTCGTACAAGCCGGCGAATTGGCGAAAAAAATTGCCAAACCGATCAGCGACATGCGCGGCCCGGCCGAATATCGCACGCATCTCGTCGGTGTCCTCGTGCGGCGAACGCTCGTCACGGCGGCGCGTCGGGCGGCCTCGTAATCGGAACTCCAATTGTCGACGCGCCGGTCGCCAACTCACACAACTATCGCTTCATTCTCGTCGGAGAGACTTTAACCGTGCCCCGCAAACATCACATCACGACGACGATCAACGGCGAATCGACCGACTTCCTGTGCGAAGCGCGGCAAAGCCTGCTCGAAGTTCTCCGCGATACGCTGCATTTGACCGGCGCGAAGGAAGGCTGCAACAACGGCAACTGCGGTGCTTGCACGGTGCTGCTCGACGGCCAACCGGTCGATAGCTGCCTCGTGCTCGCCGTCGAGGTGCAAGGGGCCAACGTCGAAACGATCGAAGGCATCGCCCAGTGCGGCCATTTGCACGCCGTGCAGCAGTGTTTTCTCGAGGACGCGGCGCTACAGTGCGGCGTTTGCACGCCCGGCTTCATCGTGGCGGCCAAGGCGCTGCTCGACCGCAAGTCAAAACCGACCGAAGAAGAAATCCGCTTCAATCTGGCCGGCAATCTCTGCCGCTGCACCGGATACGACAAGATCGTCCGCGCCGTGCAGGACGCCGCCGTACGATTGGCCGCGAAGTAGTTCGTACCTACGTATTCAGCGCCCGCCAAGCTTCGGCAAGTGCGTCCGCCGCCGCGTCGACGTCTTCCTCGCTTGTGTACCATCCCAAACTCAGCCGCACGCAGCCGCCGCCGGCTTCTTTCGCGACGCCCATCGCCGAGAGCGTCGGCGAAAAGTGGGCTTCGCCGGCGTGACATGCCGAACCGGTCGAAGCGCAGACGTTGTCGGCACGCTTGAGCAAGTCCGCACCGGCCACGCGCGGAAAATTGACGCTCAGCGTGTTGGGCAGCCGCGCTGCGCGACCGCCGTTGATCGGCAGCGGCTGGCCGATGGCGTCCTGCAATCGCGCGTGCAGCCGGTCGCGCAACGTCGCGATCCGCTCGCCCGCCCCCGCGGCGAGACTCTCGCCGGCCAGCCGCGCCGCTTCGCCGAGGCCCACGATGTAGGGCACGTTCTCCGTGCCGGGCCGCAATCCGCCCTCGTGTCCCGCGCCGTGCAGCACCGGTTCGAGTTGGATGCCGCGCCGCACGTACAATGCCCCGACGCCCTTGGGCGCGTAGACTTTGTGCCCCGCGACGGTGAGCAGATCGACGCCCAACTCGTCGACCGCCGTGGCGATCTTGCCGACGCTCTGGGCCGCGTCGCTGTGTAGCGGCACGCCCCGCGCGCGGCAGATTTCCGCAATTCGCGCGATCGGCTGTAGCACGCCGACCTCGTTGTTTGCGTGCATCACGCTGACCAAAAAAGTGTCGCCGCGGATCGCCCGCTCGATCGCCGCCACGTCGACCACGCCGTCACCATCGGCGGCAACGACCGAAACGTCGAATCCCATGCGCTTCAAGAACCGCGCTGGTTCGGCGACTGCCGGGTGTTCGATGGCGGAAATGACGAGATGCCCCCGCGACGGTCCTGGCCGCGACGGTCCTGGACGAGACGGTCCTGGACGAGACGAGCCGCCGAACATTCGCGCGAACGCTAGCCCGCAGATCGCCAGATTGTTGCTTTCCGTGCCGCCGCTGGTGAACACGATCTCGTCGGCGTCGGCTCGGAGCAATTGCGCCACGCGAAACCGCGCGTCTTCGATCGCCGCGTGCGCCGCCAGTCCGAGGCGGTGAGTGCTCGACGGATTGCCGTATTCCGCCGAGAGAAACGGCAGCATCGCCTCTTGCACTCGCGGCGCGATCGGGGTCGTGGCGTTGTAGTCGAGGTAGATCGAGCGCATCGGGCGATTGCCAATCAAAAAATAGCGGAAACCTGTCGTGCCGCGGCGCAATGGAACCACCGCATCATCCAAATCTAACGCCGCCGGCCGATGCCGGAAAGTTACTCTGGCCTGCGGCAATGGCGAATCGCCGCGACCAGCCCTAAAATGAACGAATCCGCCGCCGCTTCCGTAGGGTATGGCTGGTGAGTCCGAACGCATCCTGCCGAACGTCGAAACTGCTCCGCACTTTCCGCCGATCGCGACCACGTCGCCTTTTGGAGTTTCCATCATGTCGTTGACGCCCCGATTTGCTTCTCGCGCTCCGCGTTTCTTGGGGACATTGCTCCTCGCGTCGATTGCCGTAGTCGTCGGCGCGCTGCCCGCCGGTGCGGCGAACCCCAAGTCGTCGCTCGAATTCGTCCCGGCCGATGCTCACGTGTACGTGTCCGTGTCGCGGCTCGGCGAGCACGTGCAGACCATCGCCAAGAGCAACTGGTGGGCGCAGGTACAAGCGAACGAAGTCTTCCAACGTACCGCGCGACCGTTCTTGCCGCAGTTCGGCCCCGGCGACGGTGCGAATGAGTCGCCAGAGGCCCGATTCCTCGCCGACCCGGCCAATCTGCCACTTATGTTGCTGGCCGGCGAAATGGCGTCGGAGGAAATCTTCTTCTACTCCGACCGCCGCGCGGTCGACATGCTCGCTCTCTACGGCGAGACCAGCCAGAACATGGTCGTCACCTACATGGGCATCTCGTTCATGTTCGCTACGGGCCAATTCACCCCCTTCAACGATGGTTTCGAAAACGTCCTCACCGAACGCATACTCCGCCCGGTGCGCGACAATCTCGACAAGATCGCCGTGCCGCAAATGGTGCTCGGCTTCAAAATCAAAGACGCCAAGAACGCCGAAGCGGTGTTGGCGAAGCAAGTCGATAAGTTCCGCGAAGCTCTTGGCCACCTCGGCCTCAGCGCGCCGTCCGATAAAGTCCTTGAGGAAACGGTCGACGGCGAGAACTGTTGGATCTGGCGGTTCGAGGGCGATTCGATTCCTTGGGCCGCCATGCTCGACGTTCCCGGCGGAATGTTACCGTCGTTCGAGCCGATCTTTGCCCACCTTCGCAAGCTCAACGGCGTCGTCACGCTGTGCGTTCACGACGGCTACGTGCTGATCGGCGTGGCCGATTCGCCTGTGTGGATCGAGAAGCTCGGCACGGGTCCGCTACTGGCCGATCGCGACGACTTCGCGCCGCTCAAGAAAATGGCCGACCAGCCGATCACCGGCGTGTGCTACGCCAGCCGCGAAGCGCGGGCTGCCTGGACAGTTGACGAGACCGATCTGCGCGACGTCGTCAAGAGCATCAAGCAGACGCTGGAAGCCTCAGACGTCTCGGCCGCGACGATCAAAGACGTGGGCCGCGCCCTGGACGGCATGGCCGACGAGCTGCGGCCGCATCTGCCGCGGCCCGGTTCAATGCTCACGGTCGCGCACACGACGAGCGAAGGCGTCGAATTCACCACGTTCGACCGCAGCGAGCCGATCCACGTTGACGGCTCGCAGCCGCTGGCGGTGCTCGACCACGTCGGTCACACGCCGGTCGCATTTTGGGCGGGCCGCGCGAAAGGAACCGAGGAATACTACCGCGCCCTGGCGAGTACCTTCGCCGGCGGCTACGACCTCATCGAAAAGCACGTATTCCCCGCCATGCAGACCGAAATCCAAACGCAAGTCCGGCCGTTCTTCGACCGCATGAAGCCGGTCGCCAAACGGTTCGACCGGGCGATGCGCGATCTCGTGCTGCCGCCGCTCTCCGGCGGCGACTCGGCGATCGTCCTCGCCTCGCGATTGACCTACAGCCCTTGGTCGCTCGGCGGCCCTCAATCGGAACTTCAAGTTCCGATGCCGCTTCCGGCCGTCGTGTTCACGGTCAAGGACATCGACCAACTCCACGCCGGTATCAAGGAAATGCGCGGAGTCTACAACGACGGCTTCGCGGTCTATGCCGAAACCGTCCCGTTCGCCGATCCGCTGGCAAAGCTCGACGATCCCAAATCCCGCGAATTCGACGAAGGCACGATCTACTGGCACGTGCTGCCGAAGGAGTGGGGCTTCGACAAGCGGATCGCCGCCAACTATGGCCTGGCCAAGAACCTCGCCGTGTTCTCGCTCGTGCCGCTCGACACCCGCGATATGCTCGGCCAATCGACGCTGAAACTGCCCGCTCCGCTCGACGACCGCCAAGCGCCGTTGGCCGCCGCGACTTACGTCGACGTTCCGCGGGTGTGTGAAATCGTCGTCGGCGCGATGTTGATCGGCGCGCCGTTTGGTCACGAATGGGTCGAGGAAATCCACACGAACGAAAAGGGAGAGATCATCACGCGGCAGAGGCAGGTTCCGACTCAGAACGAAGGCGACGAGTCGGCTAAGAACTTTCGAGACTTGCTGGCGCTCGCCCAAACGGTTCCCAGCTACGCCAGCGCCACCAAAGTCGACGGCAAATCGACCATCACGCACGGCATCCTGCGAATCGTCGACTTGCCGGCGACCGAAGTGAAGGAAGTCGCCCCGCCGCCGACGCCGTAAGTGCGCGGGCGTTTCCGCTGTGATGGACGAACCGTGTTGTGGACGAACCGCTCAAGTCGCTTGACCTGCAAACGACGTCGCGGGGCGTCGTGTTTAACGTCCGTGCCCAGCCCGGCGCGCGGCGCAACGCGATCGTCGGCGTTCATGCGGCCGCTTTGAAGGTCGCCGTCACCGCCGCGGCCGACAAGGGCAAGGCCAACGAGGCGATCGTCGCACTACTTTGCGACCGGCTCGACCTCGCGCGATCGCAAGTCGCGGTCGTCGCCGGCGCAGCGTCGCGCCAAAAGAAACTGCGAATCGCCGGAATCACGGCCGCTGACCTTCGCCGCCGCATTGCCCTTTGCCTAGCGGACTGAAAAAAGCGAGAGGCGAATCGTCCATTCCGAAGAAGCGGGGCAGCACTTCTTCGGCGAACGAATTCGCCTCTCACGAATTGCGGAAATACGAACTCAACAAAAACTGCTGCTCGCCGCCCTTACGGGCGAACCTTCGCCGTGCCGTTGAAATACTCCTGATACTTCGGCCAACTCCATTGGGCGATTTCCCGGCCGACCTTCAACCCCATGTTGTTGTCGATCGGAATGTGATACCCGCCCATCGCTCGCGAAAGCGCCGCCATCTCGGCGGTGCCGCTCCACGTGGGCAAGTCGAGCATTACGAAGTCGCCGGCTTCGTTCTCGGTCAATTCGCAATGCCGGCGACGCTCGGCGAAGCCAAACTTGTCCGATCCGGTAAACAACTCGATCGCCTTGGCGCACGCTCCGCTCACCGTGGCGTGGCCGCTCGTGTAGCCCGGGAACGGCGGCGTGACGAACGACGCCGGCGAATACGGATGCCACATTTCGGCCGGCATCTCTTTGACGCCGCCGTCGACGCCCGCCCAACCCTTGATCGTCTGGCCCTTGTAGTAATGACGAATCAGCGTCCAAGGACGCGACGAATCGTAGTACCGCTTCGTTTCCCAACACGAAATGAAGGCGTCGTGCGCCACGTTCGCGATTACGAAGTACAGCTTCACGTCCTGATCGAGCGTGTGCTTGTCGCGGCGCGAAACGTCCTGCGCGAATCGCAGCCAATGCCCGCTTTGCCCCGTCGAACGCGGACCGTCGCGCATGAACTCGACACATGCCTTCTGCTCGGCGGAAAGCGAGTTGTTGTAGGCCAATACCTGCGCCGTTTCCTTGCGGAGCATTTCGTCGTCGGTCGTCGTCATCGGCGGCGGCCCGGGACGAAACTGCGAGCTACTATCGAGCGCGAACGTCTTCACTCGATACCAGTGCGGTGTCAAGAAGCCCGGCGTCACCTTTTTGCCGTCCGAGAGCGTGAACGTAATCGGCTGCCAACGATCCGGGTCGATGATCTTGTCCGGCGGATTCACGGGACGGTAATACGTGTAATCGCCATACGGCGTGCCGTCGCCGCCCGACTCCTTGCCGAATTGATTCGCGCCGTCGTTGCGGCGATACTCAATCACCGCCTGTGCCGCCAGATTGCCAACACCCTCCGGCGTTTCGGGATCGGTCGAAACGACGCTCGGATCGTAGCCCATCTTCTTCATTTCCGCGGCCAGATACTCCTGCGACTCCGGATACACGAAAACCAGCGACTGATACGATGCGTAGCTGATCGCCTTTTTCTTGTTGTCGAGCGTGTGTTCGCTTTTGGGGCGGCGAAGCTGACCAAGGAGCCGCGAACCTACGGCCTTCTCGTCGTATGCGGCCCAAGCGTCGTACATCGCGGTCGCCCAGACTTCGAGCGTTCGGGCGATGATTGTCGGCCGAGCCGCATGAAGCTCGACCTCGCGGGCGGTCGCCTCTTCGGCGATATCGAGCCAGATGTAAGCCAGCGAAACGCCTGACTTGTCTTCGATGCCGAGGAACTTGTGGAGCGGCTTTCCTTCCGGCACACCGGCGGCGGTTTTGGCTTCGTTGGACTTTTCCGCAGCGGCCGGGTGCGTGGGTTCTTTGGCGTCGCGATTGACGGCATACAGCACGGCCGGCAGCGCGAGCAATGCGACAACGACGGGAAGTAGTTTTCTGTTCATGGTGACGGGACCTGGCTGAAGTGACGGAAACGCTGGTTGAACTTGCCCTGCGGACCCCCGCTCATTTCAACGTTGAAATCGCTTGTTGTAGCGCGACTTCACACGTCGACCCGTGGAGGCCGGCCGCGCAAGGCGACCGCTCGAATGGCCTGACGAACGTGGGGCAGGGGCTTCGCGCGAGACGGAACACGCGCGCGGCACAACGGCCGTCGCAGCGCCCGATCATAAGCCGCTGCTGGCGAGTCGCGCCGGTGAAGACGCGATTTCGCGTAGAATTGAGGCGGCGACCGCGCTAGATCAACCTTGCCGTCGAAACGGGCAAAGCAGACTACGGGTCGCCTCCTGCAAAGTATACTCTAATACCCAATTTCGGTGGAGTCAATAATTTTCCAGAAAACTTAGGGGTCGGTCTTCGGGTGGTTTGCCCCCTACGTTCGCCCGGCAAGCGCCGCCCGCGTGCGGCCGACGAGCGAATTGTCCTTGGCCTGCGAGCCGCGGAGCCAGAACATGCTGGCCGCGAGCAGCCGATCGCGCCACGCCGGCGAAACATGGTAGTAATCTTCCAGCACGGCCGAGCTGAACTTGTAATCGTGCGCGTCCGTGCCCTTGAGGAAGATCGCCACACGGGCAGCGTCGATCAGCGGCGCGGGATTTCCGTCGCCGCCGCGATAGGCCAGCACCCGGCGCGCGGCCGACAACTTGTCGGAGCCGATCTCGCGGAGGATCGTTTCGATCTGTTTGTCGGGCGATGCGTCGCCGGCTTCGGCCGGTTCGAGCTTGTCGATCATCACGTCGCCGACGTTGCCGCGGCGATTCATTTCGTCGCGAAACATCGTGAGGAACGCGGCGTTTTGCAGCAGCACCATCCGTCGCGTGTCGTCGTCGGCCACGTTCTCGAACGCGAACCGCATGGCATTGGTCGTGGTGACGGTGTGCAGTCCGACGATGCCCGGCTGGCGAGCGAGCATTTCTCCGGAACCGACCAGCAGCGCATCCCAGATGCTCGATGTGGCCACGCCGCGGTTGATTTGCTCGACGATCAACTTCGGCAATTCTTCCGTCGAGCCGCCACGCAGCGCCGAGAGCAGTTCCGTCGTCGCGCCGTCGTCGGGCTTGCCTTCCCGCCAGTCGCGGCGGATCGACTTGGCCAGTTCGACGTTCGCTCGCCACGGCCGGTCCGCTGGCAAGTCGCTCTTGGCCGGATTGTCTTGACCTTCGTGGTTCAAAAACGCGTAAACGAGTGACCGCAGCACCGGCTCGGCATGTCGCCAACCGATGCACTGGATCGTGCGATAGCTGTTGGCGACGAAGATCGCCTTATGACCGATCGCGCGGAAATCACGCGCGCCGTAGCGGAACAGCAGCTCGTAAACCTCGGTCGGCGACGCGCCGCGGACCATTGCGGCCACCGCGGCGTCGGCCGGGGCTTCGTCCCACGCGTCGAGCGACTTGGTGAGCAGCGCCTTGGCGTCGCCGAACTTCGGCACGACCGCTTCGTCGACCGGCGGCATCGTCCAGTTGCCTTCCTGCACGTCGCGGGCCTGCGATCCCTTGAAATTGTCGATCGCCCAAAAGATCGGCAGCCAGCGATGTTCGTCCGGCGAAGCGAGGCTTGCCAGGTGGGCCGAGTTGACGACCAGCACCGCGTGAAACTTGAAGCCGACGCTCGGCCGCGGCTCGACGTTGCGGACTCCGGCGAGCATCAGGGCGGTGAGCAGTTCGCGATACGACAGGCCGCCGCGCACCCGCTCGGCGACGACTTCGATGATCCGCTCTCGCGGTGTGTCTTCGAGCAGGCGGACCAGCGGCTCGATTTCCGGTGCGAGGCGGACGATTTTTGGATCGAGCGTGGCTTCGGCGGCCGACACGCGGCCCAACCGCGAGAGGAAGGACAAGTCTCCCAGCGAAGCCACCGCGCCGCAGAGCGTGGCCTGAGCGAGAAACCGTCGCCGACTGGAATTCGTGCGCATGACGAGCCTCCGTCTTTCTTGCGTGCCTGGATCGCGCGCAGTTCGCGCGCTCGTTGAACGCCGCCCAGCTCCCACGAGCGATAGTATAGCGATGCCGCGCGGCCGGCGTCGACAAGATTCGCCGCTCGAATAGAATTCGTTGACCTCGTCCGCGCGGCCACGCATACTGGCGACTCGCGAAGGCACTCGCGGCGGCGCTCTCGTCGTCGATCGATCGCAACCCGCTCACGCGCCACCACCAGAATTCACGCCCCTACGTCGAGGAGCAATCGTCATGTCCCTGACAGATGCGCCCGCCAATCCACGGTTTCACGCAGCGTACCGCGACGCGACGAGCCGGTTTGCATTCTTAGTCGCCGCCGTTGCCGCGGCCGTGGTGTCGATCTGCCTGCCGCGACCGTTGCAAGCGGCCGACGGCGACCGCCCGCCGAATTTCGTGATCGTGTTCGCCGACGACATGGGCTATGCCGACGCGCATTGCTTTGGCGCGGAAAAGATTCGCACCCCGAACATCGACCGCCTCGCCGCCGAGGGCGCGAAGTTCACGAGCTTCTACGTCGCCCAGGCGGTTTGCAGCGCGTCGCGGACGGCCCTACTGACCGGCTGCTATCCCAATCGCGTCGGAATTCTCGGCGCGCTGGGGCCGAGTTCGAGGATCGGCATCAGCGCCGACGAGATGACGATCGCCGAAGTGCTCAAGCAGCGCGGCTATGCCACGGCGATCTACGGCAAGTGGCACCTGGGCCATCACGAAAAGTTTCTGCCCACCAACCACGGCTTCGACGATTACTTCGGCCTGCCGTACTCGAACGATATGTGGCCAAAACATCCCGAGGCCCGCCAAGGAACGTATCCCGATCTGCCGCTGATATCGGGCACGAAAGTGGTCGAGCGCAATCCGGACCAGACGCAATTGACGACGTGGTATACCGAGCACGCGGTGAAGTTCATCGCCGAGAACAAGGACAAGCCGTTCTTTCTATACGTGGCGCACAATATGCCGCACGTGCCGATCTTTGCGTCGGATAAGCACCTGGGCAAATCGAACGCCGGGCTGTACGGCGACGTCATCGAGGAAGTCGATTGGTCGGTGGGGCAGATTCTCGCGGCCTTGAAAGAGCACGGCCTCGACGACAACACGCTCGTCATCTTCACGTCGGACAACGGGCCGTGGCTGTCCTACGGCAATCATGCCGGCTCGGCCGGGCCGTTGCGCGAAGGCAAGGGAACGAGCTTCGAAGGCGGCGTCCGCGAACCGTTCGCGGCGCGCTGGCCCGGCAAGATTCCCGCCGGCGCGGTCTGTTCGGAAGTGGCGGCGACGATCGACCTGCTGCCCACCCTCGCCAAACTTGCCGGCGCACCGCTGCCGAAGCGCAAAATCGACGGCCTCGACATCTGGCCGCTGCTCAGCGGCGCGAAAGACGCGAAAACGCCGCACGAGGCGTACTATTACTACTGGGGACGCGAGCTTCAGGCCGTTCGCAGCGGCAAGTGGAAGCTGCACTTTCCGCACGACTATCGAGCATTGACTGGAACGCCGGGCCACGACGGCCAGCCGAACGGGTACTCGCAGCAGCGCACCGAGTTGGCTCTCTTCGACCTGGAAGCCGACGTCGGCGAGCGCAGTGACGTTTCTGAACAGCATCCCGAGGTCGTCGAGCGATTGACCGCGCTGGCTGAAAAAGCCCGCGACGACCTTGGTGACTCGCTGGCGAAACGGAAAGGAAGCGGCGTCCGCGAGCCGGGCAAGCTGTAGCCGATTTGCCTGCCACCGATCCCGGATCTCCGATTCGCGATAGGCACGAACACGACTCCATCTCGCAGTCGGGTAGCAGGCCAGGCGGCGATTGGTTGGCCATTCTCAGATTACGTTACCCGTGCCCGCCTGACGGCGTTTTCATATCGCTCGGTAGCGCCGTCAGTCCGGCGCGGGTTGGGGCTTATGGAGTTGGAGAATCGGTTGGCGGCGTGGCCGGATCTACCGGTTTCGTGCTTGCCGTCGCCAGGGCGCGGACGAGCGTTTTCGCTTCGTCGCTTAGGCCGTGTTGCTCGACGTATTGGCGTAGGTACTCGCGGGCCGATTTGCCTTCGCCGGAGCGGATTAGACTGTCGACGAGGAACCGGAGGAGTTGTTCGTCGCCGCCCGAGTCGCCGCTCGTTTCGCCGCGCGTGTCGCCGTTCTTGGCGTCGAGTTCGTTGACCTTGCCGTCGACGACGCGGCGGAGCACCTTGGCCGCCGTGGCGTAGTCGCCGGCGTTGAAGTAGTGAGCGCCGAGAACGGCGAGTAACTGTGGACCCGCTTCGCCGGTTTCGGCGGCCTGTTTCCAATGCGCAATGGCGTCGTCGATTTGACCGCGTGCTGTGGCAATACGTCCCAACAGGATGTGAGCCTGGCCTTGGATGGTCGGCTGTTGCGATTTGGTGAGCGGCGTTGTCGCCGCGGCGGCGCGATCTAGTTCGCCGGACTTGAGCAGCATTTGACCGATATGGAGCGTTAGCTTGGGATCGTCGTTGGACGCGACGGCGCTGGCTCGCTCCAACCAGGCGAGCGATTGCCGATCGTCGCCGAGCGATTGCCACACGCCGGCGATGGTCGTTGGCAACCGCGGATCGGCGGCTCCGAGTCGCCACGCCGTTTCGAGCGTGGCGGCGGCCTCTGCAAATCGCTCTTGTTTGAGCAGGACATTGCCGAGGCGCAAGTAGATGTCGGCCGAGTCGGATTGTTCGGCGATCAGCGCGCGATAGACGGCGGCGCTTTCATCGAGCGAACCGGCGGCGGTGAGCAGGTCGGCGTAGACGAGCCGCCACTGGCGATTGTTCGGGTCGACGACCGTCAACAGCCGCACATCGTTGAGCAGGGCGACCCGGTCGTCGAGCAGTTGGTCGATTTGCGCGATGCGGCCGAGCACGTCGGACGACAATCGGCTGGCGGCGATGGCTTGCAGCGCCGTCTGGCGGGCCTTGTCGAACTCGCCCAACTCGAAGTACGCATGGGTCAGCATCCGCGGGACATCGGCGTAGTCGGGGTATTTGGCTTGGATCGGCAACAGCAGCTTGACCGCTTCGGCATGCTTGCCGGCGTCGTAGGCGGCTTGGGCGGATTTGAGCGATTCGGCGTCTTCGGGCGTGACGTCGACGGCGGAGACAAACGGCGCGGCTGCCGCGACAAACAGCGTGGCGAGGGCGAGTCGTCGAACGGCGAAGGCTGGCATGGTGATCGGTGCTCGATGCGGTTGCGGTTGGGTCGAACGGCGATGCAGGGTGGTTTGCCGACGCCGGTGCGCACAGCGCACCCTACAAGCACGGCGCGATCAGCGGCGGTTTCGCGGGTGCGTGAACGTGACTTCCTTGGGTGCCCAGACCTTGATCGCGCGGCCCTCGTGGCGGGCTGGCTCGAAGCGCCACGATCGGGCGGCTTCGCGGACGGCTTGCCGAAACGCCTGGCCGCCGCTGATAAATTCGAGGTTTTCGACCCGGCCACGCTCGTCGATTAGCAGCTTGACGACCACCGTGCCCTCGATGCCGAGTTGCTGCTCGCGGGCAGGGTAGCGCGGTTTCGCGTTGCCGGCCGGTTCGCGGGGCGGCTGGTCGACCTGGTCGGCATTGCGTATCGACTCGTCCGGCGAATCGGATACATCGCGATTGGTCGCGGAGCCGGGCGGTGTGGTACGTTGCGACGCGGCCGACGGATTTGGCGAAACGACCGGTTTGCGCACGACAACGTGAATCGCGTCGAGTTGCGGCGTCGGCAGCGTCGCGCTAAGCTCGATCGGGTCGATCGGCAAGACGCTGGGCGGCGCGGCATCGAGGTCGACCGTCATGATCTCCGCAGCGGCTTGCGTTTGTGGCGGTTCGCTGGGACGCTCGGGAATATTATTATCCGGTGACATCCGCTGGCGAATCAACGTACAGCGGATCGGCCGCGCGTCGTCGGCATGCGCGGCCACCGGGCGATTGAGCGCCGCCATGATCCAGACACAGGCGAGCGTGAGCATGGCCGCGCCGATGACGGCCAGCAGCGCGTGCAGTAGTTGCGTGCGGCGGGAAATCATTTGGCGGCACCCTTGCTTCCGGTAGCGAACTTGCTTCCCGTGGCCACGGCGACGTCGGTTGCTCCGCCGAGTCGAGCGGCGTCCATGACTTCGACGAGCCGGCCGGCCGAGACATCGGCGTCAGGAATGACAATGACATTGTGGCGCGATTGGCGAGTGACGAATTCACTGACTCTGGCTCGCAACTCCTCGATAGACACGCGAACGCCATCGGTGTAGACGTCGCCGGTGGCCGTGACGCTGATGCGCATGCTGGCCGGTTCCAGCGACTGGGCGATGGCGGCTTGGGGTCGCGTCACTTCGACGCCGCTGTCGCGGGCGAACGTCGAACTGACGAGAAAGAACAGCAGCAGAATAAACACGACGTCGATCAGCGGCGCGATGTCGATCGGCGGCTGCGACGCTTGTTCGCGAGATTGAACGGAACGAAACATGGCTTTCACGCTGAATTCGGGTGCAAGTCAATCGTCGCGACAGGTGATCGATTCGATGCGTTTGACGGTGATTTCGGCCGTGTCGAGATAGCGGCGAACGCGGGCGGCGAGCAGGCCGTGCGCGAGCAGCACCGGCACCGTGGCGACGAGGCCGGCTTGAGTCGTGATGAGGGCCTGCGAAATGCCGTCGGCGAGCACGTGGACCTGCGGCGCTCCGCGGCTGGTGAACGCCGAGAACGTTTGCGTCATGCCGAGCACGGTGCCTAGCAATCCCAGCAGCGGCATGGCGGCGGCGAACATGGCGACGATTCGCAGCGACCGGCGACGCATGAGCGACTCGCCGCGGAGCAGCGGTGCGACCTGGGCCGCGAACGATTGGCGGTCGTCGCCGGCGGTTGCTCTGCGGGCGGCCAGTATGGAATAGATGACGTTCGGATTACCGTGCGGGTCATCGTGCGAGATGGATTTGAGATCGGCCGGCTCGCCGTGTTGCAATCGATCGACGGCCAGCCGCACGGAGCGCCAGTGGCGTCCGCCGCGAGCGCCGAGCGCAAGCCATTCGTAGGCGATCACCGACCATGCGGCGATCGACACGACGACGATCAGGCCCATGACCCAACCGCCTTGGCGAGCGAGTTCGGCGATGTCAGACATCAACGGTCAGTTCCTTGGCGATGCGCGGAGCCGTGTGCTGGCGCGACGGCGGCTCGGGTGTTGCTGCGAGGCGCGACTCGGGCGGACGATGAACGAGCGCCGTCAACAGCGTCGCCGAATGGCGCTCGGCGTCGGCGACGATGCGGTCGGAGCGGGATCGCAACAGACTGTGGGCGATGACAACGGGCACGGCGATCAGCAGGCCCAAGGCAGTGGTTACTAAAGCCTCGGAGATTCCGCCCGCCATCAGCGACGGATTCGTGTTGCCGAACGAGCGGATGACGCTGAAGGTCGCGATGATGCCGGTCACGGTGCCGAGCAGGCCGAGCAGTGGAGCGACACCGGCGAGCGTGGCCAGCGCGCCCATGAAGCATTGCAGCTTGGGAAGTTCGTGGAGAAGCTGCTCTTGAATGGAGTCTTCCATCGCTCGTTGTCCCAGAGGGCGGCGGGCCAAGCAAGCGGAAAGCACGCGCGGCACGACGCCTCGTCGGCGGGAGCAAATCTGCTCGGCCTCGTCGAACTGATCCGCGCGGCACGCGGCGAGCACGCTGGCCGCCAGTTTCTCGACGTTTCGATTGCGGCCGAAAAAGAAAATCGCGCGTTCGACGATCAGCGCCAGCGCCACTGCGGCGACGCAGACGAGCGGAATCATCACCAGTCCGCCGGCTGCACACCAGTCGTAGAGGGACGATTCGCCGGTTGCGGCGGCCTCGACGGTCAGCCGGCCCGTCGGATCGAGCGGAACGGCGACGACGGCGGCGTAGGCGCTGCCATCGGCGTTGCTTTGCGCCGATGTACATCGTTCGATGGCGTCGCGGACGAGCTGCTGGGTTTGCGCATCAACATCCTCGGTCCAGCGGTATCCGCTCGCTTCGGCGGCGCTGGAAAGCGCGATTCCGACGCGGTCGCCGTCGACGGTGACGTAGGCGAAACGGACGTGGCCGATGGCGAGTAGGTGGATTCGTTCGCGTTTGCCCGTGGCGGTGAAAATGTCGGCATCGGTGACGCGGATGCGAGTTGTTTGATCGTGTGCGGCGTTGCAAATGGCCAAAAACTCGTTAAGTGATTGCGCGGTCGCGTGCATATCGTCGGTGTCGGACGGCCAGAGTAGCTTTGCCGCCAGCGTCCGCAGGCGATCGACCGCCTCGTCGTTGCCGGGCACCTCGGTCAGGTGCAGACGCAGTTGCTCCGCGGCGCTTCGCAGCGCCGCGGCGAGCGACGTGGCCTGTTGCGCAAGATTCTTCGCATAATTGGCCGCGTCGGCGCTGGCGGTGTGCAACGTTCGTAATTTGGCTTCGTTTTGCTCGCGTTCGATCTCCAAACTCAGCAGGCGATCGGCCAGTTCCTTGC
>JBBDYI010000175.1:17670-25362 GCA_040901705.1 Pirellulales bacterium | reverse complement strand
GGGCCCGGGGGCCGGGGGGCCGGGGTCAGGGCGGACAACCGCTCGCCGCTGCTATTGCGCCGCGCGGCGCAGCGTGGCGTTTTCGTTTACCTTGGGCGTCGACGTCAGATCGACGACCATGTTGGATTTCATACCCGGCCAGAGGATGTACTCTCCCGTCGGTGTCTGGCGATTATCGACTTCCGCCCACACGGAAAACCGCCCGCCGGACTTGACTTCGGGATTGACGAACACGACTCGCCCGGTGAACGATTCGTCGCGGTTGTCGCCGTTGACGTCCGTGATGGTCGACGTGACCGTCACCTCGCGGCCGCGTACCGACCGCGGATCGCACTCGGCGATGTTCAAGTTGGCCTGCACGCGCAGTTTTTGCAGGTTGATGATGCGGAACACGGGATCGCCGGGCCGCACCCATTCGCCTTGATGCACGTAGATCTGTACGACGACGCCGTCGATCGGCGAGTGAATGTCGCGGTGGTCCATCGCCTGTTCGGCGTTGGCGAGTTCGGCTTCCTTGACGTTGGCGTCTAGTTGGGCTTGGTTGCGGTCGTGCTCGGCCTGCTCAATCCGCAGAATTCCGGCGTCCCATTCGAGCTTCCGTTGAAGGATTTCCATTTCCGAGATCGAGCCAGGGTTTTTGTCGTTTACCGCGAGGCCTTTGTAGTAGTTTGTCTTTGCGACGTCGGCCTGCTTCGATGCGTAGCGCACGGAAACGTCGTTCTGGTAGTTTCCGTCCGCCTTGAGGTACTCTTTGGCGGCGACTTGCTTTTGCAACAGTGGCAGGCTCTTGTCGATCTCAGCCAGCGGCAAAATGCTGTCTTCCGGATAGACCGTTCCCGGTGCATCGAGCGACTTCGGCTTCAGCCGCGGCGTGCGACGCTCGAACGCCGCGACGCGATCGCCTTCCCGCACGTTCGTCCGCACCAACACGCCGGCTTCCTCGGCCGGCACATTGCGTTCTTCGACCAGCGCCACGAGACAGTTTTCGGCGGTGATCTGGCTTTTCGAGACCTGGGCCGAGCCCCGCGTGGCGTTGGACCGCTGACCCACGACGACCGAAGCGAGCGAGGCGGCGACCACCGCCACACTGGCGATTGCGGCAAGTTTGCTAGTTGTTTTCATGGCGCGAATGCTCCTATGGAAAGGCACGTAGGCGAAAGCCCGTAGGATGGGTCGAACGCAGTGAAGCCCACCATTTTTTTCGTTACGTCGTTGGGTCGCGCGGTGGGCCTCACTGCGTTCGACCCACCCTACAAACCTCACGCTACAAATCTCATTCCCGCGTCGCGGACGAGCGCGCTGCTAGAAAAACTTGAACAGAATCCGCTGATGGACGAAGTTCACCAGATCGCGGAACAGCACGTAGCCCACCGCGCGGCGGCCGCAATACGCTTTGGCCTTCACCGTGGCGCCGGGACGTAGCTGCTTGCCAAGCTCCTTGCGGCTAGGCTCCGAAATCGGTACCAGCATTTTCACGTGGCTTCCCTTCTCCCCTTCACTGTCCGCCGTCAGCGATACGCTACTTACATAGTCCGTGTAGTCGTGCTTGGGATTCGTCGCCAGCACGTATTTCACTTCCATTTTCTTCTTGTCTTCATCCTTCGTAATGCCCTCGTTCTCCTTGGCAAGCGCCGCCATCTGCTCGGAAACGTCGCCGATGCGGTGTTCGGGCATCTTGACTTCCAATTCCCAGTTGGCGTCTTCAGAAGTATCGGCGATCGTCATCAGCACTTCGCCGACTTCCACCGGGCGGTTGAACAGCTTTTGCTGCACGTCCCAGGTGGTGACGATGCCGTCGATCGGAGCGCGGACGATCTCGTCTTCCAGCCGCTTTGCCATCAAATCCAGTTGAGCCTGCAAACCGCGGAGGCTGTCGTCGGCCGTCGCCAGTTGTCCTTCGAGTTGTTTTCGATCCTGCAGATTGAGCGATCCCGACAATTGGCGATCCAATGCGTCCATCCGCTCGGCCGTCTGATCGGCCTCCGACCTGATCTTCGCCAACTCCAGGCGTAGCTGCACGTTTTCCAACTCCACCAGCGGAGCGCCCTTTTCCACCACGTCGCCGGAGTTCACCAGCAACTTTCGGACGTTGCCCGGCACCGTGGCGAACACGTCGCGGCGAAGCGCCGGCTGTAGTGTGGCGTCGCCTTCGAGGTTGTAATCCATCGGCACGATGCACATCGCCAGGATCACCGCCAGGGACGCAAGCGTGATGGTAACTGTCTTAGGCAGCGTCCGCGCCCGCACCAGAATCTTCGTCTTGCCGATCGCCCTCCACAGCGGCATCAGAAACAGATTGTGGTGCTCGACGGCGTTGGCCAGCCCGCTGGCCCCGTGCCGCGCGACCATTTCCACGCGCTGGACGAACCCTTCGCGGAGCTTCGTATCCTCGATCTGTTCGACGACCAGCGCGCCGACGATGTCTTCCGGCTCGTTGTCGCGATCTTTCGTTTCGTCGACGACTTTTTCGCGACGCAGCGGCAGAATCGCCACCGTTTTCGAGTGCGATTCGTCGACGTAGGCCTGAATCGCGTCTTCCACTTGCGGCGGCATGTCGGTCGTGTCGCCGGTGTACCAGACCGGATCGCCCTGTCGCGCGACGGCGTTGGTCAGTTCCTGCAACAGCACGATCGTGTTCGATCGCTTGTCGAACGTGTCTTGTCCGCTGACCGCTTCGATCTTGCAGTTGCTGCCCCGCATCACCGCCACGGTGACGCGGTCGCAGTCGATCAGTCGCCGGCCTTCGTTCGCCAGAGCGTAGGCCGAGATTCGCGGATCGAGCGAGCGATGGACGAGCCGCGTGAATTGCTCGACCTGATTGGCCAGCGATTGTCGCGCGCCGTACCGCCGCAGACTCCGCGTCTTGAGGTAATCGCCGGCCAGATCGCACATCTGGATGACGAACCGCAGATAGCCTTGCTGCGTTGTCTCTGGCGTGCCGCTGCGTTGGAAGATTTCGACGACGCTTTGGACTTCCTGATCGGCCCGCAACAGACCGAGAACGAGCAGGTGGTCGGTTGGGTTCGAGCCATCTTCCTCGTCGTCGCCGGCGGCCGCATGCGGATCGACCAGCAGCGCCTCGCCGCCGACGATCATCTTTCGCAGCAGCCGGCCGTGCGCGAGTTGGGCGTCTTCGCTGGCGACGAGCCCCGACCCGCGAAGGCCGATTTCCGCGGCCAATTCGATTCGCCCCCCCGACACGTCCCACACCGCTCCGCCATTGGCGGCCAGCGCGGTCACGACGCGGTCGAGAAAACCGCTGTAGAAATCTTTTTCCGGTATGTCTTGTTGGGCCAGATCCGCGATCTCGTTGACCAATTCGCGGATCTGCTGTTTGGTCTGTTCGACGAGTTCCGGATCGACCGATTCATCATTGCTCATGGCGGCATTCCGACGGGAACATTATGGACGCGAGTCGGCGGTATTCGCGGCGACGGATCGATGACGTTGATCTACGATTTCGGGACAGAACGCCCCGCGTTGGACCGTGGCGCGGCCCAAGACGTGCATGAAACGTCCATTCACTCTACACGTTCACTACGCAAGGAACAAGCAAACGGACGCCCCTCGTCGGACGAACCGCAAACGTTTATGCCAGCCCGCTCCGCGCAGTCGCTAGCATCGAAAAACTCGGCCGAAACGTTGCGATCGCGCCGGCGGATTTCATCGCATTGCATAGCGGCACTGCATCGCGGAATTGCATCGCGGTCATTTGGGCTGTCACCTGGCGACGACGCGCCGATTCGACGCGGCTGCTGCGCGCCGCCAACAAAGCATAAGTTCCCGCCACGACCGACGCGGCCCTTTCGATCCCCAAATCGCCGCAATTCCCTCCGAAACGTCACCGGTGATTCTCGATTCGAAGCGCCCTCGGTTCGAAACGCCGGATTCGTCGCCGGCCGGCACCGATGTCGCACAGCCTCGCCACGAAGTGGCGATTCATTAGGCCCTGCCGAACCGCGGTCGCGGCTTGATGCGTGGCGGTTCGCTTGTCCTTGATTTCGCTTGTCTTTGAAGTGCAAAGCCGACCGCCCAATTTGCCGCGGCGTGCGTCTACCCAGATGTCCGCATTAGGTGGCCATCGCCCGCTAAGCGGCCGATCATGCCCCTCGCACGAATGGGTGCGATGCCGATTCGGCGCGATTGCGACTCCGTGGCGTCGCCGGAAAAGACCGCAATGCTCGCCGCTTGGTTTTCAGTATTTCGCTGCGTTTTCCCGGCGTTTTTGCGATATTCCTCTGCCTTCGAGTCGCCACTATGGGGTCGCTGTGGCAGATTTTGCAAAACTTTTTCGCCAAGTTGTTGACAGTGAGTTTGCCCGTGTTATTCTGAGGGGGACCTGTAGGCAATTTGCGCGGGCTGGTCTGATTATTCCGATCCGCCCCAAGAAGTCAGTTCAGCCAACACATCGGACACCGAGGAAACGCTAATTATCCCCCGCTACGATCATTCGCAGGCTCCTTTTGCCGCCGCGTTGGTCGTGCTCTTTGCCGTAGTCTGAGCCGGCGCGTTTTCTTCGAAACGCCCATCAGTCTCCCAGGCAGGGGCCAGTTCCTCGTGCGAAACGGGCGCGGGGGCAGCTGCGGCTAAATGTCGAGTCAATTAGGAAAGTGGTCAGCCGACGGCAAAACGTCGTCCAGTAGTACATCCAAGAGAATTCACGTCGAAACAACCCCCTCAACTGCATCGAGAAGTGCACGGAGCCACCTTATGAAGATGACCCTCAGGTTCCTGTCAAAATCGTTCCTATTCGCCGCCGTCGGTGCGATGGCGCTGGCCGGTCAAGCCCTTGCCGTAGACGTGCTGTTCAAGGCGACGTCGATCTACGGTGGTGCCGAATTCAATAACGCCGCGAATCAAATCATCGTTTACGGCTTGCCGGCATCTGGAAACGTTTTTGCCGGTCCGGCTAGCGCCAGGTTCAATGTCCAAGCGACCGTGGCGGCGCCGGGAACCGAAAACGTTGCCGGCTATGGCATCATCATGGAAGTGGCTGCCGGCGGACCGACGTTCAATATCACGCCACTGCCGGCATCGGGAACGCCGAACAATTTGCTCAACGCCGTGAGTAATTCGTTCTCGACAGTGACGCAGAATCCGGGCCTGAATATCATTCTGGGGGACACGAATGTTCCCAATCAAGCCGCGGGCAATCGCTCGTTGGGCGTCGTTGGGTTATTCCCGACGGCAAATGCGAACACGCCGGTTGCGAACAACAACGGGCTGTTTTCGGTACCGATTACCGTTCCCGGTGGAGTCACGGGCAGTTTCGCCCTTAGTCTCGCGCTTGGTGGGCCGGATTATAGCGGATTTGCCCAGACCAACGGAACGATCGTGACGCCGGCCGGTGCCTTTCCTCAGCACAATCAGACGATTGTCGTGCGGCGGTCCCGCCGCGCCGACCTGAACGGCGACGATTTGATCGACGGCCGCGACATTCAGCCGTTCGTCGATGCGTTTTTGAATTTTGACGCCTATAAGGCTGCCTATCCGTGGCTCCAAGCGAACTATATTGCGGACCTAGATCAGATGGGGGGGGTCTCCGGCCCGGACATCCAGCCGTTTGTCGACATCTTCTTGCTCGGAGGAGAGCCCAGCCCGCCAGCCGCGGTTCCGGAACCGAGCACGCTTGCTTTAGGTGCTATGGGCTTCGTTGCACTGCTGGCGGCCAGGTTTCGCCGCCGCAAGGCTTAGTGGATAATCCTGAACTTTGCATATGTGAACCTAAGACAATCAATATGCTGACCATGTTGCAGTTCGTGGAATGTGGAATGGACTGACGGAGCGTCAGCAGTTGACAGGACGAATGCGTCCAATTAGTGTTAGATTTGTTCGTGTCGAAGTGAATTCATTTTTCCCTGCACAGCAGGGCTCTTGAGGACAACACCTGAGTTACCCGTTTACGAATTCAAGGTCTCCCCTGACCACGGGCACCCGTTTTGGTGCGATCAAGTGGCGGCAGTCCTGATATCGTAAGTAGTCTGTGGTGTATCCCCTATTGTGGAGGCAGCGTCGCTAGTGAAAGCATAACTTCATCAGTTCCAAGCTCGATTTGGCTTGGAATGTCGTTGTAGTTTTGTTTCACCGCTGCTTGATTGCTACCACAATAGGGGAAGTACACATGAGGAAACACAGATTTCTGGCGCTTGTTGCGCTCGTTGGTGTTGGTTTGGCTTTGTCTGCGAGCGTTGCTCAGGCGGACATTATCTTGTTTTCTGAAGTTGGGTATCCGGTAAAGATCGACCCAAACGACGAATTCTCGCGGACGATGGCCCCGTCGGCACTCAGTTTCACCACTGTCCCAAACATTCAGATGCAGGTCGGCGAGGAACGCACACTTAGCATCTGGCTAAAAGCCGAAGGTTCCAGTCATACCTACGCGTCGATGGGATGGGACGTTGACAGCAGCAACGGGAGTGTTGTGCATCTTACGGGTCAAACCGTTGTAAACGCGGCGAATGTCGAGACCGGCGGCTTGCGTTGGGACGGCGTCATCAACGGAGCGGCGGGTGCCCCCGGCAGTACGGATTTGCTCACTAACGTTCGCGCACTTAGTTTGCTCCAAGGCGCGAGCGTTGGACGCGGGTCGTCGTCTGCCGCCGTGAACGGGGACCAAGGTCGCGACAATGCCACGGTTGCGTTCTATTTGGGCGATATTACCTTTCGCGCAGACGCGGCTGGTACTACGGGACTTTATTTCCGTAACGGAGCAGCAACAAATTTCCTTAAAAGTCCCAGCATAGGGGCTTCCATCATGTTTGGCACGTCGACAACCGTGTATTCGGGCGACAATATCGGAGCTGGCGACCCGATCACCCCCGACCTGCTCGAAGCCGATGCCATCATCACGGTCATGGGCACCGGCCCCACCGTTGGAGTCACGCGGACTGCCCACGACGGCAGCGACACCTCTGGCGACGTTGTGATCAACGGCGTTGGCAATACCTTCCGTAATGCCAACGGCGCCAGCAGCGGCCGGATCAACATCGTCAACTTCGTTGGCGATAGCAGCGGCGACTTGCCGTTGTTCTTCGATCTGGTCGAAGGCGCCAATGCCCAGCAATTGGTCGACGATCTCAACGCGGCCGCCGCGGGTGCATTCACTGCGGCGCTGTCGGGCTTCTCCGCTCCGAATTCGGATAGCGGTGGACTCTCGACCGCCGACATCGAAATCCGCTATGCGGGCGTTCCGGCTGGCGGAAGCTTCTTCATCGACTACGATTTCGGTAACGTCGGCGTCGCCGCAGTCGGTGTGCCGGAACCGTCCTCGATGGCGTTGCTTGGCATGAGCCTGATCGGTCTGGTCGGCTACGGCGTTCGCCGTCGCCGCTTGGCCTAACATCGCTCGGCCTAAGGGCCGTTTGGTAGTCGCTTGAAATCCTCAAAACCGCCGCGGGTTCTTCCCTGCGGCGGTTTTTCCTTGCGCATACCCGAACGGAGCCACGAGCACGAACATCGTCTCCGCCACTGCGTCGGTTCGTTGACTCAGCCTTTGCACCGCAACTAAAATCCCGCTGGCGGCACATTGTCTAGTCACCTGCCGGCGATGCGATTCCCACGACGCGCAACGCGAGTTGCCCGCTGCTCTTTCTTCCATCTCTACTACGGACACCAACATGCGGCGCGAACGACCGATACATGTCAGCATCACCTGCTGGCTTTTCGCCTTGACCGCGCTGGCCGTCGCCGTCC
>JBBDYI010000175.1:0-17660 GCA_040901705.1 Pirellulales bacterium | reverse complement strand
AGTTCGCTTTCGCCGCCGAGCCGTGGGCCGACGCCCGCTTGCCCGTGGTAGACGGCTTGCAGGTTTGGCTCGACGCCACGCGAGAAAACGCCGCCCGATCCGCTGCAAAAATGCCGCTGCTCGGCGAGGACAACGACCGCGTCGACACATGGCACGACGCCTCGGGCAATGGTCGGCACGTCGTGCAAGAAACCGCCGAGTCGCGTCCACGGTTCCACGGCGACAAAGACGCCGCCGCCATGCGCTTTGACGGCATCGACGACTATCTGGCCAATGCCGAATGGGGCGCGGACCTCGGCGGGTTGACCGTTATCATCGCCGCCGCTCCACGGGCCAACGCCGGCGACTGGCGCGGTTTCCTCTCGATGAACAAGCACGCCGCGAACGACTATCAAAGCGGCCTGAACCTCGATCTCGGCCCCGGTGCGACGCGGCAATGGGAAACGCTCAACGCCGAAGGGCCTGGCTTCGGCGGCGCGGTCGATCTGTTCGACGGCGCGATCGACTTCGGCCCGCTGCACGTGCTTTCGTTCGCCACCAAGAGCGGCCAGGGCGAAACCCGCGCATATCTCGACGGCAAACCGGCCGGCCGCCGCGATCGCTCACCGGGCAAGCTTCGCGCCGATCGCCTCACCATCGGCGGCCGCTATTTCAACAACTTCGCCGCCGCCGAAACGCACGGTCAGATCGAAGCCGACTTCGCCGAAGTGCTGATCTACGACCGCGTGCTTACGGACGAAGAGCGGGCGAAGGTCTAAAAATACCTCGCCGAAAAACACGCGGCCCTGGCGAAAACTCCGTTGCCTCGGCTCGCACCCGACGGCGGCGGGCATCGGCTCGCAAGCGTCGACAGCCCGGCCGTGCAGATGTTCGTGCCGGGCTTCACCCCGCGGCAACTGCCGGTCGATCTGCCGAACGTCAACAACGTGAAATATCGACACGACGGCAAGCTGGTCGCCCTCGGCTACAACGGCGATGTCTATCTGCTCAGCGACACTGACGGCGACGGCCTAGAAGACCGCGTGGAAACGTTTTGGGAAAGCCGCGGGCGGATGCGCGGCGCGATCGGCCTGGCCCTCACGCCACCGAAATACGAGCACGGCAACGGCGTGTTCGTCGCCAGCAAGGGAAAGCTCTCGCTGCTGGTCGACGACGATGGTGATGATAAGGCCGACCGCGAAGTGATCGTGGCCAGCGGCTGGAAGGAGTCGCCGCAGAACGTCGATGCGGTGAGCGTCGCCCTCGATCCGCGCGACAAGAGCGTCTATTTCGCACTCGGCACACAAGACTACAGCAACGCCTACGTCATCGACAAAGAAGGTCGAGCGCACTACGACATCCATAGCGAGCGCGGCACATATATGCGCGTCGCCCCCGATTTCAAGTCGCGCGAAATCATTTGCACCGGCGTTCGCTGGCCGGTTGGGGCGGCGTTCAATGCCGAGGGCGACCTGTTCTGCACCGATCAGGAAGGGGCGACGTGGCTGGCCAACGGCAATCCGTTCGACGAACTGCTGCACATCGAGAAGGGCAAGCATTACGGCTTCCCGCCGCGGCATCCGAAGCATTTGCCCGACGTCGTCGATGAGCCGAGCGTGTTCGACTATGCTCCGCAGCACCAATCGACCTGCGGCATCAACTTCAACGAGCCAGTCAACGGCGGGCCAATCTTCGGGCCAAAGCAGTGGCATGGCGATGCGATCGTGTGCGGTTTCTCGCGCGGCAAGATTTATCACACCAAGCTCGTCAAAGCGGTCGGTGGCTACGTCGCCCAGAACCACTTGATCGCCTCGCTCAACATGATGACCGTCGACGCCTGCGTTTCGCCAAAGGGCGAATTGGTCGTAAGCGTTCACAGCGGCGGACCCGACTGGGGCACAGGACCGGCGGGACATGGCAAGCTGTACAAGATCGCGTACACCGACCCGGACGCACCGCAACCCACGTTCGTTTGGGCACAGACGCCGACCGAAGTTCGCATCGCGTTCGACCGTCCTCTCGACCCGGCGTCGCTGGCGGGCATTTCGTCGAAGGTCCGCATCGAATACGGCAAGTACGTCGCCGCCGGCGATCGCTTCGAGCATTATCGGCCGGGCTACGCGGTGGTCGAACGCCAGCAAAACACGCCGCGATACGATTTCGCCGTGTATGGCGTCGGGCTATCGCCGGATCGGCGAACGCTGGTGCTCACCACCGAGCGGCATCGGGTGGCGGCAACGTACGCGGTGACGCTGCCGGATTTCACGAGGGGTTCGGGGCGCGGGGTTCGGGGTTCGGACACGACAGACGGCGACGGCGCGGCGGGAGTGGCTGCGAAAGGCGTATTGCCGAGCGTGGCGGAGATTGATTTGCAGTACGACCTGACCGGTGTCGACGCGACGTGGCAGGGTGAGGACGGCACAAAGAACGTCGCCGTGCTGCCGCACTTTGATCTTGGTGTGGCGAGGGAATTTACCGCGGGCAGTGCCGACCACGATGCGTTTTGGGCAGCGTTGAAGCAACCGGGAAAGCTCACGCTCAACGGCCGCCTCAATCTAATGGAGTTTGTGCGGCCAGCCGTGCAGTCGGGATCGCGGATCGACTATGAATTGCCGCCGGAGCAGGTGTTCATCGAAATGCACTCGATGGGCGCGGATGAGGGTTTGGACCTTTCCGGAAAGGAGTTGGGCCCAGTCGGAAACCTCACGGATGGCGTCAGCGGCAAGGTAATCCCGTATGTTTATGTCGCCGGGGCGAAATCGAATATCGTTGACGTAACGGCAAAGGTCACAAAGAGTGAAGGTCCAGTAGGACTATGGTTTTTCGTGAGCAGCATTGTAGAAGCCGGACTTAAAAACGAAGAACAAGTCCAATTATTGGGCCGGAAACGCCCGATCGCCCTAGCACGAATTGTGCGCCCGTGGGGATTTACGGCCGATCAAATTGCCGTTGTCGCCGCCCACTCGCCGGAACTCGAAGGCGGGAGTTGGGCGCGCGGCTACAAGGTGTTTTTCAGCGAGCAAGCCCTGTGCTCGAAGTGCCACACGCTCGACGGCGACGGCGGCGCGATCGGCCCGAACTTGTCGAACCTGCGGCAGCGCGACTATGCCTCGGTATTCCGCGACGTGACGAACCCGAGCTACGCAATCAATCCAGACTACGTGCCGCACGCCCTCACGCTCAACGATGGTCGCATGCTGACCGGCGTCGTCCGCACCGACGGCGACGTGCTGCTGTTGGGCAATGAAAAAGGAGAAGTCACGAAGATCGCTCGCGGCGACGTCGAAGCGATGCAGCCCTCGTCGGTATCGGTTATGCCCAAGGACATTCACGAACAGCTCGGCGACGCGAAGTTACGCGACTTGCTGACGTTTCTACTGACGCCGCCGCCGAGCATGCCGCTCGAATCGAAGCTGCCGGCTCCGCCGCCGCGATCGATGGACGAGGTCCGCGCTGTGCTGGCTGGATCGCCGGAGCCGCCGGAGAAAACGCGGCCGCTCCGCGTCGTGCTGGTCGCCGGGCCGAAGGACCACGGTCCCGGCGAGCACGATTACCCGGCGTGGCAAAAGGCCTGGAGCGAACTACTCGCGGTCGACGACACGACGACCGTCGAAACCGCCTGGGAATGGCCGTCCGCCGAGCAATTAGAAAAGGCGGACGTGCTGGTGTTGTTCCAGCGCGGCCGCTTCGACGCGGAACGGGCCAAGGGACTCGACGCGCTGTTGGCCCGCGGCGGCGGCGCGGTGTTCATTCACTGGGCCGTCGAAGGGATTCCCGACGCGGAAGGTTTTGCCGAACGTATCGGCCTGTCGGGCAGCGGCCCGATCGGCTTTCGCCACGGCCCGCTCGACCTGGACCTTTCGGCGTCGAAACATCCCATCACGCGAAACTTCGACCGCGTCCACTTCGTCGACGAAAGTTATTGGAAGCTAACAGGCGACATCGCGCGATCGACGCTGCTCGGCACGTCGGTCGAAGAAGGCGCGCCGACGCCGCAACTGTGGGCCCGCGAGCACGGCAAAGGCCGCGTGTTCGTTTCGATCCCCGGCCACTACTCGTGGTCCTTCGACGATCCGCTCTTCCGCACTTTGCTGCTCCGCGGCATCGCCTGGACGGCCCGCGAACCGGTCGACCGCTACAACAAACTGATTACGATCGGCGCGCGCGTCCGCAGCCCATAAAAACCCAAGTTGCTTTGCGCCCATTTCTAACCACAGAGGTCACGGAGGCGGAGCACGGAGGAGCACAGAGCAGCGATTGACGATTGATCGTTGATAATTGACGAGTGCGGACCAATGAACGACCGTCCGGTGAGCCACATGTCGCTTCGCATCACTCATCACTCATCACTCATCACTCATCACTTGACTCGTCCTCCGTGTCCTCTGAGGTTGTGAAAGAATCGAGCACGCACAAGTCCGACCGCAACCTGTAGGGTGCTCTGTGAGCACCTTGGCACAGCATAATGTGGTGCTCACAGAGCACCCTACATAAATTCACAAGCTCTCTGTGGTTAAGTAATCAACGTCGCTATCGCGTCGGCACCGGCCGGATCCGCGTCGATAGCACCGCCGCCGCCAGTGCCACGCCGGCGAGCGACAGGTAGTTGACCAGGATCGGGTCGGAAAGCGACGACGCCATGATCGATCCGGCGAATTGAGCCCCCAGCGCTCCGAGACCGAACTGCATCATCTGGCTGAAGCCGTAACCGACGCTACGGCGCCGCCGCGGCACGAGTTGCGCGAGGAACGAATTGAACACCGGCTGGTGCATGAAGTGAAACAAGCCCGTCGCACAGGCGGCGACCAATCGCCACACGCCTTCGGCCACGGCCATCGCGGCCAGACACGGCACATTGGCGAGCAGGATCGCCGTCATCATCGGCCGCAACCGGTCCGGCCGAGCGAGCTTGCCGGAAATCGCTTGGCCCACCATGCCGCATAGCAGAACGACCGCGGCGCAGAGCGCGCCCCACTGCTTCGGCGCGACCAAATCGGGCTGCAAGTTGGCCGCCGTGAGATAGCGGGCAAGAAAATTCATCAGTGCCGCGTAAACGAACCCAAACAGCACATTCACGGCGACGAGAATCCAATACTGCCGCGCGTGAAACGGTCCGTCGTCTAGCGAAAACGCCGCGGCCTGAGCCGGATCGTCACGCCGCTCGACCAGCACTAGCGACAACACCACGGCCAGCACCGCGCCGGGCACCATCAACACGAGGAAATAGTCGCGCCACGTGAGCGCCGGAATCAGCAACAGCGCCCCGGCCAGAAACGGCGCAGTCGCGCTGCCCGCCGAACCGAAAATACCGTGCCAGCCGAGCGCGCGGCCCCGCTCGGCGGCGGTCGTTTCGCGCGAGATGATCGCCAGCCCCGCGGGATGGTAAATGCTGGCGAACGAACCCATCACAAACATCGTCGCGAACAGCACGGCCAGCGATGGCGCGGCCCACGTGGCCAATGCGGCGGCCGAACAGCCGGCCAGGTATAGCACCAGCATCGGCTTCGAGCCGAATCGATCGGCCAGCCAGCCGGCCAGCAGCGCGCCCGCGCCGAAGGGAATCCGCCAAACCATGCCGAGCGATCCGGTCACGTTGGCGGCGACGCCGAAATCGTCCGCCACGTTTTGTTCGACGCTGGCGATCGACAATTCGTAGACGTGCACCAGCATGTGCGCGCACGACACGAGCAGCACAAGGCGAAACGTGCTGGGTTTCACGGCGTGCTCCGTTCCGCCAGCGCCGAGAGTAATCGCCGCGCCGCGCCGCCGTCGATCGCCCTGGCTGCCGCGGCGGCAGCTTCGCGCGTCGACTCGGCCTTGCCGGCCACCCATAACGCGGCCGCCGCATTGGCGACGACGATATCGCGGGGCGGTCCTTTCTCGCCGGCCAGCACGCGGCGAACGACCGCGGCGCTCTCTTCCGGACCTTCCACGAGCATGTCGTCGAGCGACGCGCGGCCGAGACCGAAATCCTCCGGCGTCCAGGTAAACTCGCGGATACCGTCGGGCGTGGCATGCGAAACTTGCGTGGCCGCGGCGAGCGTTACTTCGTCCAGCCCGTCGTCGCCGTGAACGACGATCGCGCCGCGCGTGCCCAACTGGGCCAGCGCGGCCGCCAGCGGCGTTCGCATCTCGCCGCGACCGACGCCGACGACTTGAAACGGCGCGGCCGCCGGATTCGCCAGCGGTCCGAGCAGATTGAATATCGTCGGCACGCCCAGCTTCTTCCGCACCGCGGCGACTCGCTTCATCGATCGATGCCATCGCGGCGCGAAACAAAAGCAAATGCCCAACTCGTCCAAACAGTTCTCGACGACCGACACGTCGGCCTCGACGTTGATCCCCAGCGCCGAAAGCACGTCGGCCGATCCGGTCTTGCTCGAAAAGCTGCGGTTGCCGTGCTTGGCGACGGGCAGTCCCGCGGCGGCGGTCACCAGGGCCGCGGCGGTGCTGATGTTGAACGTTCCGCTGCGATCGCCGCCCGTGCCGCAAGTGTCGACGAACGCTTCGTAGCGACAGGCGATCCGCGTCATCCGCTGCCGCAACACGCTGGCCGCGCCGACGATTTCCTCGACCGTCTCCCCCTTGGCCCGCAGCGCCGACAAGGCCACCGCGATCTGCTCGTCGCCGATGCCCCCTTCGAACATCGCGTCGACAAGCTCGCCACACTCGTCGCGCGTCAAGTCCGTACCCGCCGAAAGCCGTCCCAGTATCGCTTCGATCACGTTGCATGCTCCCGTTGCGGCCGGCCGCCGTCGTCCCACGGCCAACCAAATTGTCGATCGCCGAGCCAATAGTTTAGCCAAGCCACGAACGTCCCGACAGGCGAAATGGATCGATCGCACCGCGGCAAACCGTACCCCGGCAACCGACGCTGCGCCGCGGGGCCAGTCGACGCGCATTCGTGCTTGTGAACCGGACTTGCCCGCCGTACAATCTCCGCTATCGGCCTCGGCAATCGGCGCACGGGATGCGTTTTTTCAGCCCATTTCCGGCCCAAATCAACAACTTCGAGCGGATCGCCGACCATGACACGGAAAGTCATCATCGACTGCGACCCCGGCATCGACGACGCCGTGGCGCTATGCATGGCCCTGTTCGATCCGCGGCTGGAAGTCGTGGCCATCACCGCCGTCGGCGGCAATGTCTCGCCCGACCAGGCCACCCGCAACGTCCAGACGATCCTCGATCAACTCGATCCGCCGCGCCGTCCGCGCATCGGCTGCGCCGCCGAGCCGGCGAACCCACTGCCGGCCGACGCGCGGCACATCTTCGGCAACGATGGCCTTGGCAATAACGATTTTCCCTGCATCGAACATCACCAACGCCACGCCGCCGAAAAAGTCATCTGCGACGAAGTTCACGCCGCACCCAACCAGGTGACGATCGTCGCCTGCGGTCCGTTGACCAACATCGCCCGCGCGTTGCTTCGCGATCCGGAACTTGCCGCCGTCGTCGGGCAATTGGTCATCATGGGCGGCACGGTCTCGGCCCCCGGCAACGTCACGCCGGCCGCCGAATTCAATATCTTTTGCGATCCCGAAGCCGCCCGCACGGTGTTCCGCTCGGCGATGACCAAAACGCTCGTGCCGCTCGACGCGACGACGCAGGTCGTGCAGACCTTCGACTTCCTCGACCAGATTCCCGACGAAACGAGCCGCGCCGGCCGCTTCCTCCGCAAAACGCTGCCGTACATGTATCGGTCGCATCGTCAGTACCTCGGCGAAGAGGGCATCCACCTGCACGACGCCGTAGCGCTCGTGGCGGCCACGGACCGCAACCTGTTCGAACTGCGGCAAATGGCCTGCGACGTCGAAGTGGCCGGCGAATTGACGCGCGGGGCCACCGTATTCGACCGGCGACGCCTGCCCACGTGGCGTCCCAACACCGAAGTCGCGATTTCCGCCGATTCCGCCGCTGTGACCGACTGCATCTTGCGCGGCCTGGCCGAGGCGGCGCGGGCCACCTAGTCCGCGCGAATGAAGCGGTCAAACGCGAATTCCTTCGCCGCCCCAACTGCCCACGCTACCAGGCCAAGCGACCGACAAGCGTTCATGGCCAGCGACCAGCAACAATTTCTCGACGTCATCGACCGCGACGAAGCCGAGCGCCGATTTCGCGACGTTCTGCGGCTCGAACCGCTCGGCGAGGAGCAAGTTGCCCTCGACACCGCGCTCGGCCGCGTGCTCTCGCGCCACGTCGCGGCCGCCGTCGATGTGCCGTCGTTCGATCGCTCCAACGTCGACGGTTTCGCCCTCCACGCCGACGATACGTACGGCGCCACCGAGGAACGGCCACGCCGTGTGCGGCTGCTCGGCCCGTCGATCGCCACGGGCGTGCCGCCGCAGGTGACTGTCTCGGCCGGCAACGCATGTCCGATTGCCACCGGCGGCATGATCCCCCGCGGGGCCGACGCCGTGATGATGGTCGAGCACGCCGACGTCGAAACCGACAACGGCGCCACTGCGGGTAGTGACACCGCCTCGACGCTGCTCGTCCGCAAAGCCCTCACCGCCGGCGCCAACATCGCTTTCGCCGGCAGTGACATTGCCGCGGGCGAAATCGTCCTTCGCGCCGGACAACTACTCACCAGCCGCGAGACCGGCGTGCTGGCCGCCATCGGCGCGGACCGCGCCTGGGTGTGGCGGCGGCCCATGGTCGCCATCATTTCCACCGGCGATGAGTTGATCGCCCCGGGCCAGCCGATGCGGCCGGCGATGGTCTACGATTCCAACGCCCGCATTCTCAGCGACGCCGTCTGCGAGTTGGGTGGCGAACCGCTAGCCCCGACCGTTGTTCGCGACGATCTCGCTGCGCTCGCGGCGGCGCTGCATACGGCGCTGGCCACCGCCGATGTCGTGCTGCTTTCCGGCGGCACCAGCAAAGGCGAGGGCGATTTCTGCTACCGTGTCGTAGCCGAACTGCGCGACCCCGGCATCGTCGCCCACGGCGTCGCGCTCAAGCCAGGCAAACCGATCTGCCTCGCCGCCACCGCCGGCAAACCGGTCGTCGTGCTGCCCGGCTTTCCGACGTCGGCGATCTTCACGTTTCACGAGTTCGTCGCCCCGGTGATCCGCCGCCTGGCGGGCCGTTGCGACGAGCAAGCAGGGCAGATCGATGCGCGGCTGGCGATCCGCGTCAATTCCGAGATCGGCCGCACGGAATATCTGCTCGTGTCGCTCTCGCCCGGCGGCGACGGCAGCAGCGACAACCTGCCCGCCGCCTTTCCGATGGGCAAAGGCTCCGGCTCGGTCACCACGTTCAGCCGCGCCGACGGCTTCATCACGATCGACCGCCATCAAGAGATCGTCGCCGCCGACACCGTCGTTTCCGTGCGACTGCTCGGCCGCGACACGCCGCTCGCCGACCTCACCGTCATCGGCAGCCACTGCGTCGGCCTCGACGTGCTGCTCGCGCATCTCGATCGCCGCGACTGGCGTTCGAAATCGCTCGCCGTCGGCAGCACAGCGGGCCTCGAGGCCGTCCGCCGCAGGCAATGCGATCTGGCCGGCATCCATCTGCTCGACCCGAACACCGGCGAGTACAATCGGCCGTTCCTTCCGCCCGACGTGACACTCATCGCCGGCTACCACCGCATGCAGGGCGTCGTCTTTCGCCCCGGCGACCCGCGTTTCGTCGGCCGCTCGCTCGACGACGCCGTTCGATCCGCCTTGGCCGACGCCGAGTGCCTGATGGTCAATCGCAATCAAGGCAGCGGCACTCGCGTGCTCATCGACCGCTTGCTCGCGGAGCACTTCGACCGATTTGCCGACGGCCAGCGCCCGGCCGGTTACGCCAATCAACCCCGCAGCCACAACGCCGTCGCCGCCGCCGTTGCCCAACGCCGCGCCGACTGGGGCGTCACGATCGAAACCGTCGCCACGGCGGCCGGACTCGGCTTCCTTCCGCTCGCCGACGAATGCTTCGACTTCGCCGTGAGAAGGGACCGCATCGAGCGACCGGCCGTCCGCGCGTTTTGCGACGTGCTCGCCGATCCGGCGATTCGCGGCGAACTGCGTGCGATGGGGTTCGCGCTGTCGTAGCCGTGCGGCGGCCCAGAAACACAACAATTACCGTTATATGGAAAACAACAAACAATTATTGCATTCTAGTTCGTTCGGGTAGGATTTCCTCGTAGCAGTCGTTTCCATTCGCCTTTGCCGGCACGCCCGTTTGCATGCAAAGGCCCTCGAACTTGCTCGATGAGCAAAGGAGGTTCAGAGATGAACGCACGATGGAATTGGAGTATCGGTTTGCTGGCCTCGGCGGCGATTCTTGCCGTTTCGTTTGCTGCGTCGCCCGCAGCGACGACACCGACCGGCGATGAAAAATCCGGCGATCGCGAATCGGCCGACGCCGCCACAAATAACGCCGCCGCGAGCGACGAGAACCGAATGGTCGTTCACGAGTGGGGCACCTTCACTTGCCTGCAAGGCGACGACGGTCGCGAACTGCCCGGCGTCAACATCGACGACGAACCGGTGCCCGACTTCGTCCACAACCTCAATCCGTACTTGCTCAATCAACCACTGCTGACCAACGCGCACTGGCTGTACCGCCAAAAAGGCGCGCCGCGCAACCATCCGCAAATCACGATGCGGCTCGAAACACCGGTGATCTACTTCTATCCGCCCAAGAACCAGCCACAACCGCTCACCGTCAATGTCGACGTCCGATTCCAAGGCGGCTGGCTAACCGAGTTCTATCCCAACGCGAAAGCCGATGCGCCTGGCCTCGACGGTGAGGCTTTCGACTTCGGCAATCTCACGCCGCAAACCGTCGGCTCGCTCGCCTGGAGCGACCTAAAGGTTGGCGACGATCCGAACAAAGACGCAACGCCGGGACCGCAAACCGACGAGCACGTCTGGCTCGCCCCGCGCCAGGTTGACGCCGCCAGCGTCACCACGCCCGAGGGCGAACGCGAGCGTTACCTGTTCTATCGCGGCGTCGGCAATCTCCGCGCTCCGCTCCGCGTCGTCCGCGGCCAGAACCGCAACGAACTCAAACTCTACGGCAACTTCGACGCGGTCGTCGCCGCCGCCCGGCGGTTGCGGATCGAAAAGCTCTGGCTCGCCGACATTCGCCAGAGCGGCACGAAGTTTCGCGCTTATGGAGCCGTCAATGTCACCGGCGATCCGTTCGCCCAAGTCGGCCAGCTCGACGGCGATCTCTCCAGTGCCGAACAAGGCCTGGACAATCTCAAGCGGCAGATGCACAGGTCCCTCATCGCCGCCGGCCTGTTCGACAAAGAGGCGACCGCCATGCTCTCGACCTGGGATCGGGCGTATTTCCAAAGCCCCGGCCTGCGGCTGTTTTTCGTCGTGCCGCGCGAGTGGACCGACCGCGTGCTGCCGCTATCGATTTCCACGCCGGCGAGCATCAAGCGCGTGATGATGGCCCGCATCGAACTGATCACCGACGATCAAAGAGAGTTGCTCGCGGCGATGGCGAAAACCGCCCCGTCCGACGGCAAATGGCTCGAAGGCATCCAGCCCGGCGAGGCCTCCAAGCGGTTCTACGCCGGCCGCGCCAACTTCGGCGACCTCGGCGTGAAGATTCCAGCCGACTACCAAACCTACCTCGACCTCGGCCGCTTCCGCAACGCACTGGTCGTCGCCGAAGAACGCCGCCAGCCGAGCGAGAACCTCACCAGATTCATCAACACCTACGGCTTGCAACCGTTCCGAGTGCCGAGCCGCCAAAAGGACAACGTCGCGGCGCAGCCGTAGCCGTCGTCGACGCAGCGTAGGATGGGCCGCGCGAAATCGGGCTTCATCCTACGCTGCTATTTCTTCGCCACGTCGACCACCACGCGCCGATAACCGACCAGCGGCGGCTGGCCGTCGTCCGTTACGGTTAGCACGACGTGGATCGACTTCCCGGCCGCGTCGCGGGGAATCGTTACGCTCGCCGACTCGCCGTCTGCTTTGTCGACCACAACGGCTTTAGCGTACGTTCCCGCCTCGACGTAATTGAACCACTCGAACGCCAACTTGTTACCGTCCGGGTCTTGGGTTCCCGCCGCGGAAAGCTTTACCGTCACGCCCGGCTTGGCGGCGACTCGTAGAATCACCTTACCGCCTTTTCCGTTGACGACGACGCTTGGCGGATGGTTCGCCTCATCCCGCGGCCGCACGCACCAATCCATCCGCGCCCGAAAATCGTTCTGCAAATCCGCGGCCCAACGCTTCAGCGTATTCTCGCGATGCGTCGTGCCGTCGAGCGTGTCCTTGGCCGTGGCCCAATAATACGGCTTGCCGGGCTGATCCTCGCGCGAGGCATATCGCCCCGCCCAACTGCCCCACGTTGGCTCGTTCGGGTCGTTCATGCCCGTCGGCACCAGGTACAGAAACGTCATCGTGTCGCCTTCCTTCTGCCGATGCGTCGTGTTCGTCGGGTACATCGCTCCCAGCGGTCCGTGATCGCGGCGGACGTCGCGTTCGATGTCGAATCCGCCGGCCGTGGCCGTGATCGCCGAAAACCGGTGATACCACCGCTGCCGGTCGATCTCGGGCTGGAACGTATGCACCCACAGCTTCCACGGCGGTGTGATCTTGGTCGTGTGCTCCTCGAACTTGTCGTACGACGACAGCCGCAGCTTGTTCTTGAACGTGGCATAGCCCTCCGGCCCGCGCTCGGCCAACACGCGATCAAGGGCACGCTTCAGACTGCTGGTGGCCGCGCCGTTGTCGGTGCCCCAGTTCAGAAACCAGACGGGCCGAGGATCGTCGCGATCGACCGCGGCGATAATCAGCTTCACGCCGTCGTCGCTCTCCTCGTAGCCCGATACGGTCCGCTGCTGCAAGAACTCCGCTGTGGGAAATCGCGGATCGTGCTCCACCAGCCGCGCGTGACATGCGCCGTAGGCTTCGACCATCGCCCGCACGACGCCCAGCCCATCGCGAATCCGATTGCGGTTCTCGCCGTCGCGAACCTTGGGCCGATTGGCGATGATCCCTTCGACGTCCCACTCGTTGGCATACACGAGGAACCGCACCATCGACTGCTCATCGTCCGGATCGCCGCCGGCATCGGTCTCGACGATCAACCGCGGCCGCGTTGTGTCCGTGTCGCCGTCGTTGCGCCGCTCTTGAGCCGCTGCCTGCGGCGTCCAAAATGTCGCAACAATCAACACCGCCAAGGCAATTGGGCCCGCTCCCATGCCACGACGATTCGAAACGTCCCGAATGACGAAAGCGGAACTGCGACGGCGCAAAGGCGCAAGGGTGAAGAAATGCTGAATCATATTGCCCAATCCTTCTCTCTGCGTTTTTGCCGCTTTGCGGTTCAACCGAGCGGCACAACAAATTATCAGAACGCGAAGATTCGAAGCATTAGCAGTACAGAGAGCACAAAGGTGAATAGAGGAGGTCGAACATGCGAGTCGCTGCGACGCTCTATCACTTCTCCTCTTCGTGTCCTCCGAGTTCTCTGTGGTGAAGCGAAATGCGCGACAACGGCTGCGCTATGTATCGCGTCTCCCCGTCGGCGTCGAATTCCACCTTCCCCGGCCGGAACGTCGGCGCGGCGATGAAACGTCCCGCCGCAACGTCGAGGAGTGTTGCCGCGAGGTTCGTCTCGGCCAACCGCCGCAAGCCGACGTAGGAAGTCGTCAGCCGCGGGTTGATCTCGACCACGACGTCGTCCGAACCCGTCGGATCGAATCCCAAAATCAAGTCGACGCCGACGTAGCCCAACAGTCCGGGCATTGCCGCCACGGCCCGCTCGGCCAATGCTCGCGCCCGGCGGTCCAACTCCGCTTCCAAAGGCGTCGCGCCTCCCCGGTAGGCGAACCGGCCATCGCCGCCGATTCGCTGCGCACACGCCGGCAGCATACAGCGGCCGTTCGGTCCGCACAACACGGCGACGCTCGCCGCCATGCCGGCAGCAAACTGCTCCAGCCGTCGCGGAAAATCGCTCGCCGACAATTCATCGAAGGCACGGACCAGCCGCACGCCGAGCGACCCGGCGCCATCGAGCGGTTTGACCACGGCCGGAAACGCAAACTCCGCCAGCCGTGTCCGGTTGAGCGGCCCCGGATCGAGGCGGATCCCTCGGCAAACCGGCACGCCGCGATGTTGCAAATACTCAGCGGTCCGGTGCTTGTCGCCGAGCAGCTCGATCGCGTCGACCGCTGGTCCAAGCAACCGGCCGCCGCTGCGCTCGACCCGCCGGCACAACTCGGCGAGTTCTCCGCCGATTTCCGGCGCGATCACGATCGTCGCGTCGCACGTCGTCGCGAATCGATCGAACAAATCGCCGCGGTCGGTCGCGTTCGTCGTGGAAACCGCTTGAAAAGCCGCGCCGGCGAATCGCGCTGCGAACCGACCGTCGATCAGCGTACAAACCTCAACGTCCTCGACGTCCGCCAGATCGCTGGCCAGCGCGGCGAGCATCGCCTGCCCTTCGATCAACAACGACGCCTCTGGGGACGCATCCGCGGAGTCCACGTCGAGTGGCCCCGCGGACAGCGATTCGAAAACGAAGACTCGCATCACTCGCGGGTGAGATATCGCAGCGCCCGATCGAGGTCGCGGCGCGTCGTGCGCGAATACTCGATGTCGAACCACAAGACGCGTCCCGTGGCGTCGACGAGGAAAATCCGCGGCATCAGACCCCGTGGGTCGTCGGAAATCTGCGAAAACGCCGCGCCGCCGGCGTCGACCAGCACGGGAAACGCAAGTTGATTCCGCTCGGCCAGCGACTTGACCTCGTCCGTCGCATCGCCGACGTGGATTGCGATCACCCGCACGCCGCGGCCGCCGTACGGCGCGAGCACGAGCGGACCGAAGTCGGTCAGCGCATCGACCGCGTCGGGATCGTCGCTTTGCCAGAACGCCACGATCGTCAGTCGCTCGCCCAACAGTTTGTCGAGCGGCGCGGCGTTGCCGTCGAGATCGGCAAGCGTAAGCGGCGGCAACGTATCGCCGACGAACAATTTGCACGTCGCCCGATGGGCCGACGAAAGCGCGACCTCGGGCAGCGCACCCGGCGGCGGCGTGGGAATCGCCGTTCGCGCGCCGGCGTCGCCCGTCGTCGCGTTGGTCGCATGGTCGCCGGGCAAGACCGACTCACCGTTCGGACTGCCGGTTGCATCGCCGTTTGGACCGACCTTGGCCGACACTGCCGGATGCGGCGGCACAACCGAATCCGCGGCCGGTGCGGGGTGCTTGGAAACGCCGGACTCACGCTTTGGCGTCGCACCGGCGCTGCCGTCACGCGCGCCCGACTGGCTATCGTTGCACCCGCTCGAAACGACCGCGGTCGCTCCCAAGGCCATCGCGAGCAAGCTCGATACGATCCATCGTTGCACGATCATCATCTTGGCTCCTTCCCCGACTCGACGCCTCGCGGCGATTTTTGTGAGCATCTTGGCACGTTTGTATACGTCGCGTGGATGAATTGAGCGCCCCTCGACGCGATGACGCTACGATGGCGACGCTACGATGGCTTCACATCCACCTTGATCGCCAACTCGCGTAACTGTCTCGTCTCGACCGCCCCTGGCGCATCCGTCATCAAGTCCGTCGCTTTTTGCGTCTTCGGAAACGCGATGCAGTCGCGGATGTTGTCGAGGCCCGCGAACAGCATCACCCACCGGTCGACACCCAGGGCGATTCCGCCGTGTGGCGGCGCGCCGTATTGTAACGCATCGAGCAGGAAACCGAACCGGTCGCGGGCGTCTTCGGCCGTAAGTCCCAACAGGCCGAACACTTGCTGTTGGACGCCGTTGTCGTGAATCCGGATCGTGCCGCCGCCGGCTTCGCTGCCGTTGATCACGAGGTCGTATGCCTTCGCTCGACACTTTCCGGGGTCAGTGGCGAGCAAGCCGACGTCTTGATCTCGCGGCGCGGTGAACGGGTGGTGCATCGCCGCCCAGCCGCCGGCTTCCTCGCCGTGTTCCTCGTTGGGCGCGAACATCGGAAACTCGACGATCCACGAGAAGTGCATCGACTTCGGGTCGTACAGCTTCAATTCTTCGCCGAACCGTTTTCGCAGTCCGTACAGCGCCTTGCACGTCACCTCGAACTTGTCGGCCACCAGCAGCAGCAGGTCGCCTGGCTCGCCGGCCATGCGTTCCGCTATTGCCGAGAGCACGTCCGGCTCGATATTCTTGGCGATCGGCGACCAGAGCGAACCGTCCGGCTCGACGCGGAACCACGCCAGACCTTTCGCACCGAAATTCTGCACGACGTAGTTCGTCAGCTCGTCGATATCCTTGCGCGAATATTTCGCGGCGGATGCTTTGGCATTAACCCCGCGAACGCGACCGCCACTGTCGGCCGTGCCGCGGAACACGCGAAAGTCGCTCTTCGCCGCCAGGTCCGTGACGTCGACGATCTCCAGACCGAACCGCAAATCGGGCGCGTCGTGGCCGAACCGCTCCATCGCCTCGTCGTAGGTCATCCGCGGCAGCGGCAGCTTCACGTCGAGGCCGAGCACGTCCTTGGCCAGCTTGGCCACGAGACCGTCGATCACGCCGATCACGTCGTCGGCGTCGACGAACGCCATCTCCAGATCGAGCTGCGTAAACTCCGGCTGCCGGTCGGCTCGCAAGTCCTCGTCGCGAAAACACCGCGCGACCTGCACGTAGCGATCGTAGCCGGCGATCATGAGGATTTGCTTGTAAAGCTGCGGCGACTGGGGCAGCGCGTAGAACTCGCCCGGATGGACGCGGCTCGGCACGAGGTAATCGCGTGCCCCTTCCGGCGTGCTGCGGCCGAGCACCGGCGTTTCGATTTCGACGAAATCGAGCTCGTCGAAGTAGTCGCGCATCGCTTTGACGATCCGATGCCGCAGCACCATCGCCGTTTGCATCTCGGCGCGGCGCAGATCGAGATAGCGATATTTCAGCCGCAAGTCCTCGCCGGGCAACTCGCGCTGCGACGGCGAGACCGGCGGCGTGAGGCTCTTGTTGAGTAGTTCCAGTTTCGTGGTGCGGACTTCGATCTCGCCAGTGACGAGCTTGGGGTTGACCGTGCCCTCTGGGCGATGGGCGACGCGGCCGGTGACGCGGACGACGAACTCCGACCGTAGCGTCCGGCACAACTCGACATACTCGGGGCCGCTCTCCGGTCCGCACACGATCTGCGTCTTGCCGTAGCGGTCGCGGAGATCGACGAACAGCACGCCGCTATGATCGCGGAGGGTATCGACCCAGCCGCAAAGCGTGACGGTTTCGCCAATGTTCGCGGCGCGCAACTGGCCGCAGGTATGCGTTCGCAAATGAGTGCCAAGCACGGGTCGGTTTTTTCCGGTCGGTTCCAAGGGGCGTCGATTCCAAGCGCGTTTGCGGTCGGGTTTTGGCGGTCGCGGCGGCGATTGACACGGGTACGCCCGCCGGCAAGCCGATCCGTGCGGCGGCCCTAACTTCGTGCCTTCGACAATGTTACGTCGAATGCGGCGCGCGGATCGCGTATTCTATCGGCGATCGGACATGGCGGAAAGATCGTCGCGCGGCGGGCCGCTTTGATGGCTTGGCGGGCAGTCGTGGCGGCGTGTTGAAGACGGGGGCAGAACCTTGGGAGCGTGCGTTTTGGGCGGCGAAAGGTTGTGCGGCGACGGCGGCTGCAGGCGATTGGTTGGGAGTCGGCAGGAGACAGGAGACAGGAGACAGGAGACAGGAGACAGGAGACAGGAGTCAGGAGACAGGAGACAGGAGTCAGGAGACAGTAGATAGG
>JBBDYI010000174.1:0-3812 GCA_040901705.1 Pirellulales bacterium | reverse complement strand
GGCGGACAACAACCACGGCGAGCGAGCGATCCGCCCGGCCGTTATCATTCGCAAAAACACCTACGGCAACCGCAGGTGAGCGCGGCGCCGACACGCAAGCCGTGCTGATGAGCATCTACCGCACGCTCAAACAACGCGGCCACGACCCCTTGAGCACCATCACCAACGCCCTCCACGAATACCTAACCACCGGCAAACTCCGCGGCCTACCGCCATAGCTGCTTCAGACGGCTAAACAGTTACGAATGATGAATGATGAGCTGCACGTCCCCTATTCATCATTCATCGCTCATCGATCATCATTCATCACTATCTCCCTCGCCCGCGTCGGCGTGTTTCGCCAGCGTTCTGCCATTTTTCTGCACCCTTTCGACACGCCCTGCGCACCTAGAGATGCATGGTGACGGTAAATATGGATATGTTGCCCGCAACCGACGCGACGCGAAACGGTCCGTCGGCTTTGCCCCAGCAAACCGGCGATCGCGATGCGCCGGAAGCATCCGATTCATCCGACGATGCGGCGGCACATTCGCCGGCCGACTCGATCGACGCTAATCTCGACACGTGTCTCGACGGTGCGTCGCTGGCGCGGCGGCATCAGGCGGAGATTTGGCGGTATTTGCGGTTCTTGGGTTGCGATCACGGGCAAGCCGAGGACGTGACGCAAGAGACGTTTCTGGCCGTGTTGAAGAAACCGCCCGATTGTCGCGACGCGGCGGCCGTGCGGGCGTATTTGCGGACAGTGGCGCGAAACACGTTTTTGGCGCTGCTGAGAAAGACCCGACGCGAGGCCGAGTTCGACCTCGACGCGGCCGAACAGATTTGGGCGGATACGCATCCACGCGACGGCGGCGACGAACGACTGGCGGCGCTTGATGATTGTTTGGCGGCGCTCGAAGGCCGGGCGCGGCAGGCGATCGATCTGGCCTATCGAGAATCGAAGTCCAGAGGCGACATTGCGGCGGCGCTCGACATGAGCGAGGACGGCGTGAAGTCGCTGCTGCGGCGAACGCGCGACGTGCTGCGACAGTGCGTCGATCGGAAAGTGGGCGAGTCGGGCGGTTGATTTGATGGTGAGTGAGTTTTCTTAACGCAGAGGACGCTGAGGACGCAGAGGGGGCGCAGAGGAAATGCGTGGCGGTGGTGCTGCCTGTTTTTGAGATTTCATGTTTCAACGTAATTCCTCCGCGTCCCCCGCGTCCTCTGCGTTTAATAAACTCCCGCGACTTTGCCGGCGTACTTGCCGGTGCGGTTGGGGATATTTTTTTTTGACAAGGTGATGCAATGGACAATACGCAACGAGAAGAAATGTTGGACCGCTTGATGCACCAGACGCTTGAGGAAAAGCTCGGTGCGGCCCGGTCGTGTGACGTGGCCGATCGGATCGGCGGCGCGACACCTCTGCCGCGGACGAGGCTGACGTCGCGAACGTGGTTTCGCGTGTCGGTGGTCGCCGCGTCGGCGCTAATCGTCGTCGTTGCCGCGTTGAATCGTATGCAGCCGAATTTCATGTCGTCGGCAAGCGAACACGACGCTTCGCTGGCTGACGCTCGCGTGCATGAAAAAGTGGCAACAAATCCTGAAGACGCCATGGCGAGCCGATTGGGCGGTCGGTCTGCTTCTCAGATGCTGGTGGAGCCCGGCGACTATGATTATGCCGACGATGTGAAGTACGGCGAACTGGCCGGGCAAGACGCGGCCATAGTATTCGACAAATCGCGGAGTATCGCCACGTCAGCGAACGCAAATAAGAAGGAGCAATCGACGGCGACATCGCCGGTTTTCGACCCCGCGTCTGCACCGTGGGATGCGAGGGCGTCCGATGGATTGGGCGACTCCATTGCGACGAAGCGCGGCGATAATGGGATTAGCATTTCGGCGGGCCCCGCGGGCGGCATCTCAGTCGATGCGGCGGGAGTCGTGGAACTTCCTGATACGCTAAGCCGAGGCCAAGCCGCGACCCGTCCGGCAATTGGCGACGAATCAAAAGGCTCCCGCAAGACCGTACTCTCCACAGTCGAACACGGAACCGGCAAAGTGCCCGCTCTGCACGACAGTGGAGATCGTTCCGGCATTACGTTGGGTCTGCCCGCCGTGACCGAAGGGGATAAGGTCGATATTGATGGCGATGGTGTCCCCGACTACGAGGTTGGTCGAATTCGTGGTGCGCCGGACACCGGCGAAGGCCGCGACCGGTTTGCTCGGGTTCACGACAACCGCTTCCTTCGCGCCACCGATCAGCCCCTTTCCACCTTCTCCATCGACGTCGACACCGCGTCGTATAGCGTGGTGCGGAGTCGGATCGAGCGCCGCGTGCTGCCGCCGGCGGAGGCGGTGCGGGTGGAGGAGTTGGTCAATTACTTTGCTTACGACTACCCGCAGCCGACGGACGGTGCGCCGTTCGCCGTGCATGTGGACGTGGCGGCTTGTCCCTGGGCGGTGAAGCATCGGCTGGTGCGGATCGGCCTCAAGGGCAAAGAGATCGCCAAGAACGAGCGGCCGGCCAGCAATCTCGTGTTTCTGGTTGACGTGTCGGGTTCGATGCAGCCGAATAACAAGCTGCCGTTGGTGCGGCACGGCTTGCTGCGGCTGGTCGGCGAGTTGGACGAGCGGGACCGCGTGGCGATCGTGGTGTATGCCGGCAGCAGCGGGTGTGTGCTGGCCAGCACGCCGTGTACGCAGGCGAACAAGGAGCGGATTCGCTCGGCCATCGACGGGCTGCGGTCCGGCGGCTCGACCAATGGTGCGGCCGGCATCGAACTGGCCTATCAAATCTCCCAGGATCACTTCGTCAAGGGCGGGGCGAACCGCGTGATCCTGTGTACCGACGGCGACTTCAACGTCGGCGCGACCAGCGACGAAGCCCTCAAGCAACTCGTCGCCGAGCGGGCCAAGAGCGGCGTGTTCCTCACTGCGCTGGGCTTCGGCATGGGCAATCACAACGACCAGATGCTGGAAACGATCGCCGACAACGGCAACGGCGCGTATGGCTACATCGACGACGAGCGGGAAGTCGAAAAGCTTTTTGTTCGCCAACTGTCCGGCACGCTGATCACGATCGCCAAGGACGTGAAGATTCAAGTCGAGTTCAACCCGGCCGAGGTCGGCGCGTATCGGCTGATCGGTTACGAGAACCGCATCCTGGCCAAGGAAGATTTCAACAACGACAAGAAAGACGCCGGCGACATCGGCGCTGGCCACACCGTGACCGCACTGTACGAAATCGTTCCGGCCGGCCTGTTCGACGAAGTGAGCGAAAAGAACGCGGCCGCCGTCGGACAAGTGGGCGGCGGTGATGATCGGCTTGAATTCCAACGCCCGAAGCAGGAGTTGGAACTGACCGATGCGGCCAAGACGAGCGGCGATCTGCTGCTGGTCAAGCTGCGCTACAAAGCGCCGGACGGCGACGTGAGCACGCTGATCCGCACGGCGGCCAAGGACGGCGGCGCGACGTTTGCCGCGGCCGGGAACGACTTCAAGTTCGCGGCATCGGTGGCCGCGTTTGGGATGATTCTGCGGCAATCGCCGTTCCGCGGCGACGCCACGCTGGCCACGGTCGAAGAAATCGCCACGGCCAACGTCGGCGAGGACACCGACGGCCAACGCCGCGCGTTCGTCAACCTCGTCCGCCAGTCGCGGCAGTTGACGGGCGACCCAGGGCTGGAGCCGCGGGAGTAATCGAATCGCGGCCGGCGTTCAGCGACCGCCGTGCCGACGACGCTCTTGCGCAACTCGTCGAACGAGCCGAGCCGCGGCGGGTGTGGGCGTCATGATTGTGGGTTAATTTGGGTGGTCTTTCCAGAAGGCTTCCC
>JBBDYI010000173.1:0-25967 GCA_040901705.1 Pirellulales bacterium | reverse complement strand
TCATCACTCATCACTCATCACTCATCACTCATCACTCATCACTCATCACTCATCATTCATCATTCATCACTCATCACTCATCACTTACCCATCCTCCGTCCTCCCCCGCTGCGTCCTCTGTGATTGAAAGTTGCGACTCGACTATTCTCATCGCGGCGAGCGCCGCACGCGATCGGTTAGTTTCTTCACCACCGCCGAGAATTCCTTTCGGCGCGCAGTCAACTCGGCAACCTTCTTTGCGCCGTCGCCGCGGACGTAGTCGAGCACGATCGCTTCGGCGGCGACGAATTCGGCCGCGACGTCGGCCACTTCGGCGGCGATGTCGAGCGGGATGTTCGTCACGCCGTTGGCATCGCCGTGCAGCAGGTCGCCTTCGCTCACGACAAGCCCGCCGACGCGAACCGGCAGCCCGACGTGGAGAATGTGGCAATAGGCGTGCGCGCAGATCGTGCCGCCCGTGAACACCGGGTAGTCGAGGGCTTGCACTTGCAACAGGTCGCGGCCGGCTCCGCTGGTGATCAGGCCCGACGAGCCGAAAGCCTTGTAGACCGAGCACATCACCTCGCCGAACGTGGCGGCGACGGTCGGGTCGTCGAGGTCGGCAAACGCGACGACGGCCGGGCCGCTCAGCGCAGCGAAGCGTTCGGCTTGCAATTCCATCGAGCCGTAAGCGTCTCCGCCGGCCGGCGGCGCGTCGCTACGGAACGATGCGGTCGCCGCGAACCCGACCATCGGCGGCAACTGCGGAAACGCCGCGCGGATCCGCCCGTCCATGTAGCCGGCGTTGCGCGGGCGGACGTCGAACAGCTCGATCACGTTGCAGATCGTCGGCGTGTCGAATTTGGCGATTTTGGTGAGCGTTTCGGGCTTCATGGCGGTGGACATCGGGCGCGGATTCTCGAACGTGATTCAACAAATTGGTACGGGCCAGTGCGATACAGGCCCGCAATGTACCAAAGTGTGGCGAATTGGAAGAGGCACAGCGCGAGGTCATCGCCGATGTAGTCAGGCTCCCACGTTGGGGAGCTGACGGTGACGTACAATTTCGCAGCGAAAACGCCGCAACGTCGCTTGGAACTTTCGCCATCCGACGGTCGTCTACACTATCGCGGGGTGGCGGAAATACGCGCCGATTCCGGCTCGACGGCGGCCGGCCGCCTGCCATAAACTGTGCCTCACGTCGGACTAATTTCACGGAACGTTCACGCATCAACATACGGCCAAATGCGCGTCGTACGGTGATTCGACGCACGCAACGGCCATCATTATCGTTGGATCGACTCTCATGACACGCAAACAAGTGACCGGCTCCTCGCGTCAAGTCTTCGTGCTGTCTATCTTCCTCGCCATCGCGGCCGTGTCCGTCGTGCTATCCGAGGAAGCCCCTCCGGCCGATCAACGGGCGTCGGCCAAGGCGGCCTTCGACAAGGGCAATTTCAAGGATGCCTACGACATCTACCGCAAGCTGGCGCTCGATCCCGCGGACGACCCCAAGTTGGTCGGCTCCGACCTGACGCAGGCGCTGCAGTGCCTGAACCAGCTTGGCCGGCAGAACGAAATGGACGAGTTTCGCGAGGGCGCGATCGCCGCGCATGGGAAGAACTGGCGGCTGTTGCAAACCGCGGCTCAGTCGTTTCTTCAAGGGCCGCAGTTCGGCTTCATCATCGCCGGCAAATTCGAACGCGGAAATCATCGCGGCGGCGGCGAAATGGTCAATTCCGTCGAACGCGATCGCGGCCGGGCGATGCAACTCATGCAGCAAGGCATGGCCGCCGCGCGGGCCGACGACGACAAGCAGGCCGCGTCGCAATATCTGTTCGACTTCGCCGGGCTGTTGCTCAACAATCGCGGCTATTACGACGCCTGGCGGCTTCAGGTGCTGACCGATCTGTCGAAGTTGCCCGACTACGACGAAGGCTATTACTACTATCGCTATGGTCAGGAGTATCCCGGCGCGCCGGTCGACGAAGAAGGCAAGCCGGTCTACCACCAGTTGCCCAAGTCGTGGGAAGCGGCCACGACCGACGGCGAGCGGTGGCGATGGCTGCTCGATCAGGCGGCGGAGATCGCGCCGAACCGGCGGACGGAGATTCGCAAACACTTCGCCGACTTCTTGTTGGGCCAGTTCGGCGTGCAGACGATGGGCTACTACGGCCGCATCTTCGGCCGCGTGGCCGATGGAGACGATGCGGAAGAAGGCGAAGACAAGGACGAGAGCGGCACGTATGCGCTGCACACGCTGGGCGAGGACGAGACGATCGCCAAGCTGGCCAATGGCATCAAGCGGTTCAAGCTGCCCGATGAATTCAACTTCATCAAGATCTATCGCGAGGTTGCCGATGCCGGCAAGGACACTCATTGCGAAGGGAGTCTGACGCAGCTTTGCCAGATTTTCGAGAACCGCCGGCAATATCCGAAGGCGGCCGACCTGTGGCGGCGGGCGATCAAAGAGTACGGCGCGGGCGACAACAACTGGCGGCAAGCACGGCTCGATCAAATCGTTGGCAACTGGGGCCGGTTCGAGAATGGCCAGCCGTCGGTGGCGGGCAAGGGCGCGACGTTCGATTTCCGCTTCCGCAACGGCAAGCAAGTCAGCTTCGAGGCCCATGCCATTGCCGTCGACAAGCTGCTCGATGACGTCAAGGCGTACATCAAGACCCGCCCGCAACGGCTGGATTGGGAACAGCTCAACATCCAGAACATCGGCTACCGGCTGGTGCAGAAGAACGAGAAGAAGTACATCGGCGAGAAGGTGGCCGAATGGAAGCTCGACCTCGAACCGCGCGAGAATCATTACGACAAGCGAGTGACCGTCACCACGCCGCTGCAAAAGCCGGGCGCGTTTCTGGTCCGCGCCAAGATGGCCGACGGCAAGACGGCAGACGGCGGCGACACGAAGGGGAACACGAACTTCATCGTGCTGTGGATCGCCGACACGGCGATCGTCAAGAAGCCGATCCAAGGCGAGACGATGTACTTCGTGGCCGACGCGGCCAGCGGCACGCCGATCGCCAAAGCGAACGTCGAGTTTTTTGGCTATCGGCAGCGGTACGTGCAGAACACCAAGAATTACGAAATCGACGTCAAAAACTTCGCCGAGTTCACCACCGGCGAAGGGCAGGTGCGACTTGGCAACGACCGGCTGCCGCAGGATCACCAGTGGCTGATCGTCGCCCGCACCGACGCCGGCCGGTTTTCGTACTTCGGCTTCGACAACGTCTGGTACGCCAACTATCAGGACGGCGCGTACAACGAGAAGAAGATCTTCGCCATCAGCGATCGGCCCGTGTATCGGCCCGCGCAACCGGTGAAGTTCAACTTCTGGGCCGGCCGGGCGCGGTACGACGCGCCGGAGGACAAGTCCGAGTTCGCCGGCCTCGCGGCCACGGTCAAGATCAACAATCCCAAGGGCGAAACGGTACTCGAAAAGAAATTCACGCTCGACGACTACGCCGGGCTGCACGACGAGTGGATGCTGCCGGTCGACGCGACGCTGGGGCAGTATTACGCGCAAATCATCGTCCACCGCGGCGGCAACAACGATTTCGGCGGCAATCTTTCGTTCCGCGTGGAGGAATACAAGAAACCCGAATTCGAAGTGATCGTCGACGCGCCGAAGGAGCCGGTCAAACTCGGCGAGAAGGTCAAGGCGAAGATCACCGCCAAGTATTACTTCGGCTCGCCGGTGACCGAGGCCAAGGTGAAGTACAAAGTGCTGCGGACGAGCCACCGGGCGGAATGGTTTCCGAACGGGCGCTGGGATTGGTTCTACGGGCCGGGATATTGGTGGTGGGCTTACGATTACGCCTGGTATCCGGGCTGGTCGAAGTGGGGATGCGAGCGGCCGTATCCGTGGTGGTACGGCGGACGCTGGGAGCAGCCGGAAGTGGTCGCCGAGCGGGAAGCGGAAATCGGCCCCGACGGCACGCTGGAATTCGAAATCGACACCGCGCCGGCCAAGGCCGTGCATGGCGATCAAGATCATAAGTATTCGATCACGGCCGAAGTTGTCGATCAGTCGCGGCGAACGATCGTCGGCTCGGGCGAGATTCTCGTCGCTCGCCGGCCGTTCAAGGTCTTCGCCTGGATCGACCGCGGCTATGTGAAAACCGGCGACACGATCGAAGCCAGCTTTAATGCCCAAACGCTCGACGCTCAGCCGGTCAAAGGCGACGGCACATTGCGATTGCTGAAAATCTCGTATAAGGACGCCGACAATCCGCAGCCCGTCGAAACCGAAGTCGGCAAGTGGGAACTGCCCACGGGCGACGACGGCCACGCGAGCCAGAAGTTGACCATGGCAGATCCCGGCCAGTATCGGCTGTCCTATGAAGTCGTCGACGGCAAGGGCAACCGCATCGAAGGCGGGTACGTGTTCACCGTCATCGGCCAGGGCTTTGACGGCGGCGACCTGCGGTTCAACGACCTGGAACTGATTCCCGACAAGCGCGAGTATCAACCCGGCGACGTAGTGAAGCTGCAGATCAACACCAACCGCGCGGGCGGAACGGTGCTGCTGTTCATGCGGCCGGTCAACGGCGTTTGCCCGCCGCCCAAGCTGATCAAGATGGACGGCAAGAGTCACGTCGAGGAGATCGCGGTCGCCAAGGGCGACATGCCGAACTTCTTTGTCGAGGCGGTCACCGTCACAGGCGGCCGGGTATTCAGCGAAGCGAAGGAAATCGTCGTTCCGCCCGAGAAGCGGGTCGTCAACGTCGAAATCAAGCCGTCGGTGGCGGAGTACAAGCCCGGCGAAAAGGCGAAGTTCGTCGTCAAACTGACCGATCTGGCCGGGAGGCCGTTCATCGGTTCGACCGTGATCACGATGTACGACAAGGCGGTCGAGTACATTTCCGGCGGGACGAACGTGCCCGACATCAAAGAGTTCTTCTGGAAGTGGCGGCGGCAGTATCACAGCTACGTCGAGCACAACCTGACGCAGTACATCTACTCGATCGTGCCGCCGAATGAGCCAGGCATGGGCGATCTGGGCGTGTTCGGGGCGTCGGTTGCGGATGAACTAAAGAGCGAACTTACCGACGACAAAGCCGCGGCGAAACCAAGTGCCGCGACCGCGACTCGCGGGTTCGGCGGCGGAGGAAGACCTGGACTGGGCGCTCTCGACGCCGAATCCGCGGCAGCCGACGGCGCACGCGGAGAGCTCCGCAAGAACGCGCTGGGCGACGCGGAGGGGTACAACCGTCAGGCCGATCGCCTGCAACAGGCCGGTCAGGGCGAACCGAATTTCACGACGCCCGCGGTGCGGACGAACTTTGCCGACACGGCCTATTGGGCTGCCGCGGTCGTAACCAACAGCGACGGCGTTGCCGAGTTTTCGCTCGACATGCCGGAGAATCTCACCACGTGGAAGTGCAAGGTGTGGTCGATCGGCCACGGCGCGAAAGTCGGCGAGGCATCGACCGAGGTGGTGACGCGGAAGAACGTCATCGTGCGGCTGCAAGCGCCGCGGTTCTTCGTGCAGAAGGACGAAGTGGTGCTGTCGGCCAACGTGCATAACTATCTCAAGACCGACAAGGACATCCGCGTCGTGCTCAAGCTCGACGGCGACGTGCTGGCGCCGCTGGACGAGTTGACCCGCGTGGTGAGCATCAAAGCCGGCGGCGAGCGGCGGGTCGACTGGCGCGTCCGCGCAACCCGCGAAGGCGAGGCCACGATTCAGATGCAGGCGCTCACGGACGAAGAGTCCGACGCCACGCAGATGAAGTTCCCGGTCTACGTCCACGGCATCGCCAAAACCGAGTCGTACTCCGGCGCGATCCGCGCGGACGAAACGGCCGGCAGTTTCACCGTCCGCGTGCCCGAGGAGCGGCGGCCGGAAGAATCGCGGCTGGAAGTCCGCTATTCGCCGACGCTGGCCGGGGCGATGGTCGATGCGCTGCCGTATCTGGCCGAATATCCCTACGGCTGTACGGAGCAGACGCTCAACCGCTTCCTGCCGACGGTGATTACGCAGAAGATCCTGCTCGATATGAAACTCGACCTCAAGGCGATTCAGGACAAGCGGACCAACCTCAACGCCCAGGAGATCGGCGACGACGTCGAGCGGGCGAAGGGCTGGAAGCGGTTCGACCGCAATCCGGTGTTCGACGCCGACGAAGTGCGGAAGATGGTCAAGGACGGCGTCGATCGGTTGACCGAAATGCAGCTTAGCGACGGTGGCTGGGGCTGGTTCAGCGGGTACTACGAACAAAGTACGGCGCACACCACGGCCGTGGTCGTGCATGGGCTGCAAGTGGCCAAGGCGAACGACGTGGCCCTCGTGCCCGGCATGTTGGAGCGTGGCGTGGCGTGGCTGGAGAACTACCAGAACGAGCAAGTCCAGCGGATCAAGAACGCGCCGGCCAAGAAGAATCCGTGGAAGGACCGCGCGGACGAGATCGACGCCTTCGTGTTCATGGTGCTGACCGACGCCGGCGTGAAAAACGCCGACATGCTCGGCTTTTTGGACCGCGACCGCGTGAAGCTGGCCGTGTACGCCAAGGCGCTGTTCGGTCTGGCTTGCCACACGCTCGGCGAAAAGGACAAGTTGGCCGTGGTGATGGAAAACCTCAGCCAGTACGTGGTTCACGACGACGAGAACCAGACGGCCTATCTCAAGTTGCCGGCCGACAACTACTGGTGGAATTGGTACGGCAGCGAGAACGAGGCGATGGCGTATTACCTCAAGCTGCTCGCCAAGACCGACGCCCAGAGCAAGACGGCCTCCGGGCTGGTCAAGTACCTGCTCAACAACCGCAAGCATTCGACGTATTGGAATTCGACCCGCGACACGTCGCTGTGCATCGAGGCGATGGCCGACTACCTCAAGGCCAGCGGCGAGAGCCGGCCCGACATGACCGTCGAAGTCTGGGTCGACGGCAAGAAGGCCAAGGACGTGCGGATCACGGCGGACAACCTGTTCACGTTCGACAACAAGTTCGTGCTGACGGGCACCGACGTCCACTCGGGCAGCTACAAGATCGAGCTAAAGAAACGTGGCACGGGCCCGCTGTACTACAACGGCTACTTGACCAATTTCACGCTCGAAGACCCGATCGCCAAAGCCGGTCTCGAAATCAAGGTCGAGCGCCGCTACTACAAGCTCGTCCGCGTCGAAAAGAGCGTCAAGACGGCCGGTTCGCGTGGGCAGGCGGTCGACCAGAAGGTCGAGAAGTACGACCGCGTGCCGCTCGAAAACCTCGCCACGGTCAAGAGCGGCGATCTGCTCGAAATCGAACTGGAAATCGAAAGCAAGAACGACTACGAGTACATCCTGTTCGAGGACATGAAGGCCGCCGGCTGCGAACCGTTCGACGTCCGCAGCGGCTATGGCGGCAAGGGCCTGCCGGCGTATATCGAGCTGCGCGACAACCGCGTCGCGCTTTTCCTGCGGCAATTGGCCCGCGGCAAGCACAGCATCGCCTACAAGATGCGGGCGGAGATACCGGGCACGTTCAGCGCGCTGCCCACGCGGGCATCGGCGATGTACGCTCCGGAATTAAAGGCCAACTCGGATGAAATCAAGCTGAGGATTGAGGACTGACGACGGCGAACGACGGATCGAGCGAAGCGAGCGTCTACATGTTTCGCTCGATCACCGCCGGCCGATTGTGAGATGGCCGTCGGCGCTCGCCACCGTGCCAGAGCCTGTGCCCGTGCCAATCGCTAGCAGCAACGTCGCCGCCACGGCCGCCATCGCCGCGCCCCATCCAAACGCCGCCGCCGCGCCATATCGCTGGTAAAGCACGCCGAACAGCACGTTGCCCGGCAGCGTCGTTACCGCGATAGCGAAGTTGTACCAACCGAATGCCAGCCCTGTCCGCCGCGCGGGCACAAGGTTCGCCACCAGCGTTTTCTCGGCCGGTTCGGTGAGCGCATAGAACACGCCGTAGCCGACGAGCGCTACGATCATTTCCGCCAAAGTCGTGACCCAAGCGAACGCTGTGTAGAACACCGCGTAAACGAGCCATCCGGCGAGAATCATCGCCCGCGGCCCGAATCGATCGACAGCCCGCCCGCTCAAGGCATTCCCCAGGCTCTTCACCACGTGCAATCCGCCCCACAGCAGCGGAATCCACACCGCCGAGATGCCCAAGTCCATCGACCTCTGAATCAAGAACAAATCGCTGGTGTTGCCGAGCGTGAAGATCGCCAACGCCGCGAGATAGACGCGGAATCGCCGGTCGAACGGCTTGAGGGTCAGTGAGAACGGTTCGCGTCCCGCTTCGTGCCGGGCGGTCTCTCGCAGGGCGAACACCAACAGCGCGACCACCGCCGCGCCCGGCACGGCGGTCAACAGGAAAAGCGTTCGCAAATCGTCCGGCCGCCACCACAGAAACGCATACGCGGCAAGCGGCCCGAGCACCGCGCCCAAATGGTCCATCGCGCGGTGAAATCCGAAGGCCCGCCCCCGCTGCGACGGGAGGCTCGAATCGGCGATCATCGCGTCGCGAGGGGCAGTTCGCACGCCTTTGCCAACTCGGTCGACGGTTCGCGCGGCGATCACGTGCCACGGCGCGGCGGCCAGCGCCGTCAGCGGGCGGGCCACCGTCGCCAACGCATAACCGACGACCACGTATTGCTTACGCCGTGGCGACCGGTCCGACCTTCCGCCGGACCACAGCTTCAATAGGCTGGCGACCGATTCCGCGATCCCTTCGAGCAGCCCCAACTCGATCGTCCCGGCGCCGACCAGCCGGGCAAGAAACAGCGGCAGCAGTGGATACACCATCTCGCTGGCCGTGTCGTTGAGCAAGCTTGCCCAACCGAGAAGCTTGACGTTCCGCGGCAGCGGCGCGATCGGCACGTCGGACAAGGCGTCACTCAAGGGCGTGCACTCCGTTATGTGGCCCACGCGACGAGCCGACGCCTTATGCCACGGCCGTGTCGCCGTCCGCATGGTGTCCGTCCGGCGGCGATTCGTCAGGAAGAAACTCCGATAGCGTCCGCCGCGGGTCGCAAACCTGCACGGTGAACGTTCGGTCGCGATAATACCGCACGATCAAGTCGACGCCTATGGACTGCGGCGCCGCCAGCGCCACCCAACCGGCCGAATTCGGCCAGGCCGCCTGGAATGCGATGCGAAATCCTCGCCGCACTGCCTGCCGCACGTATCGGCCGGCGCTCGGATGCTGCGGCGATTGAACGTTGAAGATCGTTCCGGCCAATGCGGTCCTGTGCTGCGTCATGGGTGTGATCCCGCGAGTTCAAGGTGAATCGGAAGGCAGCGGCGCGACGACTTCCCCGGACCCTCATAGCGACGCCAAAAGCCTACCACGGCTCGGCCCGATTCCGATCGCGAAAAACAGCCCTTGCCGACGGACACGCGGCCAATTCTTGTTGTGTCGCCAGCGCAATCGGCGCAACCCGACGAGTCGCGGCGGATTTGCCAAATTCCCGACGGCGAGGGCGGTAACCGATTCAGGCCGGCGGTGCGACGCAATTGAGTTCGTCGCTGGCCAATCGAAACGCTTGGCGACGCGGTCGAAAGTACGTGGGCCGAAAAACCGCTACGGGCGAGCCGTCGAGTACGAACGCGGAATAGGGCGGTCCGCTAAGGGCGGCGGCGAACCGGCAACCGTACGTTGCTTCAACGTCGATATCAATCTCAACGTCGCTCACCGCGGCGTATCGCCACGGCGGATGCGCGACGCGATACTCGATCGTGCGGCCGTCGCGGGCCACGCCGTAGCCGAAGTAGTGCTCGGCAATGAACGCTTCGTGCGACGACGGGTCGAGTTCGCTCCAAGTTCCGCAGCGCCGAGCGGCGACGTGGTGCGGGCGTCCGTGCCCGCGCCATTCGTATCGCACGTTGCCGTCCGCCGCGATTTGGTCTCCTTCGAGCGATAGTCTGCCGCGAATCGCAACGACGCGGTACTTCTCGTTGTAAGCCCAATTCGCGGCCCAGGCGACGGCGCGGCGGTTGACCAGCTCGCGGAGGAACACCACGCCGCGGCGCGGGCCGTCTTCCGTTTCGCGCAGCACGTAGAACCGCAGGTTCACTTCCGGAAATGTCGTGTGAAACGGAATCGGCACGCCCAGCACGCGCGTCCGCTCGAAGCGAAACGCGACGAGACTCACGTAGCATCGCCCGTGGTCCAGGTCGAGCCGCGTGCCCGGCGGAACGTCCACCGCGAGCACGGCGGGATCGATTTCGTAGTTGAGCGCGAGCAAATGCCGCCAATCGGCCGTGAGGAATGGTTTTTCCGCCATGATCCGCCGCTCCCGGAGCGATTTCGATTTCAGCCGTCAACAGAATTGCAACCGCAGCGGCAGGGTACTGCGCAACCGCTTCGTCGACGCGGTTGGCGCGGAAGAACGGATGCGTCGCCATGAAGCAGGTTCGTTACGGCGTGCGAGTCGCAAAGCGGCCCAGCCGCAGGAACGCGACGGGATGGTTCGTCTGCCCGCATTCCGCCAGGTCGGCGAGAATCTCGCCAAGCACAGGAGCGAACTTGTAACCGTGGCCAGAAAGTCCGGCCGCAAAGGCGACATGCGGTTCGCCGGGCAACGTGTCGACGATGAAATGTTCGTCGGGCGACATCGTGTACAGACACGTCGCATGTTCGCGGTGACGCGTGGCGAGGCCGGCCAGCCACGACGCGGTGAAGTTCGCCACGGCGGCGCGATCGGCTTCGTCGAGCGATCGGTCGACCGTCGAAGGATCGGCAAGCGCGCCGCCGCCGGAGTGCTGCGCCACTTTCACGCCGCGGTCGTCGAACTGAGGGAATCCATAGAACACGCCGTCGGGAAGCTCGTACAGAAACGTCGGACAGCCGGCATCGGCGCGGAACGTCGATTCTCCCGCCGCCGTGTCGAACCAATAGATCGGCTTGCGGCGGACCTCCAGCGACACGCCAAGCGCCGGCAGCACGCGCGCCGCCCACGGGCCGGCAGTAATCACCAGCCGCTCGGCGCGGAATATTCCGCGATCGGTCGTCACGACGAACCCACTCCCGTCGCGCGACCAATCGACGACCGTTGTATCGGTTTGCAGCGTCGCGCCGGCTCGCCCGGCAAGCTGCAAATGGGCGGCGACGCACTGCTCGACGCGCAGGAACCCGGCCGCCGCTTCGAACACGCCGACGCAATTCGGCGGCGCGCGAAACCCGGGAAACCGTCGCACGACGTCGGCGGCCGAGAGTTCTTCGACGTCGAGATGGTGCTGTGCGGCGCTGGCCAGCACGCCGGGCACGACGACGCCATCGGTCGGCCCGACTTCAAGCAGGCCGACCTGCGAGAACAGCGACTGTCCGCTGGCCGCTTCGACTTCGCGCCATAGTTCATACGAACGAAGAACCAGCGGCACATAATCCGGATGCTCGAAATACGCCTGACGAATGATTCGCGTTTGGCCGTGCGAACTGCCCAAATCGTGCGGCGGCGAGAATTGATCGATTCCGAGCACGCGATTGCCGCGCCGCGCAACGTGATACAGCGCGGCGCTGCCGACGCCGCCGAGTCCAAGCACGATTACGTCGTAGCGGTCAGGCATTGGCGAGAACCGATTCGCGCATCACCGCTTTGGTCAGCGCTTCGACGAAAAAGAATTCGCCCCACATCACCGATTCGTCGACGCCGAGGTTCTTGGCCGTATGATAGACGCCGTGTTTGAGAATGCCCTCCCAGCCCGGCGTGTCGATCTCCAGGTATTCCGGCGTGACGAGCCGATCGAGCGTCGCCAGCGCCGTTTCGCGATACACTTTTGCCAGTTCCGGCGATTTCGTCTGGCCGGCTAGATCGAGCAGACCGCTGGCCGCGATCGCGGCGGCCGAGCTTTCTTTCTGCGCGCCGTAGGGCGGTGGTGCGTCCGCGTCCGCGTCGAAATCCCACGGCGGCACGCCATCCGCGGGCAAGCGATCGAGCCAAAACCGGGCGTTCCGCTCGCTGACTGCGAGCATCTCGTCCATGCCAGTCAGCGCGTACACCTTGCTGAACCCGTACAGCGACCAGCCCAGCCCGCGTGCCCAGCGGCTATCGGCCCGCAGTCCTTGGTGCGTGCTCTCGCGAAGGAACTTGCCCGTCGCGAGATCGAAGATGCCTTCGTGGGCGGTCGAGCCGTCGGACCGGACGATCGTGTCGCGCGTGGTGCGACAATGCACCAGCGCGACGCGGCGCAATTGCTCGTCGCCGGTTTCGTTGGCCGCGTAGAAGATGATCGGCACGTTCATCATGATGTCGATGAACAGCGACTCGGGCGCGACGAACGAGCAGAGGTATTGCCCTCGCTCTTGAAACCGCATCGCCAACGTGCGTCCGGCTTGGATCAGCACGTCGTGCAGTTGCTTCTCGCCAGTCAACTCGTACCACGGTAGGTAAGTGCTCAAGAAAATGAAGCCGAGGTCGTGGACGTTGCGGTCGTGCTGCCGATGTTCGAGCAGGCGGGAATAATGCTCGGCCCGCTCGCGCCATGCCCGGTCGCCGGTCCGCATGTGGAATTGCCACATCATGCCGGCCAGAAAACCGCCGGTCCAATCGGTCCACAACTCTCCGCCGTGCTTCCAGCGGCCGTTCTCGGTGTAGATCGGGAAATAGTCCGGGTGCCGCTCGACGAGGCCGGCGACCTGCCGCTCGGCGAATTCGAGCGCTGCGGTATAGCGGGAATGGCGATCGGTGGGCATCGGCGGCTGGAGATTGGAGGTTAGAGGCTCGGCAGATTGGCTTCAATGGTAAAGTCTTTCCGCATGGAGATGCAACCGGCGGACGGCGAGTTGAAGTTCGTCGAAGCTCGCCTTGCCGCATTTCGGACTGGCGACAATGATGGGCGCTGGCTCGCGGTGATTGATCGGCGGTGCATGCGCGCCGTAGGAAAAACCGTCACTAACGGAATGAACCAAATTCGATGACGCGCGTCGCCTGGCTTACCGATATTCACCTGAATTTCGTCGCTCGCGGCGAAATTGGCCGGTTTCTTGCGCAGGTCGAGAACGAGAAACTCGATTGGGTGCTGATCGGCGGCGACATCGGCGAAGCCCACGACGTGACGGAGTACCTGGCGCGGATCGGCTCGCGGCTGTCGGCGCGGGTGGCGTTCGTGCTGGGCAATCACGACTTCTATCGCGGTTCGATCGCGCGCGTGCGCGGCACGATGACCGAACTTTGCCGCGACCATCCGCGGTTGGTTTATCTCAACGACGTCGACGTCATCGAACTGTCGCCGCAAGTCGGACTCGTCGGACACGACGGTTGGGCCGACGCGAGGGTCGGCGACTACGAACGCTCGGACGTGATGCTCAACGATTATCTGCTCGTGGCGGAATTGGCCAACGCCAGCAAACGGCACCGGCGAGAATTGCTCGAAGCCCTCGGCGACGAAGCGGCGGCTCATGTGCGGCGCGTGCTGCCGCTGGCGTTGGCGAAATATGAGCACGTCATGCTGCTCACTCACGTGCCGCCGCTGCGCGAAGCCTGCTGGCACGATGGTCACCTCTCCGACGACGAATGGTCGCCGCACTTTACGTGCCTGGCGGTCGGTAACGCGATTCTCGACATCATGCCCGAGTGGCCGGATCGAAAGCTGACGGTTCTATGCGGCCACACGCACGGCTCGGGCGAGTGCCAACCGCTTCCCAACATCGAGATATTCACCGGCGCAGCGAAGTACGGTTCGCCGACGATTCAACGGACGTGGGAATTCGACGCGGCGCGGTGACCCCAGGCGATCATAGCAATCGGATCGAAAGCAACAGGTCCGGGCTGCAAACCGCCCGGAGTTCATCGACGGCACAAAACGGCCACACGCCCTTCATTCCCGATAGCCGGCCGGTTCGCCGACGAACGGGTTGGAGCGTTTTTCTTGTCCGATCGTCGTGGTCGGACCGTGGCCGGGGAGAATGCAGGTATCGTCGGGAAGCGTAAATAGTTTCCCGTGGATGCCGGCGGCCAGTTGCTCGAAACTGCCGTCGGGGAGGTCGGTGCGGCCAATGCTGCCGGCGAACAGCACGTCGCCGCCGAGCACGACGATCGGCGTTGCCTCGTTCCAAATGAACACGACGTGGCCGATGGAATGTCCGGGAATCTCGCGGACGGCGAGCGTGAAGCCGGCGAAGCTGATCTGGTCGCCCTCGGCAACGAGTTGGTCCGCCGCGGGGCTGACGATCGGCACACCGTACTCGGCGGAGAGGTTCTGCCGGGCGTCGGTGAGTTTGATCGCGTCGCCGTGGCCGATGACGATCGGAGCGTCGGGAAAGCGGCGTTTGAGCGCCCCGTTTCCGGCGATGTGGTCGCAATGGCCGTGGGTGTTGAGGATCGCGGCCGGCGCGAGGCCGCGCTGTTCGAGGTGATCGAGAATGCGGCCCGGTTCGAGGCCGGGATCGACGACGAGACAGTCCGTGCGGCCCGCAATCGAAAGGATGTAGCAGTTTTCCTCGAAAAGCTGGCTGGTGATGGTTTCAATGGAAACTTCGGGCATGTACGGGACCGGTTGCTTGTGACGGCGGGCGCGGGGAATTGAGTTGCGGGCGGCCGCGATACGCGACGCATCCGCGGCGGTTGATGGTCGGCCTTTTGTATTAGGCAAGGGACACGGATCGATCCGGATATTGTAATTCTGACCAGCGCGAGCGGCGATACTTACCCATGACGGGCCGTCGCGACGGCCGACGCAGCGATGTAGTCGTGCGCGGCGTAAGCTGCGGCCTATCAGGCACTTGCGTGTTCTCCGTCGCGGGCACGGTTTGCCGCGGCGGATGTTTGGCGCGAATGTTGCACCACGGGGCGTATTTGGTACGCGGCACTTGGTACACGACGTTCAGGGAAGAACGGGCTTGGCGGGGCGCGCAGGTTGCGGCGTCGACCGATCTTCCCTGGCTTGCTCAAGTTACGAGGGAGGTTCGGCGATGACGGGGCGACATCTTCGGCTGTTGGCGGTAGTGGGGTTGGGCTGTTGCCTGACGAGTTTCGACGCCGCGGCGACGCGCGCACAACAATACGGCGAGCGAGCCCAATCGACGGGCGAAGGGATTTCGCGCGCTCGTCTCCGTGAGCCGGTGTACCGCGAGGCCGACAACCGCGCGACCGATTCGATAGATGCAGCCCGGCAACCGGTCGCGGAAGAGCGTCCCTTCGTGCAGACCATCGCCGATTCGTCGACACCGGTACAGACGACGCCGGCGCAGTCCGCGCCAATGCAGACGGTGCCCGTGCAAGCGGTGGCGACGCCGGTCGAGCATCCGCTGGCGCCGGTGCTGAAGATGGCCCACGACGGGCTGGACCGGATGGACAAGTCGATCGCCGACTACGAGTGTCTGATGGTCAAGCGCGAGCGGATCGACGGCAAGTTGGGCGAGCATCAGTATGTCCATATGAAGGTCCGCAACAAGCCGTTCAGCGTATACATGTATTTTCTCGCCCCGGACGCCGTCAAAGGCCGCGAAGCAATTTACGTCGACGGGCAGAACGACGGCAAGCTGATCGGCCACGACAGCGGCTTCAAGGGGCGGCTGCTCAAGCGCGTCTACCTCGATCCGACCAGCCCGTTGGTGATGAACGGCCAACGCTACCCGATCACCAAAGCCGGCATCCGCAACCTGACGAAGGAACTGGTCGAAGTCGGCGAACACGACAGCCAGTTCGGCGAATGCGAAGTCAAGTTCTTCAAAGGCGCGAAGGTGCAGGACAACGTTTGCACGTGCATTCAGGTGGTCCACCCCACGCCGCGGAAGAACTTTCGCTTCCACCTGGCACGCATATACATCGACGACGAAATGCAGATTCCGATTCGCTACGAATCGTACGACTGGCCGCAGAAAGAAGGCGGTCAGCCGGTGCTGCTGGAAGAGTATACGTACATGAAGTTGAAGCTCAACGTCGGGCTAAAGGACGCGGACTTCGATCCGGACAATCCGAACTACAACTTCCAGTAGGCCGCTGATTGCGGCGATGCCGTGTTGCTTATCGGTAAGCAACCGGCCGCACAAGTCCGACCGCAATCCGTAGGGTGCTCTGTGAGCACCTTGGCACAACGCTTTGTGGTGCTCACAGAGCAGCTCTTTGAAGGTGGCGCTGCTAGCAAGTGCGAGTTTCCCGACGTTTTTGCGAGTCCGTCGGCGTTCACTCGGCTTGGTCGACAGTGCTAGCTGCCTGTTTTCTCGGATAAAACAGCCACACCTTCAAAGGGCTGGTGCTCACAGAGCACCCTACATTGATTCACAACCTCTCAGAGTCTCGGCTGCCCGTTAGCCGATCCAATCGTAAAGGTACATCGTGCGGGCCAGGTGATAGAACACGGGCGCGGCGAAGCACAGCGAGTCGATGCGGTCAAGTACGCCGCCGTGGCCTTCGACGAGCGTGCCGTAGTCTTTGACGCCGCGGTCGCGTTTGATGGCCGACATGGTCATCCCGCCGGCGAAGCCCGCCAGCGTCGTGATCGACGCCATCGCGGCGGCTTGCCAGGGATTGAAGGGCGTCGCCCAGGAGAGCGCGATGCCCAACAGGGCATTGACGGCGATGCCGCCGAACAGGCCTTCCCACGTGCGGTTCGGGCTGATTGCCTCGGCGATGACGCGCTTGCCCCACAGCCGGCCGAAGCCGAATTGGACGGCATCGCCCAACTGTGTCGTCACGACGAAGAAAAACAGCAGTTGGATGTTGTGGTCGGGGTTGTCCGTGAGCTTGACGAGCGCCGGCGCGTGGCTCAAGCAGTAAACGCAGATCATCAGCCCGGCCTGGACCTTTGCCGTTCGCTCAAGGAACCGCTTGTAGTCGCCGGTGAATGCCACGCGGGCCGGGACGAATAAAAAGGCGTACACGGGAATCATGATGCTGAACATGTCGTATTGATCGAGTCCGACCAGCACGTATTGCAGCGGCGTTATCACGAAAAACACGAGAAACAGCGCACGGTGGTCGGAGAGCCGCGTCGGCGTCACGGTGATGAACTCGCGTAGCGCCCAAAACGAGATCAGCCCGAACAGGACGATCGTAACCCGGTCGCCCAGCAAGACGGCCGCGGCCAGCAAGCTGCACATCAGCCACCACGCACGAACGCGGAGGTTGAAATTGCGCACGACGGCCGGATTGACGCCGGCGTCGGCTTGGCGGCCGAGCAGTTGGCCGAACACGGAGGCGATGCCCAACGCGGCCAAAACGATGCCGACCAAGGCCCAGGTGATAGGATTCATCTCAATCGCCCGAGGCGTGACGTTCGATCGGCTATGCGAGGAAGGCGAACCGGCTAGTTCTTGGGATTATCCAAGAGCCGCTCCGAACTACTAATCCGGAACTTCTTGCTCGCGTGAGCAAATTTGGGCGGGTTCGTTTTTCAACGCAGAGGGCGCGCAGAGGTCGCAGAGAAGACATTTTACAGGAACTGTGTCAAGACACCGTTACACCGCACTCGCGCTTTTCTCTGCGTCCTTTGCGGAACCTCCGCGACCTCTGCGTTAAAAAACCAACCTGCATGTTTTTTCAATTGCGGCCAACGCTGTTCCAAGTTTCCGTGTCTCGCACGGATCGCTGGCAGGAATGCGAATCCAAGCGGCAGGGGCCTTTGTAACGAACGGCGGTGGGCAACTCAAGGTGCCAGCGCGCTCGTCGGGCGATGTCGTCGGGAAATGGCCAGCGCGCCGGGATCGCGGTGTGCTACGGGGCCTTGATCGAGAAATCCACGCTGTTTTCGTGAACTTTGTGGCCGTGGACGTCTTCGATGGTGAGCTTGAGTTTGTAGGCGCCGGGGTCGATCCGCGTCGGCAGATAGATGTGGTAGCAAACGAAGAAGTCGGTGCGCGGACGCTGGCAGTAGTCGTGCGATTCGTCCAGTTCGACCACCGAGCCGAGCCGCCGGCCTTGGATGTCGAATATCTGGTAGCTGGGCCGCAACTGGGTGTGATAACCCTTTTCGGTCGGCACGCTGGCGAAGTTGCGAACTTCGGCGTACAGCAAGACTTCCTGGTTGGCCGCGAATTCGTATTGCGGCGACTGGCCGGCGGCCGGTTTCGGCCCCTTGGAAGCGAACGGTTCGTAGACGCCGAAACTCGTCACGCGGCGGCAAAACGCCAGGTTGCTAACCGCCAGATTCGCCTGCTCGCCAAGACGATTGACGGCCTCGCGCAAACGATCGGCGGCGACGGCCGCGCGCTGGCCATCGTGGGGCGTCGCCCTTCTGTCGAGATACACCGACGTGCCGTACAGCCAGTCGATCCAGAATTGCTGCTCGCTCTTATCGGCCGGCACCGGTCGGGCGGCGTCGTCGAGCCGGTCGGCGACGAGATACAGCAACCGCAGCAACGCCTCGCGGCGGACCTTATCGTCGCCTTCCGCGGCGCTGGCGAGTTCTGCTTCCAGCGAGCGAATCGTCGCGCCAAGCATGACTTGCCATTCTTCGCCCGGGCCATCGGGTGGACCGTGGCGAGCAGCGACGGCTTCGCGCTGCAAGCCGCTGCGAAATCCTCGATCGCCTGCCGCGCGGTCGCCCGACGCGGTCGTCGCCGAATCGGGCCAGGCCGTCAACGACGAAGCTTGAGTCGCGGCCGTCGCGAGTTCCGCGGGCGCGTTCGACGCGGCCGCACGGCTTGCATTGGCGGGCCGCGAGGCACTGCGCACCGACGACGCAGCGAGCGCGCGTAGCGGGTTATCTGCCAGCGAATCATCTCCGGCATCCTGCGATGCAATTCTCGCCAGCCGATCGGCAGTGGTCAGGTCCGCAGAAGTGAGCGCCGTGCCATTGGACGGACCAATGGAGGAAACGCCGCCCGAAGCGTCGAGCGACCGCAGCGCCGCAACGCTCGACGTTACGCCGGTCGCCGTCGCCGGTTCCATTTGACGACCGCGCATGGCTAGCAGCATGGCGGCCATCTGCGGGCGGAGGTGCGCCGGCATCTTCGCCAGATCGTTGCGGAACGCCGCCTCTTCCGCGGCGGAAAGCGTTCCGCGACGCCGGGCTTCCAGCATCAACTGGTCGAATGCGGCGGCATAATCTTCCTCAGCCGGCGGTGCGGCGGCGGTCGCAGTGCCGCCGAGGTTAGCCGGACGCGACGGCGCGGAAACGGCCGCCGAGCGGTATTCGATCGGCGTCTTGCTGGCGGGCGTGACGACTTCGAGAGCGTCGGAAACGTGGACGGTGGCCGAACCTTCGCCGGCGTCGTCACGATCCATCGTCATCGGATCGTTGGCAAGGCTAGCCGGTTCGTTGGCCGACTTGCCGTCGGAGCGATAGCCAATCGTCCTGCCGTCCGACTCGTCGCCGACGTTGAACGAGGCGCAGCCGCCGCCGATCAATACGACGGAGAACAGCCACGGCCATTGGCGTGCAAAGAGCGTCATGCAACGAACGCGCAGCGATGGATGAGATAAAGGCCAGCACGCGACCGCCGCGGAAATCCGTGCGTCGCGCACACGAGACGAGGGCGGGGATGGTAAGGAAATGCCGCCCGGCGTTCAAGCCGGATACGCCGGCCGCTGGAGTTGCTAGCCGTGCCGGCATCGGCCGGCGCGGCCGCGGCCGGCGAGCGTGGATCGGGTATCATCCCAAGGTAGGCTAGCAAACGTCGGAGGGATGGGCGGTTGTGTTGGACCTGACTAGCGCGGCGCGTTAAGATCAATTGCGGTGCCGGTGTCGGCTTCGGCGACTTGCAAAGCAGAACGTGCCGCCGTGGGTTTGCCGGATACCGCCCCAGTTTACTATGCCCGCAAATTGGCCCCTCGCCGTTTGATCGCTCGCGGATTCCTCGATCGAAGGAGCAATGCCATGTCCCGCCCGTCGATGTTCGTTGTCGCGTTGAGTCTGTTTGCCGCATTCGTATCGGCTTGCGTTCGGCCGGCCGCTGCGGTCGAGGCCCGCACGGTCAGCGGCAGCTACCTCGAAGCCCGCACGTGTCAGGTTTACACGGGACCGTGCTTCGCCAACGGCGAATCGTCGCTGACCGGTCAGGACGCGATGATGGCCTGGAACATCGAATCGGGCCGCGTCGACGGGCAGAACCTCGCCGGACTGAGCGTGGTGGTCGTCGTCGGCGCGGACGCCACATTGGGTTTCCAGGGCTTCGGCGACGCCAAGGAGTTGAAGGCGGTCGTGATGGTCGACGAAAAGGCCAGCGGCGAGCAGGCGGAGGCGCTCGTGAAGTTTGCCCGGCAACATGCCGGCGCGGCGGGAAAAAATGTCGCCCGCGTCGATCGTTCGCCGATTTCGATGTCGCTCGACACGGCCAGCCTCGACGGCAAGCTGGAAGTCGGCAAAACCGTCCGGCTCGTGACTCGCAAAGCCAACCAGGGCGATTGCATCTGCTCGAACGAAACGGCGTATTATCCTCCGCTGGCGAAAGTCGAGAACTTCGCCGCCGGCGTCACGATCGACGGCGAATTCCGCGGCCGGGGACTGGGACGGACGTGGTCGATTCCCGCCACGCGGAGCGCGTACATGGCGACGTTCGCATATGGCGAGTGATCGCTCGTTCGCGAAAACGAAGAAGTAAGACGAGTACCCATTGATACGGAGAAGCGAAGCGATGCGGAAACACCACCGCACTTGGGCGCCAATTCCCGTTTTGATCGTCGCATTGCTGGCGTCGGTTGTTGCCGCGCCGTCGAGGGCGGCCGACGAATATCGGATCGAAGCGATTGCCGACGCGGCCCCGGCCGACGCATTGTCGGAGGAAGTCGCGGCGTTGATCGATTCCAGCGGCTACAAGGTCGTCAAAGGTGCGAGCCGGACCGTTTGCGAGTTGTGGCTGTGCAAGTCGTGGCCGGTCAAGGGCGACTTCAAGGCGACCGACGCCGTGGCGTATCCGTTTTCGCAGGGCCAGTTGATCGGTGTGCTGCGGCTGAAGAACAAGGGCGGCGACTTCCGCGATCAGGAAATCGCCAAAGGCGTTTACACGCTGCGATACGCGCAGCAACCCGTCGACGGCAATCATATCGGCACGTCGCCGACGCGCGATTTTCTGCTGCTCGTGGCCGCCGACGCGGACAAGTCGGCCAAGCCGATCGAACTGCAAGGGTTGATCGAGCACAGCGCCGCCGCCGCCGAGTCGAAGCATCCGGCGATGCTGGCGCTCAAGAAGCCCAAGGGCGACGGTGCGAAACCGACGCTTGTCCACGATGAAGCGGCCGAACTGTGGCTCGCCACGATCGCCGGCAAAGTCGAGGTCGGCGGCAAGACGGCTGCGTTGCCGATTTCGATCGTGGTCGTCGGGCACGCGAACGAGTAGCGGGCTTGGTGCTTAAGGCGCGCCTGGCTTTTCGCCACGACTCTCGTAACGATCGAACCAGCGCTGGACGAACGATCCGCCAAGGACGAAGGCGGCGACACACGTGGCGATCGCCGCGCCGGCGCACGAATCGCTGACGAAGTGGTCTCGGTTGGCCCAACGCTGCGACGCCGCAATGAGCGCGAACGTGTAGAACATCCAGCGACCGCGCGGATAGAGCCAGGCCAGGCCGATCGCGAGGCCGACCGCGGTGGTCGTGTGGCCGGACGGAAAGCTTTGCATGGCCGACGACGTGGGAAATACCCCGCCGTGAAACGTCGCTAGCACCGTCCCGGCGAGATTCGCGGCATGGGGGCGAGCGCGCGAAACTGCGTACTTCGCGATCAGCGACACAAATCCCGCTCCCAGCGAAAGCGTGCCCAATCGCAACACCTGGCGGCGATGATCCGGGTCCAAGACCAGCACGATCAGCAGAATCAGGCCCACGCCGACGCCGTGCGCGAAGACTTCCGACCAAACGACTACGCTGTCGATAGGGCCGAGCGAGCGAAATCCGTCTCGATCGACCCAGCGGGCGACTGGCATGTCGATCCACAACGCCGCCGCCGTGGCCACCACGAACAGAACCGAAAACACCAGGAATCGGCGGCGCAACGGGTCGGGTGCTAGCACGAGGGCCTCAGCCGGATCGGCGATCGAGAACGGGACCGCCGCTCAGCGTATCAGCGGGCCTGTCGGCGTGCAAAGCCAAACCGCCGTTGCTCGCCGGACAAGTTGTGGCCTAGACTGCGGCTGCACATGTTTTTTTCGCGCCTGACGGCTCGCCGAGGGGGCGTGATGGAAATCGCCCGTTGAACGACGGCCAGTCGAGGGAACAACGATCACGCCATGGATCGGCGCAGGCTATTCTATTCATCGATTGTCGCTGCGGTCGCTGCAGCGGCACTGCTGACGAACCTCGGCAAGCCCCGGCTATGGGACCGCGACGAGCCGCGCAATGCGCAGTGCGCGGTCGAAATGCGGGCCCGCGGCGATTGGATCGTGCCGACGTTCAACGACGAATTGCGGGCCCACAAACCGGTATTGCTGTACTGGCTGATGCGAGTTTCCTACGCGGCGCTGGGCGAGACGGAATTCGCGGCCCGGCTGCCATCGGCCGTGATGGGACTGGCGACGGCGCTGGTCGTGCTGGCGATGGCGTGGCGGTTGTTTTCGCCCAGGGCCGGCCTGTGGGCGGGGTTGATCCTGGCCACGTCGCTGAGCTTCGACATCGCCGGCCGCGCGGCGACGCCCGACGCGGCGCTATTGTTTTGCGTGACGGCGGCAATGGCGGCGTTTGTTTTTTCAGCGACTTCGCCGGCGGGAGTTCCTCGAAAGCCCAACGACGCCGCGGACGCACTGCCCGGGTTCACCGGTTGGGTCGTCGTTTACGCCATGTTCGGTCTCGCGGTGCTGGCTAAAGGTCCGGTCGGCTTGGTGCTCGGCGTCGCCATTCTTGGCCTGAATCTGTTGACGCGTCCCAATTCGACTAGCGAACCGACCGCGCCGTCGCGGCGTCGGTGGATCGACCGCATCACCGCGACGCTGCATCCGCGTCGCATGGTCGCCACGGCCTGGCGAATGCGACCCCTGACGCTGATTGCCGTCGTGCTCGCCGTCGCCGCGCCGTGGTACGTCGCCGTGCATCGGGCGACCGGCGGCGCATTCACCGACGAGTTCTTCTTCCGCCACAACTTCGAGCGCGCCACCAGCGCGATGGAAGGGCATCAAGGGCCGCTCGTCTATTACCTCGGCGCGGCGCTGGTCGGGTTCTTTCCGTGGTCGATCTTCGCGGTGCCCGTCGCGCTGGAAACGTTCCATGTGCTGCGGTCGCGGGCAAGCGAAAGCGTCGGCGCGGCGTTCGCGCTGTGTTGGGCCGGCGTGTGGATCGCCGCGTTTTCGCTCGTCGGCACGAAACTGCCGAGTTACATCACGCCAGCCTATCCGGCGCTGGCGATGCTCGCCGGGCTGTACGTCGATCGCTGGCTCGCCGGTACGGCGGTTTCGGCGGCGCGTTGGACGCCGTGGGTGTTTGCCGCGCTGGCGACGGTAGGCGGTGGGCTGGCGCTTGGTCTGCCAGTGATGGCAAGGCACTATCTGCCGGGCGATGAACTGTTGGGCGTGCTCGGCCTCATTCCGCTGGCGACGGCGGCGGTGGGCTGGTGGTGCGTCCGCCGTGGCAATATCGCACTCTCCGCAACGACGCTGGCCGTCGGCGCGACCGTGCTGGTCGTCGCGATGTTTGGCTTCGCGCAAGTGCGGATCGATCGCCGGCAGGTCAGCGAAGATTTGGCGGCGCTGGTGCGGCGCGAGGGCGGCGAAACGGCGCGACTGGCCGCGTATCGCGATCTCGAACCGAGCATGGTGTTTTACGCGGGGCATCCGATCGCCACGCTGTTCGATCCGGCGGCGGCCGGCGCGCTGTTGGAGCGACAAGAACGGGCATATCTGCTGGCCAGCGACGAAGATTTGCCCGAACTTCGCCGCCACCTGCCGGCCGACGTGGAAGTGATCGCGCGGCGTTCCAAGTTTTTGCAGGAGGGCGAAGTCGTTGTGCTCGGCCGCACTCCGCAGACGCTCGCCCTCCGGCACGACACGGCCAAAGCGATTCGCTCGGCGAAAGTTCCGCAACGCGATGGATATTGACCGCGACCTAATCGAGAACAGCTTCGAGGCAAACGATGATTGCAACACTCCCACGGCCGATGCTAGCGTTGGTCGTAACGGCTATCGCCTTCGTGCAATCGACGACGGCGGCCCGCGGCGAGGACGAGATTCCGTCCGCGTGGCTGCACGATGCGGAATTGACGGCGGTCGAATTCGTCGATGCCGAGCACGGTTGGGTGGTCGGCGACCGCGGCGTTATGTGGCGCACCGAAGACGGCGGCAAGGTCTGGCATCTGGTGAAGTGCTCGGCGACATGCCGGCTGGAAACGGTCTCGTTCGCCGACGCGGAACACGGTTGGATCGCCGGCGGCGACGCGATGCCTTACGTTCACGCCAGCCGCGGCGTGATGCTGGCCACGACCGACGGCGGCCGGACGTGGACGAACGAACTGAAAACCGAACTGCCGCGGATTTGGAAGCTGCAGTTGCGCGCCGCGTCGGGCTGGGCCTTCGGCGAATCTTCACCGCTCCACGGGGACGGAATTTTCGCCACCCGCGACGGCGGCCGCACCTGGTCGGCGGCGGTGCCCGAAGCGCCACTGCCGGCATGGACGGCGGCCGACGCACCGCGGGGCGATATTGCCGTCGTGGCGGCGGCGAATGGCGTCTACGCCGTGGCTCCGGCTGGGAGAGCGAAAGTCGCGGCCGGTCCGCAAATACCCATCTGCCGGCCGCGGAGCATCAAGTTCGCCGACGCGACCGACGGTTGGCTCGCCGGCGACAACGGCCTGTTGTTGCGGACCAACGACGGCGGAAAAATCTGGCAAGACGCCCGCGGCCGGTTGTCCGACGGCGCGGGGCGGAACTTCGATTTTCACGCGCTGGAAGTCCGCGATCGCGATATCTGGCTGGCCGGTTCGCCGGGCACGCTGGTGTGGCATTCGACCGACGCCGGCGAAACGTGGACCGCGCGGCCCACCGGCCAGACCGCGCCGATCAAAGCCATCGCGTTCGTCGATCGACATCGCGGCTGGGCCGTCGGGGCGCTGGGGCGGATCCTCTCGACGCGCGACGGCGGACACACGTGGCGCGTGCAATTGGGCAGCCTGGAGCGCGCTTCGCTGCTCGGCATTCATGCAACGATCGAAGACGTCCCGCTTGCCGCCTATGCTCTGTCGTCGGGCAACGACGGCCACCTTTCCGCGGCCGTTGTGATGCACGAGCGGTTTGCGTCGACGGGCGTCGCGTCGCAGGACGCGCAGGCGCGTCGGCTGCACGACGCGGTCGTGGCCGTCGGCGGCTGCGCGGCAGTGGCCGCCTCGCGGTTTCCGTTGCCGGACGACGGCGAACTGTGGTCGACGACGGCGCTGATGGAAGCGTGGAACCAATCGCGCGATCCCGGCGAAGCGGACGCGATGACGCAATACGAAGAATACCTGGTGCGGCAGATTCGCACGTGGCGGCCGGAAGCCATCATCACGCACGATCCCGCCAACGCCGCCGGCCGAGATACGCTTCGCGCCCTGGTGGCGACCGCCGTCTTGAACGCGGCGCAAAAGGCCGGCGATCCGCGGGCGTATCCCCAACATCTCGCCCAGGCGGCGCTGCAACCGTGGCGCGTCAAGCGGATCTTCGGCCAGATGGCCGCCGAGGACACCGGGCCGATCGAACTTCCGCCGACGAAAGTTGCGCCGCGGCTGGGCAAATCGCTCGGCGAGGCGATCGCCCGAGCGCAAGGCCAACTCGTCGATGCGTACGCGCCGGCAACGTCGCTGGCGTTCCGCACGCTCGTCGACCAGGCCGCAGCCGCGACGACGCGTCGCGATTTTTTCAGCAGCGTTGGCCGCGACGACAATCGCGATGGCCGCCGGGATACCGATGCCGCGGCGCCCGTCAGCCTGTCGGCCGTTCAGCAACGGCTCGTCGCTCGCCGCAATGCCCAGGGCATCCTCGTGCATGCCGCCAAGAACCCGACGAGCACGCTCGGCTGGCTCGGTCAACTCGACGCGCTGGCCAAGGGGCTGGACGACGACGGAACGGCCGAGATCGCCCGCCAGCTTGCGGATCAGTACGAAACACAAGGCGAGTGGGACATGGCGGCGGAGGCCCATCGCGTAATCGCCCAGCGTTACGCAGCCACGCCGCTCGGTCCGCCGTCGCTGGCCTGGCTGATGGCGT
>JBBDYI010000172.1:0-26093 GCA_040901705.1 Pirellulales bacterium | reverse complement strand
AAAGCCGGGCGTTACCGCCCGAAGTATGTCTTGACAGGGGACTTCCTATAGGTGGCACCCAAATTCATTGCGTTGACGCTGCCCTAGCGCCAGTTCGACGCAATTCTATTCGCCGCCAGATCATTCCGGCGTATTTCGACGCACCCAACTGGCACGCCGAGAGACGCAGCAAACCGCGGCTATCGCCGACATTGCGAGCCACACGCTGCTTCCTTCCGGCACGGCGGCACTGGATGCCTGCGGGCCAGCGGCGGCGATTGGCGCTAAATGCGTCTGGAGCATGGCCAGATCGGGCAATCCCACGCTGCCGTCGCCGTTGAGATCGCCCATACAGACGTTCGATTCATCGGCCGTCCCAAAGCTGGTGACTAGCGACGCTACATCACCGCGATCGACGACACCATCGCCGTTCACGTCACCCGCGACGGGAGACGCGGCGCAACTGATGCGCAAAACGCGACCGCCGACATTCGTCGCCAACAAGATTTCTCCGTCGGCATCCTGTCCAACCGCGTGGAGACCACTGCCGAGGGTCTGCTGCGTGGATAGGATGGCAAAGCGATGCATTTCCCCCGTCGCCGGGTCTCCGTAGAACAATTGCGTTCCGTTGGCGTAGTTGTCCCCAAAAACATACATGCCGCGCAGCCAAGGAATCTTCTCGCCGCGGTAGACGAAGCCGCCTTGGATGGATTTTCCGTCTTGGCGTCCGTACTCGAATACCGGATCGATCAGACCGTTCGCCGCGGCAAAGTCGCCGATGCCGTCGCCGTTCGTATCGACGTCGGGCGTAATGTTGTTCTGATTGGTGGTGTCGTACAGAAAACTTCCCTCCTTGAGACTCCAGCCATAGTCTCCACCCTTGACGACGCGGTCGACGCTTTCGATGCTGTTTTGCCCCACGTCGCCGACCCACATGTCGCCGTTCTGTCGATCGACGGTGATGCGGTATGGATTGCGGTGCCCGTAGGAATAAATCTCGTCGAGCGTTTCGTCTTGGGGCGTGTTGGGATCGGGATCTCCCACGAACGGATTGTCGGCGGGAATTCGATAGTTCCCGTTCGCACTGATCGCGTCGAGGCTGTCGGGCGTCAAACTGGGATCGATCGGATCGATGCGCAGTACTTTGCCGAAGGCATTGTCGAGCCGGCGCGAATTCAACGAGAAACCGCCGTCGGGCCGCGAAGAGGAATTTCCGCCGTCGCCGCCGGCGACGTACAGGTAGCCGTCTTGCCCGAACGCCATGTCGTTGAAATTGTGAGTGGAGATGGGCTGACGCACGGTGAACAAACGCCGTTTCGTTCCGCTGAACGTGTTCGCGGTAATGTCGTCCATCGTGTATTCGTAGAATACGTCCAAATGATCTTGCGTTACGGGCGGCGGATAGCTGCTCACGAAGTCGACGTCGGTAACGCGATTTGGCTCGGTTTCGAGCGTGTAAAACTTGCCAAAACCGACGCTCGTCGGGTCTGCGAATCCAGGATGGAATTCGAGAGATGTAAAGCCCCAACCGTTGTTGCTAACGGCGAAATTCGGATTCGTCGCGTAGAGATCCAGGTACGCACCCGGGGCGATCGTGCCGCCCGGCAGCACGATGTTGGCGAATCCTCCCAACTGAGCAACGACGAGCCGTCCGCTGCCGTCGGGAACGGGTACGAGATCGGTCGATCGAAGTTGCGAGTGGCCGTCGTAAGCGGCATTCAGCCCGGTCGCGACCAATTCGAGTTGGATCGATCGGCCCAGCGGCACGGTGGGCAAGACATCCTGTGCCACGGTAGTGCGGTTCGCCGCGAGCAGGGCGACACATGCGACGATCGCCCGACGAACGATGGCGGCAACGCGACATTTTCCAATCATTGCCTGCTCTCCGCTTCTTGAATGGCTCTGAATTCCGGGGATTAGGGCACCCGATTGACTAGTTCTTCCAGCATACACAGGCAACCGATTCGGCGGAAGAAAATCGCCGCCAATGGGCCGAAATGGACCGTTTTTGCGTTATGGCGACGATGCTGCGGACGCGATCGCATGCGGACGCAAGCAGCACGCTCCGAGTTGTAACATCAAGCGGCGAAACGCCTTACCGCTTCGTGGCGGCGGAAGGTGAGTCGGTCGAGGTATCGCACACGATGCTCGACGGCCCGCTCGTTTGAAGCGATGGGACCGGTCGTCGACATGGCGACCGGCAAAGGCCGACAGCAGGCCTGGGCGCGGCTTCCCGTGGACGGTGTCCTAGGTGCGGCCGCCAACGCTTTCGGTGAGAATCGACTGCTTTTGCGGGTTCCTTGCTGCTCACCGGTCGTCGCAAGCTATTTGCTGTAAACGATTTGCGTCGACACGAAAAATCTAGCGACGAACGAATCCGCTCCTCATGCGCCTCTAATGTCCCGCCGCTACAGTTACAGACGAGAACAATGAATGAAGAACAAAGTGTGGTATTGAGGAGTCGGCAAACAGGAGAAGTCAAAGGATGATCGCAGTGAACCAACCTTCGGGAGCCTGGTGGAAACAGCTTTCCAATCACCTTCACGAGCGGACGCAGAGCCGGTTGCGCGGCTTGCAGATTCGCGCCGTTGGCGGACGCATTTCGATTCAAGCGTCGGCCCCCAGCGACAGGGTGCGTAGCCTGGCGGAAGCCGCTGCTCGCGAAATCGTGCCGGACGGATTGCTGGCCTTGCGAATCGAGGTCGACGGCCCGATCGATCGCATCTCGACCCCGACAGACCTGCCGGAGCAGGACGGCCGCGATCCGAGGCCGTCGCAGTTTTCCGGGCAAGTCATTTACCGCCGCATGCATCGGCTGGTGAACGGAAACTAGCGACAGTCCGCCGGGTCGCGCAGTCCGCAGATCGTCGAAATGGCAGATTGCCGAATCGAGATTCGACAGCGCGCCCAATTGCGGCAATCGGCGCAGGCTCGTGCTACGGCGGTGCCGACAGCGGTCGTCCGTTGTCTTTTGCTCCGAGCTGCAGCAGAAACGGCACCGCCCCCTCGGCCCATTCTTCCGGGCTGGGATACGCCGCCGCGCCGCTGCCAAAGCAGCGTTGCAGCATTTCCGTATTGATGATGCCGGGGTTCATGGGCACGGCGGCCATGCCGCTGGGCAATTCTTGAGCCAGAGCCTGCGTCAAACCTTCGATGGCCCACTTCGTCGCACAATAGGGCGCGACCTCGGGCGACGACGAACGTCCCCATCCCGAACTGGTATTCACGATCACGCCCGCGCCGCGGGCCACCATCGCCGGCACGAAATGCCGCAGCACGTTCGCCACACCTTTGATGTTCACATCGATCACGCGATCGAATTCCGCGGCGGGCACTTCCCACAGCACGGCGTTCGCGTTGACCACGGCGGCGTTGTTGATGAGCAAATCGACCGGCCCATCCGCCAGCACGCTCTTGGCCCACGCCGCCACGGCCGCGTCGTCCTTCACATCGACCGCGTCGAAGCGATGCGGCGGATTCCAACACTTCTGCATCTCGGCGACGCGCGGCCCATCGCGCCCGCAGCCGATCACCGTATGGCCGGCGGCGATGAAGCGCTGGGTCATTGCGCGGCCCAATCCGCGCGTTGCGCCGGTGATCACGATCCGTTTCTCCGGACCTTGGAGCGGCATGGGCATCGGTTTGTGTCCGTGTCGAATTGTGAAGGTACAATGCAACGCCAACGGCATCGTGGTCGAATATGATAGGCGAAAACCACGCCTGGGCACCAGCCGCGGATACCCAGCCGCGGGAACATCCATCCAAGAGGACTGATCCATGAACGGAGCCAGTTGCAGCGAGCGTCTTGCGATTCGGGCTGCGGTCCATGTCGCCGCCATGTTTGGAATCGCCGTGCTTTCGACGTGCCCGCGATTGGCGGGTGCCGCCGAGGGCGAAACGGATCGCGATCGCCCCGTTCCGTTGGTTCGCGCCCACGCGCACAACGACTACGCACACGACCGGCCGCTGCTCGACGCGCTCGACAACGGCTTTTGCAACGTCGAGGCGGACGTTTTTCTCGTCGACGGCGAACTGCTCGTCGCCCACAGCATTTTCGAAGTTCGCACCAGCCGCACGCTTCGCAAGCTGTACCTCGATCCGCTCGCCGAGCGCGTCAAAACCAACGGCGGACGCGTCTTTCGCGATGGCCCGGAGTTCACGCTGATGATCGACCTCAAGTCGAAGGCCGAGCCGACTTACAAGGCGCTCGCCACGGAACTTGCCGACTTTGCCGACGTGCTGACGGCGGTTCGCGACGGGAAAGTCGATCGCCGGGCGGTCAATATCGTGCTGTCGGGCAATCGCCCGACCGACCTCATCGCCGCCGATCGCCAGCGGTTCGTCGGCATTGACGGCCGCATGAGCGATCTCGATTCCGACGCGGCGGCGCATCTCGTGCCGTGGCTGAGCGACAACTGGTCGAATCACTTCAAGTGGAGCGGCCGCGGTGAGATACCGGCCGAGGAGCAAGCCAAGCTGGCCGACATCATCAAGCGAACGCACGCCCGCGGACGAAAGCTTCGCTTCTGGGCCGCGCCCGACGGCGTCGAAGCCTGGCGAACGCTGGCCGACGCCGGCGTCGATCTGATCAACACCGACGACTTGGCGGGCTTGTCGAAATTCTTGCGAGAGCGGAAGGCGGCGGCAACGCCGAAGGAATAACCGACTACAGAATTCCGCCGGCCATGATCGAGATGCCCTTGAGCGCCATTTTCAGTTCCTCTGGCTTGGGCGCGGCGTCGATGGCGACTTGACGATCGACCAATTCGCTTTCGACCAGCTTCTTCAGGCTGATTGTGAAATCCTGCATGCCCTCGCTCGCGCCGATACGAATCGCCTCGCCGAATTTGTCGTCGTTGCCTTCGACGACGAGTTTTTGCACGACGGGCGTATAGAGCATCAACTCCACCGCCGGCACGCGCGACACACCTTCGACCAGCGACGGCAGCAACTTTTGCGCCACCATGCCCCGCATGTTCGCGGCGATCGACATCCGCACCGCATGGTGCATGTCGGACGGGAACAGATCGAGGATGCGGCCGATCGTTGTCGCGGCGCTAGATGCGTGAATCGTCGCGAACACTAGGTGTCCCGTTTCCGCGGCCTGCATCGCCGTCATGAACGACGTGCGATCCCGCATTTCGCCCACCAGCATCACGTCGGGATCTTCGCGGACGACCTGCTTCATGCCGTTTTCGAAATCGACGACGTCCAGGCCGACCTCGCGCTGCGTAATCAGGCACTTGTCCTCGGTGAACACGAATTCGATCGGATCTTCGAGCGTGATGATATGCCGCCGATACTGACGATTGATATAGTCGAGCATCGACGCGATCGTCGTGCTCTTGCCCGATCCGGTCGGCCCTGCGACCAGCACCATGCCCTGCTGGTGATGGCAAAGCTTCTCCAGCGATGGCGGCAGATGCAGCGCGGCGAAGTCGGGCACTTTGGCGTTCACCTTGCGGGCGACCAGCCCGAGCTGGCCCATCTGGCGAAACACGCTCAAGCGAAACCGCCAAGCGACGTCGTCGAACGTCACCGTGTAGGCGAAGTCGGCGCCGCCCGTCGCTTCGAGCATCGCTCGCAACCGGTCGTTGAGCAGCGGCTCCACGAGTCGCTGCATCTCCGCGGCGTCGACCGCCGGCCGATTGAGCGGCCGCAATACGCCGGTCACGCGCACAAACGGCGGCCGGTCGGGTTTCATGTGCAAGTCGCTGCCGTCGAGTTTGACGACGGCACGAAACAGCTTGTCGATTTCAAGTTCCGGCTTGCCGGCGCGGTCAACGGTATTGTCGGCGGTGGCCATGAATTAGGGGTCGGGGGTCAGGGGGCAGGAACGGGGAGACGGTATGCAGGAGATAGGAGATAGGAGACAGGAGATAGGAGATAGGAGATAGGAGATAGGAGATAGGAGAGGAGACAGGAGATAGGAGACAGGAGACAGAGGCGTTGGACTGGAGTTCGCCGCGCCAATGCGTCCGACAAACTCCTGACTCCTGTCTACTGACTCCCTCTTTCTTCACAAGCGGACGGCGATGCCGCGCTCCGCCATGATCCGTTTGGTTTCCTCGATCGTAAACTCGCCGAAGTGAAAAATGCTCGCCGCCAGCGCCGCGTCGGCTTTGCCGATCTCGATGGCGTCGGCCAGATGCTCCGGCTTGCCCGCCCCGCCGCTGGCCACGACGGGAATCGACACCGCGTCGCTCACCGCGCGGGTGATCTCCAAATCGTAGCCGTCCTTGGTGCCGTCGGCGTCCATGCTGGTGAGCACGATCTCGCCCGCCCCCAACGCTTCGACTTCCTTCGCCCACGGCACAGCATCTCGGCCCGTCGGCACGCGGCCGCCGTTGATGTGTACTTCCCAAACCTGGCGGCCGTCGCGTTCGACTCGCTTGGGGTCGATATTCACCACGATGCACTGGCTGCCGAATCGCCGCGCGGCCTGACGCACGAACTGGGGATCGCGGCAGGCGGCCGAATTGATCGAAACTTTGTCGCATCCGGCCCGCAAAAGTGCGCGAATGTCGTCGAGCGAGCGAATCCCTCCGCCGACGGTGAGCGGCATGAAAATCACTTCGGCGGTCCGGCGGACGACGTCGAGCATGATGTCGCGGCCCTCGTGGCTGGCCGCGATGTCGAGAAACACCAGTTCGTCGGCCCCCTCCTGCTCGTAGCGCGAGGCCACTGCCACCGGATCGCCGGCGTCGCGGAGGTTCACGAAATTGGTCCCCTTCACCACGCGGCCCCGGTCCACGTCCAAGCAGGGAATGACACGTTTGGCTAGCATGAAATACCGCGAATCAGCAACTCGCCGGGCAATCGACGCGGCGAAAGATCGAGTACACTTATCGACGAGTAGCGTTGGGGCCGAACGGCTGTCGCTCCGCAAATTGGAGCAGTGCTTTGGAGCAACTCCACTCCAATCCTCATGCTAAATGGTCGTCCCCTGGACGTCAAACGTGCCAACAATGTAGCGATATTCGCCGCCCCGACTCCCAAACCCCACTAGCATTCCCATCGACCGACGCCTGGTCCGTTCGCATTCGGGCGATGCCTCGGCGGCGTTGCGTTAGTCGCCGCGGGAACGTACAACGCCGCGTCGCTTTGCCAAGAAACCGACCATGAATCAAACCGCCGAAAACTCGCCCTCGCCGCGCGACCGCGCATCCTCGCGTGGAAACCCTCGCAGCGGCGACGCCCAGCGCGAAGAGACCCAACGCGAAGACCCACCATCCGAACCGTGCCACGTCGGCATCGTGTTCGCCCTTTCGCAAGAATCCGGCGGGCTGATCGACCGCCTCGCCGGAAGCATCGACACCGTCGCCGCCGGGTTCAAAATCCGTGAAGGCGGTCTGGCCGGCCGCCGGGTGGCTGCGATCGTTTCCGGTTCGGGGCGAAAGGCCGCCGCCCGCGCAGCCGAAATGCTCATCGCCGGCCACGATCCGCAGTGGATCATTTCCTCCGGCTTCGCTGGCGGTCTTGTCGAATCCATCGCCCGCGGCGATATCGTCGCGGCAAACGAAATCGTCGCAGCAAAGGATACCGTCACCGCCGGCAACACGGCCAACGCGACGACAAACGACGCCGCCGTTGAATCCGCCAGCCACTCCGGCGATCAGAGAATCGTAGTCGACGTGCCCGCCGAATTGGCCGCGCTGCTCGTTGCCGACCATATCGGCCGCTTCGTCACCGTCGACGCGATCGTGACGACGCCGGCCCGCAAACGCGAACTTGCCGAGGCCCATGGCGCGATCGCCGTCGACATGGAGTCGCTGGCCGTCGCCGAAGTTTGCCGCCGCGAGCAGCGTCGGTTTCTCGCCATCCGCATCGTCAGCGACGCGGTCGACGACGAACTGCCAGAGGAAGTGAGCAATCTCATCAAACAGAAATCGCTCGCCGCCCAGTTCGGCGCGGTCGCCGGCGCGCTCTTCAAGCGGCCGTCGAGCATCAAGGACCTGTACCGCCTGAAAGAAAACGCGCTGCTCGGTTCCGACCAACTCGCCAAATTCCTCGAAACGGTCATCGCCAATCTAAAATACTGAGCGACGCGCCGTGTCGCGACACGAGGCGATTACGACGCGAATGCGATGCGATGCAATTACGACGCAAGTAGTTCGCAACCAAGTGACCTCGATCAGTCCCACCACCAGCGCTCGGCGGCGTTTGCCGGCGGCTGGCTCGATTTACGTTCGCCGGCGAGCGCTTCGTTCTTCGACGCGCGAATCCGATCGCGTGCGGCGAACTTGGCCGGCTCGATCCGCACGCCGCCGCTGACCGCCGCCACGACGTGCTTGTCGCCAATCACACGATGGGCCGCGACCGTTTCGACCGTTTGTGGCGCATTGCCCGCGGCGACGACAAACCGCCGTTCGTCTCCCAACCACGCCATCGACCAGCCGACCGCGTCGTCCAAATTCTCAGACTCGATAAGCGCCGCCACCAGCGCCGCGTCGCACAAGTTTTGCAGTTCCGCGTACACCGGATACTTTGTCGCCAACTCGCCAAAGTGTTCGGTAAAGTTGTGGGCGAATTCACCGTTGGCCGGCGACGACTCGCCGGTCGTCTGCCGCTTGCCGGTCGCTTCGAGAAACTGGTTTTCGCTCAACAGCCGCACGCCTCGTCCTTTGATCGCGAATGCCGATCGATCCGCGGTGGCTTCGATCGCGTCGTAGTCGAGCGTGAACCACCATCGCAGCACGTCCAGCGGCGGCAGCCGACCATCGGTCCCAACGCGAACGCTGCTCAAGTAACTCGGCACGCCCAACACGCCCTCTTCCAGCCCCAGGCCGACGAGTTTCATCCGAAAATCCGCCTCGACGAGCACCTGCGCGACCCGCGACTTCGGATCGATGCCGAACACGTCGATCTTCTGCCGTCCCAGTGCCGATCGCAGTCCGGCCAGCCATTCATCTCGCGCGGCATCGCCGGCGGGCAGCTTTTTGCGGCCAGATTCCTCGGCAAACCGCCGCGTCGCCGCCAAACCGTCCTCGGTCGGTGTGATCGAACAACCGAATACCCCGCCCTTGCCTTCGCTCGCGCCGCGACTAAGAACGTGACGCAACACGACGACCAGATCGTCCAGCCGCACCACGGGCCTGCCCGACTCGGCGCTGACCACGCGATTCTCCACGTCCGTTTTCCACGGTCCGGCTGGCCCGGCCAACACGATGTCGCCGCCATTGGAATTATCGCCGCCCGGATAAACGAACACGTACTCGATCTTCGACAGCCCGGCCAATTGACGCATCGCCTCGTCCGGCGACATGCCGAGCGCGGCGCGTTCCGCAATGGCTCTCTCCAAACGCGGCAGAGAGACCTTTCGCAATCGCGACACCCGTTGCACGTCGCCGTCGGCCAGATCGCTCCGCGGCCGCTGCGCTTCCGCCCGCAGGGTAGCCAGCGCGCCGCCAGCGTCGGCGGTCTTGGCCAGTTTGTGCAAGACTCCCTCGGCGTCGACGTACACGCCGTTGGCAAACCCCTTGACCGAGCCGGCCCCGCCGACGTCGCTCCACGTGTCGGGCGCGACCGTCGACTTGATCAGTTCCATGACCGCGTCGAAGTCGACTTCCTGTCCGCCGCCGAACCCACCTATTGCTTCGGCGGTGTGCCCGCCGGGAGAGCTTGCCGCGTAGGCGTCGCTGCGCAACTGGTCGTCGCGAATGCGGCCGGCCGTTGCGACCGCTGCGGTGGCCGCCCCCGTGCTGCGCTGTGCCGCCGCTATCCGGGCCAATCGCACGTCGTGCTCCGCCGGATCGGCCGTCGCCTCGGCCAGACGTACGGCTGGAGCAAATTCGCCCGCCTCGACGTGGGCGGCTATCCGCCGGTCGATCAACGGTTCGCCCAGCGATTCGTCGCCGCGTGCCAATGCCGCCGCCAATGTCATCGCCGCCAGCGTCATCAGCGGCAGAAAGTACGGAATTCGCCACGCACATCGATGTCCGAAACCGTGTTTCATCGCCGCTTCCTCCATTCGAGTGGATGACGGAGGGATACCGTCGCCCGGACGCTCCCTAATTCGCGGCCTCACCCCACCATTATTAAAGCGATAGTTATTTATAGGCGTCGCACGCCAAGGCCTCGCCAGCGACCCGCGCCTTGCCGTCCCGCCGATGCTGGCAACGCAATCGCGACGCGTACCCCCCACCCTGGAAAACTTATCAAACTCTTCCCAGTTTATCTGGTTGGCGCATTCGCCGTCGCGGATCGAAATTCGACCAAAAGATTTGCCTCGAAAACCTTGACTCTTCTCGGCTCGCTGGAATAATAGGATGTTTACCCGCCAAGGCGTCAATCCCACCTGCCGCTATTCGTCGCACGTTCGCCCCGTTTGCGATGACGTTCCATTCGAACCGATGCCTTGGCGGCACGATTGTCCGCGAACCTATTTTGCTGGGCGAAGTGTCCCTGCTATTTGCCAGTAAGCCACCGGCGGCCGATGACGTGGTCGATGTACGCGCCACGCCAAGATCGCCGCGCTGGGACCACTGCCCCGCAATTGCCTTGAAACCAAAGTGACCAGGTAACGATTCAGAAAGAAAAAGGGAGAGAGTGCAGCCATGAAGAACGTGTTCGAAGCCATTTTGAAGTACGGCCACGACGAAGACTTCAGTCCGCTTGAGTCGGACGAGTTCGTCTCCACCAATGCGCCGGCCGGCTCGAAGGAAAAGATCGACATCCTCGCCGAGCGGATCGCCAAGGGCCTGCCGCTGTGGCACGAAGAGGATCGGATCGACTACACCGGCCTGACCGGCGCGGTCCGTCCGCGCGAATAGAGTCGCATTGCAGTCGCGAAACGCAAAAAGCCGCTGGGTTTTCCAGCGGCTTTTATCGTGCGCGGTGGTTGCTGCGCGTGTGGCGGCAAGCCGATCGCGCAAGTTCCGAATTTCGCCAGCAAAACGCTACGGCCGACGCTCGGGACGTTTGGCCTTAGAAGTTGAAGCATCGAGTTGCGACTTTGCCGAACGGAATCGGTCGACTTAGGGCGACTCGATCCGCGGCGATTCAACGCTCGGCTCTTCGATCTTCGGACTTTCGATTCTCGGTTCTTCGATTGTTGGTTTTTCGGATTGCGGCTCTTCGAAACTCCTAATCGTCGGCCGCTCGATTGTTCGCTCGTCGATGATGCGACGTTCGACTCGCGGCGGACTCAATTCGGCCCGTTCGATCGACTCTTGCGCCGCTTCGATGGCGCGGTCCTGTTCCGCTCGGACCGCTTCGATCTGCCGCCGTGCTTCTAGATACCGCTGCCGCTGCACGCGTTCCATTTCAAACGCCATCTTGGCGATCTGCGTCACGTTCGGCATGCCCTTGACCTCGGCGCGAATGGCAAACTCGGTTGGCTGTTCGTCGGTCACGAGCGACAGCGTCAAATTGTCGAATGCCGACGACGCGGCGGCCATCTCTGGCGGCATCCCTCGCCCTGCCACCGGCGCGATCAGCCGCATCGCCCGCCCGACGTGAACGACGGCTCCCTTGCTCGTATGCGCCGGCAGCGAGTCGACGAGCGATTGAAGCTGCGGATCCTTCGCCAGCGAGTCTTGTTTGCCGGCGGCTACTCGCAACGACGCAGCCACCGCCCCCTGCGTGCCGGCGAGGAACGTGCGGTCCTTTTGGGCGACCAGCACGATCGGCGGTATGAACGGAAAGCGGAACTGCCGTCCCGCCGCGCCCTCGATCGTCACGTCGGCCGGCGCCGAAGTGAGCGGCGCTCCGAACATCGACGGCAACGCCAGCAACTGATCCCACAACGCCTGCGACTGCCCTGCATCCTTCACGCCGAACACCAGTCCCACTTCCGGAATCGGCACCCGCGCATCGGCGTTCGCCGACGGCATCACGAAGACGCTGACTTCCTCGATGTTCGCGAACACTTCGCGGCCGAGGTCCATCGCCGTCACATATCGTGGCTCACCCTCCGCCGCGCGTGCCGCCGGAGTTTTTTCCGCCGCCGCCTCGCTGGCTGGATTCAATCCCAAAATGCCGACCACCGCGGCGCCGCTCGGAACGCTGGCAAGTGTCCGCCGCGACGCTGGGGCCGTGCGGATCAGCGCGTAAGCCAGGTTGCGATGCCCCTCGGCCATTACGGCCTTTGCCTTCACGGCGACGCCATCCTGGGTTGTCCCGGCGACCGCCACGAGGCTTTCGAGATGATCGAGATCGAGTACGCTTCGCGCGATCATGGCTTCCGTAAATGCGCCCCGCGCGATCATCAACGGCGCGATCTGATCGCCGGCGACATAGCAAAACGCCAGCGCGTTCTTGCGATCGTCGGCCAGCTTCGCAAACCGCTTGTTCGACGCCAGACTCGCGGCGGCCGGGTTCTTCAGCCGGGCGATCGCCGCGGCCGCCTGATCCTTGCTCCGCGCGACGACGAACAACCGCGCCGTCTGCACTAGCCATACCTCGTTCTCGATTTGGTACGTCTTGTAGCCTTCGATCGAATCCGCCCGCTGGACGAACTGGATGCTCGTTTCCGCCAGCCCGCGCAGCAAGTCCGACTCGCCGGGATGAATCACCGCCACTCCGTCGGGAATGCCGCGATGATCGACCGCCGTCACGGCGATGGCGAATCCGCGCACCTTTTCGAGTTCACGAACGAGCGCCGGGCTGACTGCGAAATCGGTCGGCATCACGAACGGTCCGTCGAGCGGAATGGCAGCCGCATCCGGCTTGTCGCCTGTCGCGTTCTTCGCCGCACCCTTCTCGCCCGTCGACGAATCACCGGCCGACGAATCGCCGAGCAGGCCGAACATCCGAATCAAATTGCCGACGTGCTCGCCGGGCCGATTCACCTCGATGTAGGCCAGCGCCTCGCTCGGCATCAGTTGGGCCATGTCGGTCGCCGCCAGATCTTCCCGGCACTGGACCAACCGCGTTTGGGCGTCGGCCTTCATCTCGGCCGAAACGCCGGCTTCGCCGAGCACCTGCTCAAAGGCCTTCGCCGCGCCGGCCGGGTCGTTCTTGAGCGTCTGCAGGTAATAACCCCGCTGAAAGTGCGACTCCCCGGCATCCTGCGCAGAGACGTGCTGCGCCAACATGCCGGCCAACGCCACCATCACGGCCAGAGAGCAACTTCGAGACGTCGTTTTCATGACATGACTCCTACTTCGGGGCAAGATTTCACAAGTTTTGCAGCAGTAATCGGCAAGCGACGCGATTCGTTTCTCCACAGAGGACACGGAGAGCGCAGAGAAATACCAAGCACAGCAACGGTTTGCGTGGGTTGGCGTCCTCTCCGCATTTCAATGTGCTCTCGGTGTCCTGTGTAGTGAAACAAAACCGGCGAATCCTTCTCGAATCAGGAAGGTTTTCCGTGCTGGCAGTACGGCGTCTGCTCGCCGTCGACAAACGATATTCGATATTGTGGTCTACTCGCGCTGGCCCTGCCAAGTTTCGCAAATCCCCCACGCCCTTGTCGTTCGCTCGGTCGGAGCAATTCTTGGCGTCCGTCGGAAGTTTTTCTCCGGACGCCCGTCACGTGATGTACGCCCCCGGCCGGCCGATGAATTGTTGGCGACCTACAGTCAGCACGACTATACTCGTAGGTTCACCAAGAAGCGCGTCGGAACGGACGGAATCGGCGCGGATGGAATCGAGATCGGTGGAATTGGGCTTACACGGTGCGCGTGACGTCGCAGGCAATGCGTCGCACGGCCGGCGTATCGTCTCTTACGTTCGGAATTGACGCATGAAAACGTCTCGCATCTTGCCGCGTCGTATGGCCGTGCGCCGCCGCGAAGAGACCGGTCGGAGAATCGACCGAGGAATCCGCCGCCTCGCCCGCCGTTTGACCGGCGAAGCGTTGGAGCCGCGGCTGGTGCTCGCCGTGTTGGCGGCAGCCGACAGTTATACCACCGCCGAAGACATTGGCTTCACAACCGACGCGACGGCGGTCGTTGCCCGACGGTCGCAGGGCGGCTGGACGATCTTCGATGATCTTCCCCGCACCGGCGGCAATGCCAACATGTATCCCGACGCCAACCAGTCGCCAGTCCGCTGGTTCGAACGCGGCTACGACGCCGCGCAGCCAAGTTTCGCCGCCTGGGAAGGCGCGGGCGAGCAGGGCCTCGGCGCGCCGTTCGCCTTCGACATCGTTACCGTACTCGCCCCGGCCACACAGGTCGACGCACCGGCCAGCCTGAAGACAACTGTCCTGGCGCGCAAAACGTTCTCGCTCAGTCAGGCCCAGGCCGACGCGACGGCGATGACACTCGACTACGTGTGCGACGACGGCTGCGTCGTGTATCTCAACGACGTCGAAGTGCTGCGAGTGAACATGCCGGCCGGCCCGATCGGGCCGAACACGTTCGCGACGGCGGGCGGCTTGGAAACGGCTTACACCAGCGTGCCGATCGACCTAACGCTGCTCGGCGTTGAGTTGTATGCCGATGCGACGAACGTATTGGCGATCGAAGTGCATAACGACGATCCGCAAAGCAGCGACATCGGCTTCGACGTGTCGCTTTCCGTCGCCGGCGGTCAAGGCGGCACGCGTGCGAACGACACGATCGACCAGGCCGTCGCGCCGGTGAACACGTACTACTGGGACGGCATCGCCAACCCCGCCACGACGACCGCCACGACCGGCCCGGTGTTTGCAGCCGACGGCGTCACGCAAGTTGGCACGGTTTCGATTGTGCCGGCGACGGGCGAATTCCGGTACACGCCCGTCACGTCTGGTCTCGGCGTCAACTACAGCGGCAACGCGACCTTCCGATACGTGCTTCGCGACAACGACATCGCCGGCGCGGCGAGCACGACCACGGTGACGATCGCCATCAGTGCCGTAAACGACCCGCCCGTGGCCAACGACGACGTTTACGCCGTGGTCCGCGGCACCGGTCCGCTGGTCATCGGCACAGCGGCGGGCAACGCCTACGTTTCGCCCGGCTCGGCGTGGTTTCATAGCGAGGTGCTGGTCGATCAGGACGACTTGAACCCCGAATGGCGCGGCCCGGCTTCGGGGGGATTCGACCCCGGGTCGGGCAGCGAACCGTTTTGGTCGACCGTGCCGGGCGCCGCGCCGCTCGGTTTCGGCAACGGCAACGAAGTCACCACGCTGACCATCGACACGGTCAACCCGCCGGTAACGTACTATTTCCAGCGCACGTTCAACGTGTTCGGCGCGATTCCGAGCCTGCTGCGGCTCGGCTTGATGGCCGACGATTGCGCGGCCGTTTATATCAATGGGGTCGAGGTCACTCGGTCGCCGTCGCTCCCCTATGGGCAAGGTTTCGTCACGTTTTGCAGCGGCTCGGTCGATGGATTGGCCGAACAGCGGTTCGTCGAGGCAGCGATACCGACCGACGGGCTGAATCTTCAGTCCATCGGCAACACGATTGCCGTCGAGGTCCATCAAGTCACGCAAACGTCGAACGACGTGTCGTTCGATCTGTGGCTGCGGAGCGGACTCGCCGGGCTGCGTGCCAACGACGCCGATCCAGACGACCCGGCGAGCGAGCTGTTGATCGAAGTCGTCGATCAAAGCCAATTCACGCCCGGCGTCGGCACGTTGTCGGTGCAGGGCGACGGTTCGCTCAACTTCATGCCCGCCGGGCCGAACGTCGTGGGAACCTATTCGTTCACGTATCGTGCGCTCAATAACGGACAGCCGACGCCTCCGGCCGCCGCTTCGCGCGTGGCGACGGCGACGATTACGATTCTCGCCACGCCCCAGGATCGCCCGCCCGGCGCGGTCGAGGACTTCTACGAGATCGACGAGGACACGGTGCTCGAAGTGACTCGCTCGCTGCCGTTGATCGGCTTCGGCGACACATGGTCATACTTCGACGACATGCGGAACGGGCGCCAATCGAATCCGAACGTCGCCGCGGAGACCTACCCGCTCGATTCCACTGCCGACGCCGACGCCACGCCCGGCGTCGCCCACCCTTGGTTCGGCGAAGCGTTCGACACGGCCACGAGCAATCCGGCGATCGGCACGTGGAAAACCGGCCGCGGCATTTTCGCCGCCCCGCTTCGCGGTCTGCGGTACGGGCCGGGCACGACCCTGCTTGGCGGCATCGGCAACGCGGCCTTGCCGGCCGGCGAGAACACCGTCGACACCTATTTATTCCGCCGCACGTTCGTCGTCGACGACCCGGCGAGCGTGCAGCAGTTGTTTTTCTTCACGCTGATCGACGACGGCGCGGTGATTTATATCAACGGCGAGATCATCGGCGGCATCCGCATGCCCGGCGGCGCGATCACGTCGACCACGCTGTCCAATGGCAACGGCGTCGAGGACGATTACGAGTGGTACATTCTTACGGTGCAGCCAGGCCTACTGCACAACGGCGTTAATACGATCGCATTCGAAGTGCATCAGAACGCGCGGACGAGTTCCGACGTCGGCTTCGACCTGTCGCTGTCGATCGCGCCCGGCGCCGGCGTGCTGAGCAACGACGTCGATCCGGACGGCGATCCGCTGGGATCGGTGCGGGTTGTCCGCGAACCGGCTAACGGCGCGGTCGTCATGAATGGCGACGGCACGTTCCAATACACGCCCAACGCAAATTACAACGGCGTCGATTCGTTCGATTATGTCACGGCTTCCAACGGCCGCGATTCCGCGCCGGCCACGGTGTCCGTGCTCGTCAATTCCATCGACGATCCACCCGACGCGATCGACGACGAGTATTCGACGCCCAACACCGCGACGCTGATCGTCGACTCGGCCTTTGGCGTGCTGGTCAACGACATCGGCGAGGGAACGCGCATCGTCCGCGTCGATCTTTCCGGCGGGGCCGTAATCGACCACGAGGCCGGACAGTTCACGTGGACGAATGTGTCCGGCACTGAGTCTGACGGGTCGTTCACCTTCGAGCCGACGCCGGGCTTCGTTGGCATGTTCGTGCTGGCCTATTCGATGCAAGACGGATTCGGACTCCGCGATACGGCGCTCTTGAAGATAGAAGTTGTCGCCGGCAGCGCAGCGGAAGACCTCGACGGCGACGGCGACGTCGATCTGGCGGACCTCGCGACGCTCGTCGCGTATTTCGGATCGACCACTGCCAGTGGAAGCGAGGGCGATCTCGACGCCGACGGTTCGGTGGGTGTTGCGGACGCGATTCGGCTTCGCAACGCGCTCTCCCCGCCCAGTCCTTCGCCGGCCGCAGTGGTAAGGTCGGCGCAAGCGCCGCAGCCGCGGGGCATCGATGCCGTCATGCGCAGTGCCGGCGAAACGCAGCTCGCGGCAGTTCCACGCCGGGCGCGCAGGCGGGCGATTCGCTCCGTGAACGATTCGCATGCATCGACGCCGCCAGCAATCGACGATCGGGCCGCGAAGTCTGGCGAGAGTTCACTGCGCGGCGGTCGGACGTCGCGCGGCGAGTCCCAGGCTCGAAAGCGGAGGGGCTAGACTCTCACTCCGCGAGCACGGTACATCGCTACAATGCAGGTTCAATGTGGCAAGAGTAAGAAAACGCCCGAGTCGCCACCGTTGCCCCAAAACTACCGCCCCTTGGACGGGGCGACCCGGGCTATTGCGTGTTATCGGCCGGAGCTAAATCTCGTAGTTGCCCCAGATTCCCGCCATTGCACATATGCTAGGGGTGATTCTCCCTGCCGTGGTTTAGCATTCTTAGAACCAAATCCTGAGTCCCACTCCAAATCCATGCGTATCACGCGAATCCGCGCTCATCGAGTCGAACTCCCGCTGCACGAGGGCAGCTACTCCTGGTCCGGCGGAAAATCCGTCACGGTCTTCGACAGCACGATCGTGGCCGTCGAAACCGACGCCGGCATCACGGGCTACGGCGAATGCTGCCCGCTGGGTCCGTTCTATCTGCCGGCCTATGCCGACGGCGTGCGGGCCGGCGTCACACAGCTTGGCCGCCACTTGATCGGCGAGGATCCCACGCAACTCGCCAAACTCAACGCCACGATGGACGCGGCCTTGCTCGGCCATCCTTACGTCAAGTCGGCCATCGACATCGCTTGTTGGGATATTCTCGGTCAGGTAACGGGGCAAAGCGTGTGCGTTTTGCTCGGCGGACGCTACGGCGACGACGTCGTGCTGTATCGCGCAATTTCGCAGCAATCGCCCACGGAAATGGCGGGCAAGGTCGCCGGGTATCGAGCGGAGGGTTATCGACGATTTCAACTCAAGGTCGGCGGCGAAGCCGACGTCGACATCGAGCGCATTCGCGCCGTCGCGGCCAAACTCGAACCGGGCGACCGACTGATCGCCGACGCCAACACCGGCTGGCTGATGCACGATGCGCTGCGCGTGGTGCGGGCGGTCCGCGACATCGACGTCTATATCGAACAGCCCTGCCGCAGCTACGACGAATGCCTCACCGTTCGCCGCCACACCGACCACCCGTTCGTACTCGACGAATCGGTCGACTCGCTCGACATGTTGCTCCGCGGCCACGCCGATCGGGCGATGGACGTGGTGAACATCAAGATCAGCAAGTTCGGCGGCCTGACCAAAGCCCGTCAGGCTCGCGACCTCTGCGTGTCGCTGGGCGTGGCGATGACCATCGAAGACAGTTGGGGCGGCGACATCACGACGGCGGCCATCGCCCATCTCGCCCACAGCACGCCGACGCAACTGCTGTTCACCACGACCGACTTCAACAGCTACGTCACGGTCAGCACGGCCGACGGCGCACCGCAACGCCAGCACGGCCGCATGTCGGCATCGACCGAGCCGGGCCTGGGAATCCGGCCAAAAATGGACGTCCTCGGCCCGGCGGTCGTCGATATCGAGTAGTTGTCGGTCGGTCGGTCGGCGGCGGACGCCCCTATTTCGCGGACGGTTTCCGTAGCCGCTCCATTATCGAGTCTCGGCCCTGTGGCGACTGAAGGATCATGTCGAGGATCGTCATCGCGGCGAGCAATGCAAGCCCGCCGTACCGTCTCAATGGAGAAAAAAATCATGAAAGCCGGTATGCCCATCGCCGTCGGCGGCGTTTCCTACGAATTGCAAATCGCCATCGACGCGCCGCGCGAACGGGTGTGGCGAGCGTTGCTCGAAGAGGTCGGCGCCTGGTGGTTGCCGGACTTTCACATGGTCGGCGAGGATTCGACCGTGACGTTTGACGCGCGGGCCGGCGGCTCGCTGATCGAGCACAGCGAAGACGGCGGCAGTTTGCTATGGATGACCGTGCAATGGATTCGACCGCAGCAGTTCGTGCTGTACGCGGTCGGTCACGTCGCGCCCGACTGGGGCGGTCCGTCGCTGTACCACTTCAAGCTCGAACTGGAGCCACGCGAGCCGGACCGCTGCACGCTCAAGGTCTCCGACGTCCACGTCGGCCGCGTCGACGAATCGAGCATCACCTCGCTCAAAGCAGGCTGGACGACGCTATTTAGCGACGGATTGAAGCAATTCGTCGAACGCGGCGTTCGATACGATCACTAGATCGCGAATGTCCGAAAAGTTCGAGTCGCGTCAACGGGTGTCGCGTCTACGTCTGCGTTGACGTCCAAGCACGCCGCCGATCATTGTTGCCGCGGCAAGCGTCATCATCCATGTCGACGGTTCGGGCACGGCGAGGACGCTGACGTTGTCGATGCCCTGGTTTAGTTGCGAAACGCCGACGACCGTTTGAAAGCGGACGCGGTAGCTTTGGCCTTGTGCGACGAACGGCAGGATGTCGAACTCATAATGCTCGAACTCGTTGGGAAGCGGGCCGCCGTCCGTGCCGAGGTAGCCATTGAAGATCGAGGCCGCCAAGTGAGCCGTGCCGGTCGCGCCGGTAATGTCGACGCGGGCGTGTTGATTCGGATTGTACGTCGGCTGGTTGGACCAGTCGTTGACGAACATGTCGAACGACAAGAAAAGGTGCGTTAGCGAAGCGTCGCTGGGGACCGTAAACGTTTGGAACAATGCCATCGTACCGGTGGCTTGCTGATCGCTAACGACGTACAGGCCGGCCGCGGGGCCAGCCAGATTGGTTGCCAATCCAGTGAGCGGGCTGGGATTGCCGACGGCCGAGAGATACCAACCGCCGCTATTCGCGGTTGTGTACGTCGATGAGATTTGCCAATTGACGCCGCCAAGTTCGAATCCGCCGTCGAAGAGCAATTCTTGCGCCTGAGCACGGACCGGCGTCGGAACGGAAAACGCCGCCACAATGACGAGCGCGAAAATCAAACCACGCCGGACAGTGGCGCAAAGCAAATGGGAAACGTGGTACGCAACGTACCGCTGCGTCGAATGCATGAGGACACCCTCGCTGATGAAAGCAGTGCAAGTAAGGGACAACAACACGTTGAGACTTACAGACCGAATGCTTTCACTAGCAGAACCTCATGCGGCCAAACGGCGAAGGCAGCGAAGAGAGAAACGATTCGTCGGCGAAACGGCGCGGGACACTCAACCTGCGGCCCAAACAACACACATCGCGCGTTTCGGCAAGTTCCAAGTGACGAGCGGCGGGACGAATCGAACGCATGCCGAAAGACGCACCCCAAGCGGGTGCCGGCGAGACATTTCGATCGGCTAGCGACTCATTAGAACCTGGCGAAACGTGTTTGCTTTGGGAACGGTCAGTCTTCTTGCGGGGCAACGAAGCGAAAAGGATTGCCCAATCCGTATCGTGTCCCCACACGTTCCAGCCTAACCAGAGTGAGGGAATGTTGCAAGCGAAATTCAACGAAAGTCGCACCGCAATCCCCGCTCAATTCGGATGGGTCGCGCTGTTGCGGCCAGATCGTAGTTGTGGCCGGTCTCCCAACCGTACCACTCGATTCGAAAGAAAGTACTGCGGCCACCGAATGACCCAACGACAAACCTATTCCGCCTTGGCCGCAGGCCGGACGACGAGCTTCTTGTCGCGGATCTCATATTCCAGGCCGTAAGGTTTGGTCACCTTGTCCAGGAGATCGCGGACGGTGCCCGATTGGAGTTCGACCGAGACGACCTGGTCGAGAGAGACTTTGGCCGCGACCAGCGCCGGACCGTCGAATTCGGCTTCCATCTGCAGCCGGCGGGCAACTTCTTTGATCAGCCCACCGAGCGGCTGGTTCTGGGCGTTGAATTTGTCGATCCGGACGTGGTCGAGATCGACTTCGCCCGTGGGTGCGGCAGCCGGTTTGCGGATCGGCTTTCCGGCGAGGGCTTGGACGATTTCGAGGTGGTCTTCGGCGCGGCCCTCGACCTCGATCCGCGTGCCGGCGACCGAAATCTTGCAGCCGTCGAACGCGGCGGTCAGTTTTTCGGCGACTTCGGCCGCGCCCTGGCCGACGGTGTACGAGCGGACGATCGCGACCTTTTCGGGAATTGGCACCAGACGGAGCGTCGTGCCGCCGAGGCCGATGGCAAACGTCAGGTCGTACTGGCCGGCGATGAGAGTCAGGCGGTCGCAAAGGCTGATCCGCGGCAGATCGGCGGCCGCCCACAGGTCGTGGGGTACGGCGTCGAGGTTTTCGATGGTGGTGTCGGCTTCGGCGGCAATGGCCTTGAGCAGTTCGCGCGGCTCGGCGAGGTCGTCCCAGGCGAGCGGCTTGTAGGCGGCGAAGCGACGGGCGTCGGCGGGCGGAAGTTCGCGGACGTCTTGCTTGCGAAGCTCCGACACCGTTCGTAGTCGCCGCGTAATGGAGGACGGGCCAAAATAGACGACATTTCCGACCTGACAAACGTCCGCGCCGCCGGCCGCCGCAATACGGGCGAGCGCTTCCGCAAGCGGCACGTCACCCAGGGCGAGATCGAGCCGGGTTTCGGGATCGATGCGGCGGTCCAGGAGCATCGCCACGCGGTAACTCGGCGCGTGGGAGAGATTCGCGAGCGCCTCGCGAATCGACTGGCCAGACCAGGCGAGGCCGGCGCCGCCGATGTTCTTTTCGAGTAACTGCTGGAGGTCGCGGCCGGTTCGCCACGCAACGGGATCGGCGGCCGATACGTTGGGCGCGAGGACGGCGAGGAATGCGACCAACACCAGGGAATACCAGGAGACAGGAGACAGGAGACAGGAGCGGGACGCCGCGGGCGCACCGGGACGCTTGGGCCGATGTTTCATTTCTGCTTCTCCGTTTCCACCCGGCGTGTCGCCGTATGCGTTACAAGCGGTATTTTCTCGTATTTTGCTGGACTTGGCCAGCCGCCATGGGTGTGCCAATTGCTTGCAGAACCGGGCTTGCCGTGATTAGACTCGAAGCTGTGGGGAAAACTCGGAACTTTGGCCGCCTGGTCCGAATCCCGCGTTTACCCGTCGCTGCCACGGACGGCGGAACTGCTCGACGCATCTCGCGCCACCGACGCCTGTGGGAGCCTGCACCCTTGAGTAACACGAAACCGCGCCGCCCGCTGCTCGATTCCTATTACGAAGAATACCTCGAAGCCGAAAACTCCGCGTCGTTCATCCGTCGCGTCGGGCAGCGATACAGCGTAGCGACGCTGGAGCGGCTGGCCGAAAGCGGCGAGCGGATGTCGCGGCGGGGGGCCGCGTTGGCCCTCGGATTTCTAGCAGATTTCGAGTCGAACAACGTGCTGGGGCGAGCGTTGCGCGATCGCGACCGGGCCGTGCGGACGCTGGCCGAGAATGCGATCCGACTGGTGTGGTGCCGAATCGGCACGCCGTCGCAGCGACAGGAACTCGGCGCGATCATTCGCCTGAACAACGCTCAGAGTTTCGCAGAGGCCATCGCCCGAGCGTCGAGCCTGATCGACATCGCGCCGTGGATCGCCGAGAGTTGGAACCAGCGGGCGATTGCCTATTTCAGCACTTCGAAGTTTTTGGACGCAATTCGCGATTGCCAGCAGACGCTGGAGATCAATCCCTATCACTTCGGCGCGGCGGCCGGCATGGGCTATTGCTACGTCCAGTTGCGCGAGCACGCCTCGGCGGCGGAATGCTTTCGGCGCTCGTTGAAGCTCAACCCAGGTATGGAGAGCGCGCGGGCGAAGTTGATCGAAGTGCAGCGCGTCTTGAAGAATGAAGAGTAGAAGGGTCCGTGCCCCTCTTATCTCTCATCACGCGGGCCTCTATCCTCGCCCCTCAATTCACTGCTTGCGGTCCGTGGCCGGCGTTGCTGATGTCGATGGCGTCGTCCATTGGCAGCACGAAAATCTTGCCGTCGCCGATGGTACCTTCCGGCCCCGTGCGGGCGATGTCGACGATCGTGGCGAGCGTGCGATCGAGGAAATCGTCGTTGACGACGATTTCGACCGCCACCTTTCGCAACAGGTGCGTCTTGTACTCGTGGCCGCGATAGAGCGCGCTGCGGCCGCGCTGCCGGGCGTAGCCCTGCGAATCGCAGATCGTCATCCGCGTTACGCCGAGCCGATCCAGCGCTTCGCGCAGCGGTTCCAGCTTCGGCGGCTGAATCACGGCCAGCAACATCTTCACGGCGGCAGTCTCCAATTGAACGGCCCCAACGGCGAACTGCCGAGAGAATAGCCGCGCCGGGCAGGAATCGCTAGACCGATGCGCCACGTCGCCTGCTTGGGCTGAATTGTTGACTCGCCCAATGGAGTGGGTTAGGATTCCGCGCGTTCAATACGCTCCTTTGATGCCGGATTGCTAGTGGGTCTTTGGCGGTTTGCCGCCATGCACTACGCGGGATTCACTCATTCGCATTCACAGGAGTTACTTCATGTCGTCTACGCGCGCTTGTTTGCAGCATCTTCTTTCTGTCGTCATTGCCTTATCCGGCGCTGCCGTTTGTTTCGGGGCAGACACGATCTACGAAGCCCAAATCGTCGCCCGCAGCGGGGACGTCTTCGGCAATCGCGTCGCGGAGCAGTTCGATTGTGCGGACATCAATAATCACGGCGATGACGCGTTCGTAGCGAAATCGACGCTCGGCGACATCCTATTCTCGACGAGCGGCGTCGAGGTTTTCTCGCGCAGTGTTATCGATGGCACCCGAGTCGACACGTTTTCATTCCCTCACATAAACGATGCCGGGGATGTTGCATTCCTCGGCGGGCATGAAGACTCGGCGGTCGGGTTTTTGGACGGCATCTTCACTCAAGACGAAGTCATTGCCATTCGAGGCAGCGTATACGCACATCGGAATTGACGATCAGGCACGGGCCGTGGCGGCGCTGCCCACGCCCGACGACACGCCACAACCCGCCGCCGCAGGATCCGCAATGTCCGGCGTGCTGCAAATGCGCTGCATTTCTGGCGGCTTTGAGAGGCAAGCCGTGACATTTGCTGGCACGGATGACACAGCCCAGAATGGCAAAAACCCTTGCCAGAGCAAGGGTTATGTCGATTGCGGACCCCCTGAGGCATCCGCTGACAAAATGGAGGCGGCGGGGATCGAATGAGGACGACGAAGTTCGCAACGCGCTAGCGGACATAGCGTTAGGCGATGAGGGCTCTGAGGCAACAGCATTTTGCCAGTGTTCCGACGACGCCGGCGGTCATGGCCTGACAGAAATACCTCCGGCTGTTCAACGGATCGCCAAAGCCTGGCCATTCCTAAAACCTCACCTTCGTGAAGCCATCGTCACGCTGATCGACACTGCCCTCCTTGCTGCGGAGGACAAGTAGCAATGCCTGTTCACTCCGTGGTCTCAAACGGACCGCGGGAGGAGACGGCTGCGCTGTCACCGCCCGCCACCGTTCGTTGTCTCGATGAGCTACTCGCCGAGGGACACGTTTTTCCAACAATCTATGCCGACCCTCCATGGACGTATCGCAATCGATCCTCGCGGGCAGCGGCAGCCAATCATTATGCGACGTTGTCCTTGCAGGATATCTGTGACCTCCCCGTTCGACAATTAGCGACCAAGGACTCGCACCTGCACCTCTGGGCAACGACGCCATTACTGCAAGAAACCCTGACGGTCATGCGTGCCTGGGGTTTTGAATACAAGTCTTGCTTCGTCTGGGTGAAGGACAAACTGGGGATGGGAAATTATTGGCGAGTTTCCCACGAATTGCTGCTGTTCGGGATTCGCGGCAGCCTTCCCTTTCGCGATTGCTCTGTCCGGAGCTGGTTGCAGTGCCGCCGAACGATCCATAGCCGAAAGCCGGAATCAATTCGGATGCTCGTGGAACGAGTGAGCCCGGCACCCTACCTGGAGCTATTCGGGCGGGCAGAAGTGCGCGAGATGAATTGGACCGTGTTTGGTAACGAGGTGGAGCGTCGCCTGTTTTGAATGGGTGGTCATAGCTTTCTCCGCATCTGAAGTAATGACTTGCGCTACTACTTTGTTTGCCTGGCTTGTAATTCCAAATTCTTTGCGCAAGAGCGCTCGCTGGAATGTCTCCGATGCGGGACGCGATGTCACTCGGATGAGTTGCACGTTCCGCCCTGGTTACGTTGCCCGAAATGAACCCGTGCGTACCATCGCCGAAGATGTCCAGCGGCCCTCCCAAGAATAACGCTGTCCGCGGCAGCGGCAAATGTCACGGGCGTTCGGCATGAACTGGCGTCAGGCGACGCGTCGTGACACGGCGATTTACCGATTTCCAAACTGAAAAATGTCTCGCATCCGCGAGTGCATCTACCCAAAACGACGCCGCGGCTAGAATTCTGAGACGTTCGCAGCAGCACAAGCCCCTTTGAGGGTTTGATTCGCTCCTGGCCCAGGAGCACGGAAAAACAACGGGCAGTCCTCCTCACTGACTATCGGCTTCGGATTCGCTTGTCAGGCTTTGCAGCCTGAGACGCGACGCGTCGGCAATTCCGCCACGCGAAACTGAAGGAGATGGTTATGTACGTAAGTGAGAAGGAGTGGATGCGAAGACGACGGAAAGAACGCGAGATCGCGAGAGCACGCTACATGCTGGTCTATTCTGCATGGGTTCTCGGAATCATGTTTTTAGGCCTGTTGTATGTGTTCACCACCGTCGATCTGTAGCACCACGGGGAACCCGGCGCGAGCCGGGTTCCTTTTTTTATGCGCAATCCCTGCGCCAAATGACCGCGCGTCTCGCGTCGTCGCTTGGCCTTTTCCCGCACCGCAAAGTGTCCAGGAAGTTTATGCACTCTTGTCCAGAAAATACCCGCAAGTAGGCGAAGTCGCAGCCTGGCACGGACTGACACGCGCTGACTTTGGTTTTCTCAAGTCTGGAGTCGTCGCCTGTGAGCGGAAAAACGCTCGCGGCTGCTCAGAGGTTGTGAAAGAATCGAACATGAACAAGTCCAACCGCACCTGTAGGGTGCTCTGTGAGCACCTTGGCACAACGCTTTGTGGTGCTCACAGA
>JBBDYI010000171.1:0-3868 GCA_040901705.1 Pirellulales bacterium | reverse complement strand
GTGACGAGTCATGCCTAAGCAAAAGACCCACAAGGGAACCAAAAAGCGGTTCCGCCCTTCCTGGCTGGTCTGGGCCTGCGATGGCAACGCACTCGGGCGGTGCCCATGCCCCCAAAAAGTCGCTGACCGAACACGTTGCGACGCAGCAGGAATTCGTCGCCGCGCAACTCCAACCGGCTCTCGACGCGGCGGTCGCCGGGACCGGCCACGTGCTCTTCGTCGATGCCGCCCATTTCGTGTTCGGCACGTTTCTGTGTTGCTTGTGGTCGATCGCCCGCGTGTTCGTCCGCGCTGCGTCCGGCCGTCAGCGGTTCAATGTTCTGGGCGCTTGGAACGCGGTCGCTCGACAACTGATCGCCGTCACCAATACGACGGTGGTGAACACCGACACGATGTGCGAACTACTCCGCAAGATCGCCGCCGAAGGTCTCGTCGGCCCGATCACGGTTGTCGAGGGCAACGCGCGATATCAACGCAACGCGATCGTACAAGCGTTGGCGGCCAAGTTGAACATCCGCCTGCTGTTCCTGCCGTCCTACTCGCCCAAGCGGAATCTGATCGAACGGCTCTGGGGTTTCGCCAAACGGCACAGCGTGTACGGAAAATATCACGCCAACTTCGCCTCGTTCCGCGCGGCAATCGAGAACACCCTCGACGACATTCCCACCACCCACGCCGACCAACTCAAATCCCTGATGACTCTACAATTCCAGAAGTTCGACGACGTCTCACTGCTGGCCGGGTAGGGTATAGCGTGGAGGACAATTGTTTTGTGGAGGACAATGGTTTGTGGAGAGCGGCCTTTTTGGGAGAGGGCGTAGTTGGGAAAGTGCGCCCTTCTGACGGGCAAGGATCCAAGGGTCGCAACATGCCACCCGGAAGAGGGAATTGTTTAACATTACTCGTGTTATTTTTTGTGCGGGACGAGCGATTCGCCGCGTAGCTAGCCAATTGGAGTAGATTTCACATCGAACCACCGAGCGACGGTGGTTTCGGTGGAGGGCATCGCCTCTTACAGAGTCATCTTCGCACACAGGAATTCCGCGCCATGGCCGACAATCTTCCTCGCTCCGAGCAGCGGACGATGCAATTCGAGGGTGGCTCGGCGATTGGGGCGAGCCATCGTTGGGACGGCGGGCAGTATTGTTCGATTCTTACGCGGGCCGGGATCGTGGGCTGCGGGATTTACGACATGAAAACGCCGGCGGAGTTTGGACAGGCGATTGCGATCGCCCGCGGGACGCCGGCCCGTCCGCTGGTCGAGCCGGAGGATTTGCTCTCGGCGAAGATCGTCGATTGCACGCCGCGGGCAAAGGCGCTGGGGATCGCAATCGGCATGACGGGCTTGGAGGCGGTGGAGAAGATGCTGGCGGCGGGGAGCAGATAGCGCGGCTGGACGTGACGAGTCGGCCAAGGAGGCAGGTGTTCTCAAACCGCGCGATGCGGTGTTTGGACGCGGAACTTGCCACGGAATTTGATTGACGAGTTCAATGACGAGGTTTTGGGAATCAGCTTTTGCCGCCGGCTTGCGTTTTGTTGGCGATGAGTTTTTCCTCCGCCGCGCTTGCTCGCAAGTAGTTTGGGGTGAGGGTCCAGAGATCGTGCCGCACTCCGGCCTGGTGCATTCGCCAGGCGAGGCGGCCGACGGTTGCGGCATGGGGATGCCGGAATTCTTCGGCGACGATCGTCGTTTCGGCCGGCAGACTGTCTTGCCATCGAGCGAGCGGAGGTCCGGTTACTGCCGCGGCGGGCGCGAGTCCGGCGAACCAGGTTGCCGCGTCGACGATCCTGGCCTGGGCCGTGGTTTCCCAGGCGAGCGGATCGTTCGGATCGCGGCGTTCGGAGCGGGCGACGAAAAGTTCGCCGCGTTGGGCGTCGAACGTGGCCCAAACGTCGACGATCGGCGGCGGGGCTTGGGCGGCGATGACGGCGAGCGTATCGACCGCGAGCACCACTGCGCCGGTGGCGTAGGCGAGCGTCTTGGCCGTGGTGACGCCGACCCGCAACCCGGTGAAAGAGCCTGGGCCGGCGGTGACGGCGACAAGCTGCACGTCGGCGATTTGCCAGCCCACGTCGCGGCAAAGTTCCGCGATGCCGGGGACCAGCGATTGAGCACTGCGGCGGCCGGCGGCGAGATCGAGGGTGGTCAGTACGCGGTCGCCGACGAGCGCCGCGACCGTGCCGGAGAGGCCGGTGGTTTCGAGAGCCAGGATGCGAAGTTCGGCGGTCATTGCGGACGCGGTGATGTAAAGGGGGGCGATCCGATCGGACTTCGGCACGCGACCGAAAGTATCAGGCATCCAACGGCGAACTTGCGCCCGTAGTGTGCCAGCTTGTGCCAACGATGGAAGAACGGCAAGGCGTCGCTTGTGCGGTTTATGGCAGCGCCGCCGCGACATTGTGTATAGTTATATTGAACGTGGGTTGGGCATCGCGGGCGTCGGAGTCGCGATCGGAGTCGGAATTCGGGTCGTCTACCGTAAGGGTGACCGCAAGGGCGAAGTTGCGGCATTCCCCCCGAACCGGTCGATTGGCGGCTGGTTGGCGAGCGCGAAGCCCGCTTGACCCTCTCGAATCGCACCTTTAGACTGCCGGTTTGTCGCCAGACGTCGCTTTTTCCGTCGTAACCATTAGTGTCAGCGGGGCTTGCGCGATGCTGGCTGCTATGCTTTGGATATCATGCGTTCGCGCAGACGCTGGCTCTGGCGGGGCAGGTCCGCGCCCGGGGATGATCGTCGCCTTTCGGCGAAGCGACACAGGGCGTGCGGCTCACTAACGACAAGGGTTGGACGGCGTGAAGCGGGCGATCATTAGCGACATTCACAGCAACCTCGAAGGTCTCGAGGCGGTGCTAGCCGACATCGCTTCGCAAGGCATCACCGAGGTGTATTGCCTGGGCGACATTGTCGGCTATGGGCCGAACCCGCGGGAGTGCATCGATTTGGCGATGCAGTGCCAGGTCTGCCTGTTGGGCAATCACGATCAAGCGGCGCTGTTCGACCCGGAAGGGTTCAACACGGGTGCCGAACGGGCGATTTTCTGGACCCGTGACCAGCTCGAAAAACCGACGGACGACCCGGAATTGCAGGCCAAGCGGTGGGACTTTCTCGGCGAATTGCCGCGGCACCATCGCGAGAACACGCTGCTGTTCGTCCACGGCTCGCCGCGCAACCCGCTCAACGAGTACGTCTTCCCTGAAGATATTTATAATCGGCGGAAGATGGAGAAGATTTTCAGCCTGATCGAAAAGTATTGCTTTCAGGGGCATACCCACGTGCCGGGCGTGTTTTCGGAGAGCCTGCAGTTCCACACGCCGGAGGAGATCGGCCACCAGTTTCGCCTCGGCGCCGAACGGGTGATGTTCAACGTCGGTTCGGTGGGCCAGCCGCGCGACGGCGATCCGCGGTCGTGCTACGTCGTGCTGGAAGACGATTTGGTGACCTATCGCCGGGTCGACTATGACCGCGACAAGACGATTCAAAAGATCTACGACATACCGGAATTGGATAATTTCCTTGGCGACCGGCTACGCGAAGGGCGGTGACGGGGTTGGCGATTGCGAGCGTTGCAGCGAACACCCCGGCAAGATTTGTCGATTTTCGCCGAATCGTCCTTTGGCCGCTGGTCGAGGCAGGCTCTTTCTGCCCTGGCCGCGGCGGGCGAAGAAACGGGCCAAGACAACTTCGGTCCGCCGCGTCATACTGGTGGTCGCCGCCGAGGGCCGCGGCGCGTGCCGGCGATCGATTGCTGGATCGACGGCTCATGAAGTCCGCGCGGCGCCTACTCGGTGCCGTTGTCGTTACCGCGACTTACAACCTATCCCGAAACTGGAATCTGTAGGAGGCGAATCCTTTCGCCGAAAGCACTG
>JBBDYI010000170.1:16075-26188 GCA_040901705.1 Pirellulales bacterium | reverse complement strand
AAGTCACGTTCGAGAACAGCAAGCAGTTATTGGGACTGGAAGACCCGGCCAATCGCACCGAAAAAGCGGTTCGCCGCACCGCGCCGCTGGCGCTGGTGCTGGACGACGCTTAGCCGATGAACGCCGCTAGCCGCTTGCGGGTATCGGGTAGGTCGAACTCCAATTTCCCGAAACCGCGATGGGCCCCGGCCGCTACTGCCGCGTCTTGATGCTCGGCGTAATTCGTGATCAGCATCATTGGCGTATCGGCCAGCGTGGCGTCCGCTTTCACGGCCTTGATAATCTCGATGCCGTCGGAGTCGTCGCGGTCGAGCTTGCGATTGACGAGTACGAGATCGAACCGACCGCCGCGCAGCGCGGAGAGGGCGTCGTTCAAGCCGTGTGCCTGAACCACCTCCGCGGCGAAACCGCCCTCGACCAGCGAGCGAACCGCCGCATGGTCCGGCCGGCAATTCCCCACGTCCAGCACGCGCTTTTTCACGGCGGAGCTGCGATCACCAGTGCCGGCGTCGTTCATTTGGCGGCTGCCGCTTGTGTATCGGGCTGCAGCGCCTTGATCGCGAACAGCGTGTTTTTGTTGAAGATGTACAACACGTTGTTGGCGACGATCGGCGTGCCGAGGACGGAACTTCCCATGTTCACCGTGGGGTTGGTTTCCTCCGTGGCGTGCTGATTGAGCCAGTTCTTCTCCTTGCCGTGGGCAAACACGTACACGTCGCCGTCCTCATCGCCGATGAACACTTTGCCGTCGGCCACGAGCGGCGAACCCCAGCAGGCGCCGAGCATGTCGTGCGTCCAGTAGACTTTGCCGGTCTTGGCGTCGACGCAATGGAAGATACCGCTGAAATCGGCCGTGTAAAGGATGTCGTCTTTGATCGTCACGGTGCTCAGCGAGCGGTGCATCGTTTCCTGGTAATCGTCGATCTCACCGTCACCATTGACGTCGTATGATGCGTAGTGCCAGACGGCGGCGGAATTTGGATTCGCCACGGCGACTTCGCCCTTGGATTCGTCGATCGTTTGCATGCGGCGGCTGTCGTCGAGCCTTTCGACCAACAGCGGTTTGCGCTCAGAAGCCGGCTTCGACAGTTCGTCGCGTGTGAACGCCAGATCGGGACTGACGTCGCCGCGCTTCGTCGGATCGATGCACCACAGGTGTCCGACGCCATCGCCGTGTTCGGGGTCTTCGCCGACCGCGATGTACACGAGTCCCTTGTAGATTACCGGTGTGCCGATGATGTGGTTTCGCGTGCCGAGGCCGCGGATTTCATATAGCGAATCCTTCGGGTTGCAATCGAACTGCCAAAGCAATTCGCCCTGGCCGTCCTTCGTTCGCGCGGCATGGAAGCTGCGCAGCCAGCCGTCGCCGCACGGATAAATCACTTGCGGCACGCCGCCGAGCACCGCGGCGGCCGGCGACGACCACTGGCCGTGCAGGATGTTCACGCCTGGCGAGTTGTCGGTCCACACGACCTTGCCGGTCGACTTTTCCAAACAGATCAACGACGGGGCGTTCGGAGCCGGAACGTTGTTGTGCTGGGCATCGACACCGTTCGACGTGCTGATGAACAGCAGATCGCCGACAATCGTGCCGGAACAACTCGCCGCGTTGTGTTGCGATGATCCCAGGTCCTTCATCATGTCGAGCCGCCAAACGACGTCGGCCTCGTGCTTGTCGTCGGTGGTGGTTTGCCAATAGACGCTCAGCCGGGGCCCTTCCATTCTCATGCGGAAATTCCGCTTCGCTTCGCCGGCTTGCGCCGAAAACGTCCACGAATTCGGCGCCTCGCCGGCTTGAATCTCGGCTTGTTCGGGCAAGGCGATGTCCAGCTTGGCGGCCTGTTCGAGCAGCACCGCCCCCAGCTTGCCTTCCTTGAAGCCCGACACGAGCGGCGCGACCGGGTCGCTCTCCGGTTCGTCGCTGCGGGCGATGTCGAACAGCCGCGCCCATTCGGCGGTGACGGGGCCGTCGTCTTCGTTGTCGTAGAATCCTTCCGTGTCGACGCACACGACCTCGCCGCGATTGCAGACGAACCACGCGCGGTCGCCTTCGACGATCGGCGTCGAACAGATGCCGAGCAGTTCCCAGTCATGCACCTTGCCGGTGGGCAGCTTTTCGGAGGAGTATTGCCAGAGGAACTTCCCTTCGTCCTCGGTAAACGCGAGCAGGCAGCCCAGGTCGACGTCGGCCGGATAGCGTTTGACATAGCCGTTGCCGTTGTTGGTGCCGATCAGCACTTTGCCGCCAGCGACGATCGGGTTGGCGTAGGTTTGCGAGCCGAGCGAGGCCGCCCATTTGATGTTTTTCATCGAGGCCGCGTCGCGGATGCCGGTCTTGAAGTCGACCTTGCCGCCGTCCCAAAACGTGGGCTGGTTCGTGGCCTTGGACACGTTGTTCTTCAGCGTCGATGTGCCCCACTGGGCGTAGTCGCCTTCGTGTTCGGCCGGTTCCGCGTCGCCGGGCGTGCTCACCGGTAAGTCGGCCGGAATCGCTTCCGCCGCCACCACGTCGGTTTCGACGACCGGCTTGGCGTCCGATTCGGCCGGGGCGGGTTCGTCGGTCTTGGCCGCCGGCGCGGCGGGCTTCGTTGCGTCGTTCGCTGGGTTTGCGTCGGTCGTCGCGGCGTCCGGGTTCGCCGCGTCGCCGGTTGGTTTCTCGTCCGTCGCCGCCTTGGCGGAATCGGCGGCGCCCGCGTCGGGCTTGCTGGCTTCCAGCTTGCTGGGTGCTTTCTTTTCCGCGCCAGCCGTGCCCGACGGCTTCTTGGCCGGTTCCGATTGGTTCGTGCAGCCAACGAAAAGCACGGCCAGCGCGACGAGCCAGACGCGGCGAGAAGAAATGGACGTCATGTTTGGATTCCTACGTGTACGGTGGGATTATTCGTTCAGAGGCGGGAATGAATGATTCGCAAAAAGCAGGCCGAAGACAAGCGTGCGACCGGCCGAATTCAACTTTCTTCCGTCGCGAAGAAACTCGCGTAGAGTGGGTCAGTCAAACGAAGTGAGGCCCACCGCTGATGAACGCGAACTGGTGGGCATCACTTCGTTCGACCCACCCTACGAAAAATCACGCTACAAAAAATCAAAACGTCGCCGCTTCTACCCGGCGGTGTTCGGCGTCACGGTGATGTCGTCCAGAAAAATCTCGGCGTCCGTCGCGTTGCCGAACAATCCCGGACTGCCCGTATGAACCGGCTGCGGGTCGACCAACGTCGCGGTCCAATCGGACGGCTCCTTGTCGTCGCGCGGCCAGACTTTTCCCCGCAACACGGCCTTGCCGTCCTCGACGCTCGCTTGCAGCTTGGTTCTGTACCACACGTTCGGCTTCCACGCAAACGCGATCGTCTTGTGAACGCGATTTTTCTGCGTGCCCCAACTGCGGATTTCCAACTCCTGCGACGCACCTCGCATATCGAGGATATAGCCCTGGGCGATCAAGCCGATGTCGGGCGTCTTGCCGTTCTTGAGATTCCCCAGCACGTCGGCTTGGATTGTGTAATCGTGCAGGTCCGACTGCCCGAAGAAGCACATGCTCCGCGTACCCTTGGGAATCGTCGTGACTTTGACCATCACGTCGTTGCCTTCGACCTTGCGGGTGATGTGGCGATAGCGGGCGCTGACCCACGTGATCGGCACCTGGCCGTCGGCGAAGTCGAACTTCCACGGCAGAGCCGGCACCACGCGGACGCGAGACAGACCGTCCAAGTCGCCGACCTTGGCGTGGATGTACATGGCCGTGTGCGCGCCTTCGGCCGCCGCGGTGAACTTGCCGTCAGGGGAAATCTCGCCGGCACCCTTTAGCTCGAAATTCGCCTCGATGCCGTCGCTCTTGAGCAACTGCCCGCGGGCGTTATACAGCCGCACCTCGAACTGCTGCGTATCGCCCGGCCGCAGGAGCAACTCCGCCGGCACGATTTGCACGTGGGCCGGTTTGTCGTCTGCGCCGACGGGCGTTTCCTGCGGTCCTTCCGGCCGCGCCGTGGCCGCCGGTTTATGGTCGGGCGTGCCGATGCAATACAGATTTTCCATCGACGGCACATAAATCCGTCCGGCCGACACGATCGCCGAGCCGTGGCACTCTTCGCCGGTCGGCAAGCGGCCTTGACTGAGCACCTTTAGCTGACTGCCCTCGCTGCTGCTGCCGCCGGCTTGGAGCACGTAATACTGTCCGTTGCTCGTGGCGCAGTACATTTTGCCATCGGCGATCAACGGGGTGGCCCGCATTTCCTTGCCCAACGCTCTTCGCGTCAGCGTCTGGCCGGTTTTCGGGTCGAGGACGAACAGTTTGGCGCGATCGTCGATGGCGTACAGCAAATCGTTGAACATGACGGGCGAACTGCGGCCGACCATGAACTCGCGGAGCCGCCAGATTTCGCCGGTCTTGGTGATGTCGCCGGTAAGCGCTCCGTTGATTGCCGCGATGCCGCCGGCCGTGTTGCTGGCTAGATTTTCTTCGCTGTGCGAAGCGTAAACCGTGTCGCCGACCACGAGCGGCGACGGATTGATGCCGCCGATCGTGAAGTCGTAATGCCAGATCGGCTTGCCCGTCCGCGGTTGCAGCGCCCACACGCCGCCGTCACCGCCTCCGACGACCATCGCCGCCTGGCCGTTGAGTACGCACATGACCGGGCAACTGTAGTTGGTATCGTTGGGCAGGTCGCGCGTGCCGGCGTACCAGACCACCTCGCCGGTCTTCTTGTTGAACGCGATGAAGCGATGATTCGGTTTGGCCTGTTCGCCCCAACCGATCACGATGCCGCTGATGATAACCAGATCCTCGAACACGACCGGCGTGTTCGTCCGCGCTCCGTACGTGGTGAGCAGCCCGAACTGTTCGTGCGTGGCGCTGCTCCACAGCGTCTTGCCGCTCTCGCCGTCGATGCACTGAAACAGTCCGCAGACGCCCATGCAATAGACGTTGCCGGTCTCCGGATCGCCCGCCAAATTCGCCCAGCCGACGCGCTCGCCCGGCACGTCGGACAGCGAGACGTTGAACTTGTTCTCCCACAAAATGTCGCCGGTGGCCGGATCGGCACACACGACCTTTTCGCCTTCGAGCGGCGTGAGCGGATCGGCGCGGCACACGATGTACAGCTTGCCGTTCATCACGATCGGGGTCGATCGCGTACCGAGCTTTTCGCTCTTCCAAAGCAAGTTGCTGCCCGGCCCGCCCTTGGGATTCCACTTGTCGACGAGGCCGGTCTCGCGCGAAACGTTGTTTTGCTCCGGCCCTCGCCAATTGGGCCAATCGAATTCGCCGGCCGCGAGATTGCCAGTCGAGCAAAGTAAGGCGGTCGCGGCCACCGCGACAGCGGCGACTACAACAGCGGGGGCGGCAACGACGCGACAGACGGGGCGACAGACGGCGAGCGCGAATGATTTCATGGCGGCCTCGAGCTAAGGGCGGGAATCTAGCGGGCACTTGGCGGGACACGTCCGCGAGCGCGTCGCGAACACCCATTAGAATAAAGCGGTCAACCGAACGCGGCAAGGCATCAGCACCCCCCGCCGCACGGTGGGTCGCGCGGCCAGTCGACGGCGGCGGCAGACATGTTTGCAAGTCGCAGCTCGGGTAGAAAACCTTCAATCGACGCGATCGAAAGGCTTGACACACAACTGTTTGTCTGTATAGTTACTGGCGTAGCCGACGATTGGCGCTTATACGACTAATACCGGGCGAGAACGAGCCGCGAATCGTCGATTTCGCGGGAGGGTATCGATGGACGTTCGACATGGCGAGCGCGAATCGCAGGCGACGGAAGGGCCGGCGACGATCTATTCCGTCGGGCATTCGAATCACACGACCGAGGAGTTCTTGGCGCTGCTAAAGCGGCACGAGATCGACCTGTTGTGCGACGTGCGGTCGCATCCGGCGTCGGCCTTCGCTTTTCAATTCAACGAACCTCAACTGCGGGCCGATCTCGAAGCCGCGGGCTTGAAATACCTGTTCCTGGGGCACCAACTCGGCGGCCGGCCTGTTGGAGACGAGTATTTCGACGACGAAGGGCACGTCCGTTACGACGTGGTGGCGGAATCGGCGGAGTTTCTCGCCGGTATCAAGCGGATCGAGTGCGAAGCGGCTCAGCGCCGCGTGGCGATGATGTGCAGCGAGGAAGACCCGGCCGGCTGTCACCGCCGGTTGCTCGTAGCCCGCGTGCTCGCGTCGCGGGGCACTGGCGGACGGGGCGTCGGCGGGACGGGCGTCGGCGGGAGAGGCATCGACGGGAGAGGTATCGACGTGCGGCACATTCGCGCAGATGGTCGCGTGCAAAGCGAATCGGACGTGGCGGCCGAGCAAGTGCAGCGCAAGTTAGGCAATCAACGAACCCTGTTTGACGTCGCCGAGGTCGCACCGTGGAGATCTATACGATCGGTTTTACACAAACGTCGGCAGCCGACTTTTTCGGCCGATTGAGATCGGCCGGCGTGCGGCGGTTGGTCGACGTGCGATTGAACAATTCGTCGCAACTGGCGGCGTTCGCCAAACGCGGCGACTTGGCGTACTTTTTGCGCGAATTGTGCGGCGCTGAGTACGTCCACGAGCCGTTGCTCGCGCCGACGCAAGACATGCTCGACGCCTACAAAAAACGCAAGGGCGACTGGGAGGAATACGAGCGGCGATACCTGGACCTGTTGAGCCAGCGGCGGATCGAAACGGAGCTTGGCCGCGAACTGTTCGACGGCCCGACGGTGCTGTTGTGCAGCGAGGCCGAGGCGACGCACTGCCATCGCCGGCTGGCGCTCAAGTACTTGAAGGAGTTTTGGCGGGACATGGAGGCGAGACACATATAGGGAAGTCTTAAGGCTCAAGTTTCAAGGTTCAAGCAAGGTTCAAGGCTCAAAGAATGGCGTAGCTTCTTGCACAATATGGCGTGCCGCGTGTTGCGAGACGCGATGTGAACGAACGCACGAGTCGCGGTTCACTCCCATTGAACCTTGAATTTTTTGCCTTGCTTGAGCCGTGAAACTTGAGTTGCGTGGTTTTGTTGGTCGCCGTTGCCGTGGAGTACCGGTCATGCCCGACATCGAACTCGTCTGTTTGGCCAATTCGCGCAAACACGGCGGCCGCTGCGTCGCCGGCTGGCGAAACGACGGCCAGGGCTTCGTGCGGCTGGTTTCGCCGCTGGCGGATGGGACGCTCACGCCGATCGACCTGCGGTTGGGCGATCGCGACGAGCCGCGGATGTTCGACTTGCTTCGCGTCGGCGTCGTCGCGCCGCGGCCGATGCCGCACCAGAGGGAGAATTGGGTCATCGACGAATCGCCGTGGCGGCTGCTGCGGAGACCGGCCCCGCGCGCAACGCTCGAACGCATGCTGCCAGCCTTCACTCGCGGGCCAGAAATTCTCTGTGGCACCGCGGCGTGCGTGGCTTATGGCGAATGCGTCCGCCAGCCGGCTGCGGCATCGCTAGCGATCGCCAAGGTCGAGCGAGCGGCGCTGGTACTTAGCGAACGGCTGGGGCGAAAGCGGTTGCGGCTGCGGTTCCGGTTGGGCGGAGCACGGTACGAGCTGACGGTAACCGACCCGGTTTGGGAACGCGCCGTCGAGGCATGGGAATGCCGCGAGTACGATTGGTGGCGGCTGTTTCCTCGCGGCCGCGATCCGGTCGTGACATTCAGCCTTACCGAGCCGTTTGGCGACGCCCAGGAGTGCTTCAAGATCGTGGCCACGCTCTGGCCGGGGCCGGAAATGCGCGGCTTTCGCTGGCCAAAGTCGGTTGGCCGCATCGACCGTGCATCGCGATCGGCACGCTTCGGCGCGTGGCGGAATCGCGTGGCGGAATCGACGCCGCTGTTGCCGCCGGCGTCGCAACGGAAGCCGAGGACCAAGCCAAAGTAAGGTCAGGGGCGGCGGATTTGTTTGAGGGGGGCCGGATCGAGTCGCCCGCCCCCCGCCGTCACGAAAACGCAACTTGGCACACCACTCGATAATTCTTCCGTTGGGGGATCCCAACAGCACGAAGGCCAGCACAATAGCCTGCGTGGTCCCCGCTTTGCCGCCTTGCTCACCCATATGTAGTGCTGTTGTCGAATTGCCCGGTTTTTGGCACACTTCGCCCCGCGCCGGGGCGTTCCCTGCGCATGCCAGCGGTTCGGCGTCGCGCAACCCAAAATTACCTGCGAAGTACCTGTATAGCCGGTTGAAGCGAAGCACGGATAACACGGATACGGATAACACGGATGTTGCCCGATCGGTCGAGCCGTGGGGCTAGCACGAAGCGATCCGTGAAATCGGTGCGATCGGTGGTCGAGTGCTTCATACGGCTAAACTGTTTCCGTACGAAGTTACCTACGACGGCGATTCGAGCCGGCTTGGCGCTGGACTCGGCAAGCCGGTGTCGCGAAAATGCGGCCATTCGACATTGCGGCCATTCGGCATCGTCTCGGCCGCTACGACAGCTTCGCCATTGCCGCAGACGCGGCGTTGTGCCCTTCGACATCATCTCCCCCGACGTTTTCGCCATGAGCATCATCACGGGCTTCGAGCACTTCATTCGCCAGGACGAGCCGCTCGCGCCGTTGACGTGGCTGCGGATCGGCGGACCGGCTGACTTCTTCGCCGAGCCGACGACGGTCGACGAGCTCGTAGCACTGGTGCGGCGTTGTCGCGAGCACGACGTCGCCGTCCGCGTGTTGGGCGGCGGGTCGAACCTGCTCGTCCGCGACGAGGGCGTCCGCGGCGTCGTGATCCAACTCGGCGCGGCGGCGTTTGGCGAAATCGCCGTCAAAGGCCAGGCGGTTACCGCTGGCGGCGGCGCAAAGCTCGGCCATCTTATTTCGGCCTCCGCGCGGGAAGGCCTGGGAGGACTGGAAATGCTCGTTGGCATTCCGGGCACGCTCGGCGGAGCGCTGCACAACAACGCCGGCAACCACGGCAGCGACGTCGGCCAGTTTACATACCGTGCGACCGTGCTCGTCGGCGACGGTCAGGTCCACGAACGGAAGCGTGAGGAAATGGCGTTCGGCTATCGTCAAAGCAGTCTCGACGAGTTGGTGGTCCTCAGCGCCGAGTTGCGGTTCGAGCCGGACGACCCGCTGCAAATAACCAAGCGGATGCAGAAGCAGTGGATCATCAAGAAATCGCACCAGCCGCTGGCCCACGAAAGTGCGGCGTGCGCCTTCAAGAACCCCGGCGAGATGAGCGCCTCGTCACTGATCGAGCAAGCCGGCCTTGGCGACGTTCGCGCCGGCGGCGTTACGCTTAGCCCGCGTCACGCGAATTTTCTCGTCGCCGAGCGCGGAGCAACCAGTGCCGATGCGTTGCGGCTGATCGACGAGGTCCGCGAGCAAGTCCTCGACCGTACCGGCGTGGAACTCAAACCGGCGATCGAAGTTTGGTAGTTACGTAGGATGAACTCCGGTGGGCCTCACGTCGTTCGACCCACCCTACGTGAGTTCATCAGTTGCCGATGGATTTCGCCGTCAAGGAGGATGGCCATGTATCGTAGTCGCGATTTTCTTTCGCTGTCGGGCCGCGGCCGCCCCAAATTTGCCGGGGCGGCGGAGGTCCGGCGATGAAACGCATTACGAAGAACACAAAGAAGAAATCGGCATTCGACCCCTGGGCGATCCTCGTATGCCGCCTGGTGCGCGTCGTGCGATTTTTGCTTTTCCGTTCCGAAGGCCGCTTAACGCTTGTCGGTCTCGTGCTGCTGGCCTTGTTGACCGTTGGCCCCTACTGGGCTTGGCGGCACGTCGGCGACCGCGTCGCGGCGGGCGACGACTATCAACTCACGTTCGACCGCGTCGACCTCATCCCTTCGCCGGAATCGGTGGGCTGGATTCGCCGCGACGTGAAGCGCGAAGCTCTCCGGGACGCTGGCCTCGACGAGACCGCGTCGATCCTCAGCGCCGACCTCAACGAACGCCTGGCGAAGGCTCTCCGCCTGCACCCTTGGATCGCCGAAGTCCGCAAGGTGACCAAGCGCTACCCGGCCCGAGTGGAAGTCGAGGTCGAATACCGCCGCCCGGCGGCGATCGTCGTCCTGAGCAGCGAAACTTGGTGGCCGGTCGATGCCGGCGGCGTCGTGTTGCCCAAGGACGACTTCTCGCCGTACGAAGCCCGCCGCTACCCGCATATTACCGACGTCGCCGGTGGTCCGTATGGACCGACCG
>JBBDYI010000170.1:0-16065 GCA_040901705.1 Pirellulales bacterium | reverse complement strand
CCCCCGCGCCGTGGGGCGACGTTCGGGTCCACGGCGCGGCCAACATCGCGGCCGCGCTTTCCGGCGACTGGGAGAAGTTGGGCCTCGCCCGCGTAGCGCCGTTGGTCGTCGGCACGGGCTTCGACGGCGTCGAGGAATACGAGTTCGCGCTGTACACGCACCGCGGCACGCGCGTCTATTGGGGCCACGGGTGCGACAATTCGCTGCCGGGCGAACCGACGACCGACGAGAAAGCCGCCCGGCTTCGCGACTACGTTGCCCAGCGCGGGTCGCTCGACGCCGCGGACGCCGGCAACGACCTCGATCTTCGCTCCGGCGGAGCAATCGCCACCATCCCGCGCTCCGCCGAAGTCCGCCGCGCCCACGCGCCGCTGCGTTAGGATTTCGCAAACGCCTTGGAGAATGTGACCACGATGGCGATGATGCCGATGATGGCCAGGATCGATTTGGCCTGCTCGAATCGTGTGTCACCCAATAGATTCTGAATCTTCTGGCCCGCGGCGGATTCGTCGGCGCTGGCGGCGGGCGGAATTGCCGGCGTCGCGGTGCTGGCCGGCGGTGGATACGAGGGGCGGCCGTCGACCGTCGGCAGTTGCGCCGTTGCGTTGGCCGCTGGCGACGACGTTGGCGGCGACGATATGGGTGCGTTGGGCTGCGGAGCGGCGATGGGCCAGGACCAGCCGCCGGCGGCTTGATGCGCCGCAGCGTTCGGCGTGTACGGCACGCTCGGCGATTGATTACTCGGCGCGATTCGATTGGCGAACGGATCGGCCGGCACTTGCTGTCCGGTGGTCGAGTCGGGCGAATTCGACGCAAACGCGGGCGGCGAATCGTCGGCGGCTTGCCAGGCGTCCGGGGAATTCGTGCCGTCGCGGCGATCCACCGTCAATCTGGCAAGTTGCGTGCTTTGCATGCCGCGAATCGGCGCGAGGAATTGCGCGACGCGGAGAGCGTCGCTGCCGGCTGTCTTGCCGTCTCCTTCGCCGAATAGGACGCCGGCCAGTTCGCCGCGGCCGTTGAGAATCGGACCGCCCGAATCGCCTTGCCGCGCGGCGGCCGACACCTCGACCATCTCGAACGGTTGCCGAGGACCGGGCGCGACGTACTGCGTGCAGCGTCCGGCGGCCATGCGATAATTGCCGCTGCCATATCCGGCGATGGCCAACGCATCGCCGGGTTTCGCCCGTGCGGGGGCGATCGGCACCGGCGCGACGTTCGGCTTCCAGATCGACAGCGCGGCCAGATCCCACGTCGGATCGTGTTTGAGCACGGTCGCCTGCGATCGGAAACCGTCGGGAAACACGACCGTGATCGGCCCGGCCTGGCTTTCGACGACGTGCCAGTTCGTGATCACCAGACCTTGCGACTCGGTGATATCGACGAGCGTGCCGCTGCCGTAGGACGTTCCATCGCGATCGGGGACGATGATCCGGGCGACGGCGGGGTGCGGTTGTTGGGATACGCCCGCCGCGGCATTTAGCGCGATTGCCGCCGGAGCGATTCCGCTGACCGCGAACGTTGGCGGCGCGATGGGCGTCGACGACAAGTCCGCCGTCGCAACGCGCGCCGTGTACACGATGACCAGCGCGGCGATGAGCGACGCGGTCAGTCCTGCGGCAATCGGTCGCTTGGCGGGACTGCGATTCATGTGTCGCGCATTACCCTCTTGGCAGTGTGCTTTGCCACTTCGCGCTCGGCGATCAGCCGCACGAGTTGTTGGCGAAGGTGCTGGCGTTCCGCGTCGCGCTCTCTGGCGAGCGTCGCCGCAGCTTCGGTCGGTTCCGGTTGATGTTGGTGTTGGGCGTTCATGCGGCGATCGGTCGCCCTCCGCGCAAGTCGTCGTCGCGCTGTGGGAATTCCTGGCCGCCGTTGTGTTGCCGCTTCAATTGTTCGAGCCGCTCGCGGAGGGCTTCCTCGGCCAGCTTGGTGAGCGTCAACCGCACGGGATAGCCGGCGAGAAAGACCGCGGCGTTGCGGGCCTCGTTGAGCAAGTCCGCCGACAGATACAGCGTGGCGCGAACTTTCGCGGGACGCGGCGAGAAATTGGATTCGGGCATAGCAGACTTGGCGTTCAAATCGGTAAACGGGCGAGCGGATGATTTGCGAGTCGGGGTAGGAATCTAGCGGCAACAAGTGAATCGTGTTGTGCGAGCGACGCTGCGGTTCGTGGCGCATCCACTTCTGCCGAAACGTCCGACGTTTATGAACTTTCGGCAGCCGCCCGCGGCCGAGAGCACGTTTCCGTCGCGCGGCCGCATTGCCTCGCCAGTCGTATCGCCGGGCACATTGGGACGATCTTCGCCGAGCCGCAAAGTCCAGCGTCTATGCCCGGCGCGGATGGCCGGTACAAACGGAATCATCGCCGGCGAGTGGATGGCGGCATTCGCGGGCTTTCTTATTTCGCCCAGCTTGACGGCGGCGGAATCGCTACGGTCGTCAAAGTCGCTGAATTCGGCGGGATTGGAATCATCCGCACGAGCGGCGCGGCCGATAGACTAGGAATGACCGGCATTACCGGTCCAGTTTGCCATTCCGCGCCGTGTAACGTGAGGAGCGAGCAGTGAAACGCGCACGCATTATCGCATTGGCTTCGGCCTTGATCGTCGCCGGTTCGTCGAGCGGCGTCGCCCAACAAATGCCGGGTATGATGCCGCAACAAGGCATGATGCCCCAACAGGGCATGATGCCGCAGCAGGCCATGATGCCGCAGCAGGCCATGATGGCTTCGCAGGCGATCGGCGGCGGTTACGGCGGAATGGAAAGCTACGGCGGCGCGCAAGGCTACGGCCCCGCCGGCTTCGGAGCGCCGTGCGACGGTTGCTCGCCGTATGGCAGCGGCTACGGCGGCACGATGGGCACGGACGACGAACTCTGGGACAAGGTCCATCAGCCCAACCGCTGGTACGCCGGAATCGGCTACGTCGGTTTGCGGATGAAAGGGATGTACGTACCCGTGCTCGCCACAACGAGTCCCGCGGGAACCGCCCAGGCCGTTGCCGGCCGATTGCCCGCCGCGACCACGCTCATCGGCGACGAAAAGCTCGGCAGCGACTGGCGGCACGGCGGCGAAGTCCGCATCGGCTGGTGGCTGGTCGATGGCCAGTTTCTCAGTCTCGAAGGCCACTTTCTGGCCACGGAAACCGAGGAAACGCACTTCAACGCCACGTCGACGTTCACGTCGGGAAACAACGGCTTCATTCTCGCCCGGCCCTACTTCGATCTCCTCGCCAATGCCGAGGACGCGCGCATCCTGGCCTTCGACAACTTCAACAACGGTCAGGCGACCGTCGACCTCGACGGCTCGATCGACGTCGACACGCGAAGCGATTATCAATCCGGCGGGCTGATGCTTCGCCACGTGCTGTGGGCCGATTTCGAACGCAACATGCGGTTCGACTTGATCGGCGGCTATCGCTACATGCGGATCGACGAAGAACTGAACATCCACGACCGCCAGTTCACGCCGCCGTTCAATCTGGTGCCCGCGGTGCTCAACGAGCGGACTGACATCTTCGCCACGGAGAATCAGTTCCACGGCGGCGAAATCGGTTTGGACGCAAACGTATACGAGGACGCCTGGACGTTCCAGATCTGGGGCAAGTGTGCGTTCGGCAACATGCACCAGACGCTCGACATCGATGGGTCGCAGACGATCAGCAGCGGCGGCGCGAGCAATACGACCACCGGCGGCCTGCTCGCCCAGCCGTCGAACATCGGTCACTACAGCGAAGACGAGTTCACGATCATTCCCGAAGCCGCGCTGCGCGTGCAGTATTCGCTGTACGACAACTTCCGCGTCTTCGCGGGCTATCGCATGCTGTACGTCACCGAAGTGCTGCGGCCCGGCGATCAGATCGACCGCGTCATCAACGAAACGCAGTTCAACGGCGGCACGCTCACCGGCGAAGCCCGCCCGGCCGCCAACTTTCAAAGCGGCAGCACGTGGCTGCAAGGGGTCGACGCGGGCATCGAGTTCGAGTGGTAGAACGGCGGCGCTCGGCCGTCGCATTGACGGTATCCGCATAGGCGGCAGCGCCGAGCGGCTGGTGATTTCCTTGCCCGGCTTGTTCTGCCCAGCGCGGACGCATCGCATGCGCCGCGCGAACGTCTCTGGCCGCGCGAATGCGGTGTTACCGCGAGGCGATGAAGACCCATTTCGAGCAGGATATTTCTTCGGCGGCAGTCCAGGCGACCGCTCGACGGACTTTGACGGTCGCGCAAGGTCCAATCTCAATGCCGACTTCACTCAGCATTCGAGTGGTATAGGACGACAAAACCTTCAAACGGCTGCGCCGGGCGGTCGCCGGGAACGCACTGCGCGTTTCACCAATTCCGCCGGTGGTCGTGCGGAAGCGCCAAGTCAGCGGGGGATGCTATGCGCTTGTGGAGGCGACGAACGGCGGCAAACGAGGCCCGTTATCTAGCCGGCGAACTTCCGCCGGCGAGCGATCGGCCTAGCACGCTGCATTTTACGCTGCACAAGTGCGCTTCGGTCTACTTGCGGGCCAGGCTGCACAAGCTGGCTCGCTGGACCGGCCTCGCGCCGTTGGACATGGACGGATACTTCTTCGATTCGGCCCGGCCGCAACCGTTCGAAGTCCGCCCGCGCGGCTATTTCTATGGCCCGTTCCGCAGCCTCGACGACGCCTTCGATGTGCCGCGCGAATGGCCCGACTTTTCCGAGCACAAGCTAGTAGTCGTCGTCCGCGACCCCCGCGATGTGCTCACGTCGCTCTATTACTCGACGGCGTTCAGCCACCGCACGCCGCGCGGCGACGGCCGCAGCAAGTTCCTCTCACTTCGCGACGAAGCGCGGCACGTCGACATCAACGAGTACGTGCGCCGCGAGGCGGATACGTTTTTGCCGCGATATCGGGCATACTTTCGGTTGGCCGGTCGCTACGAGGCGCATTTGACGACCTACGAGCGATTGGTCACTTCGCCGCGTGCCTGGCTCGACGAGTTGCTCGGCTACCTCGACGTGCGGCTGTCGCGATGGCGGCGACGGCGACTCATTTCGCCGAGCGATTTCGCGGTCAAAGCCGAGAATCCCGCGGCTCACGTGCGGCAAGTCCAACCCGGCGACCACGCCCGCAAGCTCAAGGCCGACACGATCGCGTGGCTCGACGTGAAGTTCGCCGAAGTGCTCGATTGGTACGATCGTCGTCGGCATCGCGCGGCATGATGGCCCATTTAGCCCCCGGTGAATACACCGGGGGCAATGTGATCAACCATTTCTTTCTCGCGACGTGGCGGCGAGCGCTCTTCGCGTCGGTGGCGATTCGTTCGGCGACGCGGCCGGTTTCTCCCGACGTCGCGTCGATCGCCCCCGGTGTATTCACCGGGGGCTAAATGTAGACTTGACGTTATGACGCCGAATGAATCCTCGTTTCCCGCCGGCCCTGCGAGCTGGCCGCTGGCCGACGACGACGTGCTCGCGGCGCTCGAGGCCGCGTATGCCGATGGAAGTTGGGGGCGATACCACGGGCCGAACTGCCAGCAGCTCGCCGCGGCCCTGACCGAATACCACGCGGTCGACCACGTCACGCTTTGCTGCAGCGGCACGGTTGCCGTCGAGTTGGCCCTGCGCGGCTTGAAGATCGGACCCGGCGACGAGGTTCTGCTTGCCGGATATGACTTCGCGGGCAATTTTCGGGCCATCGAAGCGGTCGGAGCGCGGCCGGCGCTCGTCGATATCGACCCCGCCACGTGGTGCATGGATATCGGTAAAATCGATGCGGCGATCGGACCCGAAACGCGGGCGGTTATCGTGTCGCATTTGCACGGCGGGCTGGTGCCGATGCGGCGGCTGATGGAAATCGCCGCGGCGCGTGGACTGGCGGTCGTCGAGGATGCTTGCCAAGCGCCCGGCGCGATCGTCGACGGTCGCCGCGCGGGCACTTGGGGCGACGCCGGCGTGCTGAGCTTCGGTGGCAGCAAGCTGCTGACGGCCGGACGCGGCGGGGCGGTTCTTACGCGCTCGGCGGAAGTGCAGCAGCGGATCAAAGTTTTCGCCGAGCGCGGCAACGATGCGTTTGCGCTTTCGGAGCTACAAGCGGCCGTCCTTGTGCCGCAACTCGCCAAGCTCGATGACCGAAACGCCATTCGCCGCGAACGGGCCAGACAATTGCTCGCACAGCTTGCCGATGTGAGGTCGCTGGCGCCGGTGCGAATCAACGAACCGCCCGACGAACCGGCATTTTACAAGATCGCGTGGCGCGTGGCGGCGGTAACCAACGACGAATCGACGCACGCGGCGCGCGAGCGGTTCATCGCTGGGGTGCAGCGCGAGGGTTTGGCCATTGATGCCGGATTCCGCGGGTTCTCGACGCGCGGATCGCGGCGATGTAGGCAGGCGACGAGTTTAGAACACAGCCAACTAGCCGCGGCGGCGACGGTGGTGCTGCATCATCCCGTTTTGCTCGAAACGACGGAGGAAGTAGATCGAGTTGGGTTGGCGATTCGTTCCGCCGTGACATGTTGAGCGGATTGCCCCCGGTGTATTCACCGGGGGCAAAATGCTAGCGGCCCGATTTTTTCTGCCGCAAATCCCACGCGTCGATCCATTTCACTTCGCCGGGATTTAGCTGGAAGTCCTGGGCCAGCCGCGTTTCCATGTCCGGCAAATGGCCCGCTCCGTAGAAAATGGCGATCTTCTTCTTGCCGCCGTCGATCTCCTTCTTGAGCACTTCCAGCGCCTTGCGATTGCGCTCGCTGATGATCGTCGAGCCTTTCGGGCCTTCTAGGGCGTTCATCGAACCGCCGAGATTTTCGAACTGTTGGGCCATCACCCGCTTGAGCTTGAACGACCGGTCCGGCGACAGCAGAGCCAGTAGAATCTCCGCGTCCGAGGCGTTCCCCTTTTTGCCGGCTTGCTGGGCGATCGACGCGCCCATCATTTGAAAGAACATCTTCAAGAAGCTCTCGCCGCGGTCGTCCATGCTCTTGGCGAACTCTTCCGGCGACATGTCGGCGTGGACGAAGTTCTTCTTGGTGTAGTCGACTTTTTCGAGTTGGAATTCGAGGTCGAGAATGTTCTTGAGGCCCTGCTGGATCGCGCTCACCGGATGCCCGCTGCCTTCGGTGCGGCCGCCCTTGGGTATTTTGGTTCCTTCCGGTGCGACCAACTCGTAGAGCACGACGTCGTACTCGGTGAATGCTTTGTTGAGCTTGTCGTAATACGCCCCGTCACCGACGTGGACCGCACCGATCAAATCGACCACGAGTCCCTTGCGATCGCCGTCCTTGGGCTTGTAGCTGACGATCGACGTCTGCATCGATTGCGGTTCGCCGTCGGCGTCGCGGACGATGCGGAGGAACTTTTCGGCGGCCTTCTTCTCGGCGGCGCGTTGTTCGGCCGTTTTCGGCGCCGGTGCGGACTTGTCTGCGCGGTCGTCTGTTTTGTCGTCTTTGTCCTGTTGACGAGGCGTGGTCGGCGTCAGGTTCGGATCGTTAGGGTCTGCGGTCGCCGCTTTCCGCGCCGAAGGTAGTTCCGCAATGGGCGGTTCAGCATAAACCGTCGAGCCACCAGCCAGCGAAGCGGCGGCGACGAGCAACGTCCAGACGGTTTTCCAAAGCGCGGATTTGCGTTGCGACATGATGTTGGCCCGATGGGGAACTGAAGGACGATGCGAAAAGCGAGCGGCCGCGATAATCGGCGTGCGGCACGGATGAAGTATACGCCCGTCGAATCGGCCGCTCAACCGAAACGGTGCGTCGCGGCCGATTGGTGCGGCGAGCGGCCTGTTGGCGCCCGCGTCCGCTTCCCACGTGGCCGCCGGCCGGTCGTTGCTGACATCGCGGCAAAAACTTGCTATTTACGGAAGTTCTGGCTTAAATAGGATGGCCTGATTGTACTGCGCCCCTGACGACTCCCGCGAATAGGCAAGGACAACTCTTATGATTTGGCAGCCGCTAGGACGTTCGACTGCACGCCGACTGAGCAGTTTGGGAAAACCATCCAACGCACGTCGTGGGACGAAAAAGCAATTGCGGCTCGAAGCCCTCGAAGGTCGGCTGGTGCTGGCCGCGCCGACGGCGGTCGCCGATTCGTACACGGCCATCGGCGGGGCGACGCTCAACGTGCCCGCGGCCGGGGTGCTGGCCAACGACAGCGATCCCGAAGGCGACCTGCTACAGGCATCGCTGGTCAGCGGCGCCAGCAACGGCACGCTGAATCTTTCGTCCAACGGATCGTTCAGCTACACACCGAATCCCGGCTTCGTCGGCGACGACACCTTCACCTATCGGGCGGTGGCCGATCCTTCGATCGTGTTCACCGTCGATCAATCGCAGTCGAACGTCAACGTCACGGCGACGGTCACGGTCGCCGGCGTGGGTAGCCGCACGGACAATGACACGACGCGGCTCTCTGGAACTGTCGTCGCGCGGCTATCGCCGACCACCTCGCCGTTCGTCACGGCCCAAATTGCCGACCTCGATCTGACGCTCGTCGATTCGCTTGACTTCTCCTTCAATTACATCGTCGCGAACCTCACCGCCAACGCCGCGGCCGGTTCGATGCACGTGACGATGGAAACGCCCGGCCCGGCGGCAAACGTCGCCGCGGGTAGTTTCACGCAAGTCGGGAACGATCTGAGAGTTACGGGCCAGGCGAACCTGGCGTGCAGCAGCGTTCTTAACCTCTGCCCAGCGCTTCCGCCCAATCCTCAGATATTCGACAACGCCGGCATCGTTACCGACATCACGGGCGCGTTGAGCCAAGTCGGCTCGACCATCACGTTGACGTTTCCCGTCAACTTCGTCGGGACGTTCGACCTCGGCGATGGTAACTCGCTGGACTTGACCCTGGCTGGATCCGTCCGGGCAACCGGCCAGGCATCGCCGCCGCCGGAGCAATCGAACATTGCTACGGTGACGATCACGTCGCTGCCGCAGATTGCGACTCAAGGAGAAACGTACCACGTCCTCGAAGATCACCAGCTTTCCGTGCTGGCCAGCCCGCCGCTCCGCAACGAAACGCTGCTGCCGCGCGGCTCGCTGTGGCGATATCTCGACGACGGCAGCAACCAGGGAACCGCGTGGCGGGCCACGGCGTTCAACGACACCGCGTGGAAAGGTCCGTCCGAAGCGGAATTCGGCTACGGCGACGGCGGCGAAGGCACCGTGATTATCTGCGATCCCGACCCAACCCCTCCCTGCGCGGAGAATCCCAATCTCAACGACAACTACATCACGTCGTATTTCCGCCGCGACGTGGTGCTGGACCAAGTCGACGACATCCACGAACTACTGGTGCGGCTGCGTCGCGACGACGGCGCGGCCGTGTACGTCAACGGCGTCGAAGTCGCCCGCGACAATTTGGCCGCCGGCGCCGCGTTCGACACGCCGGCTTTGACGACCGCGGCCGACGACGGCGTGGACTATTTCGAATTCACGGCACCGGCCGACATGCTGGTCGTGGGCAGGAACGTGATCGCCGTCGAAGTGCATCAAGTGGACGGCGGCAGTTCCGACGTCAGCTTCGACCTCGAACTGGTCGCCCGCCGCGGCAATCTCGGACCGCTGGCCAACGACGTGAACAACGCGGGCGGTCCGCTGTTCGCCAGCATTTTCTCGCGGCCGGCGCACGGCACGTTGTCGTTCAACTCTGCCGGCACGTTTGTCTACACGCCCGACGCCGACTTTTCGGGGCCTGACAGCTTCACCTATCTGGCCGCCGAATCGTCGACGCCGATCGTCGTCTCACGCGGCACGATCTGGAATTACCTGGGCGACGGCAGCAATCAAGGCACGGCATGGCGCGCCGCTGCCTTTGACGACGCCGCCTGGCCCCAAGGCCGCGGCGAACTCGGCTATGGCGACGGCGACGAAGCGACCGTCGTGGCGTGCGATGCGAACCCAGCCGACGGCTGCATCGAATCGCCGACCGATCTGGGCGACAACTACATCACGACGTATTTCCGTCACAAATTCGAAATCGACGACGTCAATCATTTCACGCAGCCGCTCACGCTGCACGTCGTTCGCGACGACGGGGTCGCCATATTCATCAACGGCGTCGAACTCGGACGCGACAACCTCGCGGCCGGCGCGGCCTTCGACACGCCGGCGAACGTTGCAATCGGCGGCGGCGACGAATCGACGCCGATTACGTTCTCCGTGCCGGTGAATCTGTTGTCCAACGGCATCAACACGCTGGCCGTCGAAGTCCATCAATCCAGCGGCGGCAGCAGCGACATCAGCTTCGACGCCTGGCTGACGGCGAATCCGGCCGCGCCGTCGCCGCAGATAGTGAATCTCATCGTCGAAGCGGCGGACGACGCGCCGACCGCCAGCGACGATGGGCCATACAGCGCTACGGGCACGACGCCGCTGGTCGTCGATGCCGCGTCCGGCGTGCTCGCCAACGATGCCGATTTGGAAAACAACACTTTGACGGCGGTGCTCGTGTCGGGCCCGGCCAACGGCACGCTCAATCTGGCGGCCAACGGTGGTTTCACGTACACGCCGACGGTCGCCGCCGCCGATTCGTTCACCTATCGCGCGACGCAAAGCACGACGCTCGTTCCGCTGGGCTCGCGTTGGCGAATCATGGACAACGGCAGCGACCAGGGCACGGCCTGGCGAGCCGCCGCGTTCGACGACGCGGCGTGGTCGATCGGTCTCGGCGAACTGGGTTACGGCGACGGCGACGAGACTTCGCTCGTCCGCTACGGACCTTCCGGATCCAATAAGTACATCACGACGTACTTCCGCCACGCCTTCGACGTCGCTGACGCCGCGGCCGTGACCGATCTCGTGCTCGACGTCATTCGCGACGACGGCGTGGCCATCTACCTCAACGGCGTCGAAGTCGGCCGCGACAACCTCGCCGCCGGGGCGTTGTTCGGTACGCTGGCCGGGCCGCTGACCATCGGCACCGCTGCCGAATCGACTCCGGTTTCGATCAACGTGCCGGCCGGGTTGCTGATCAACGGCCGCAACGTGCTGGCGGTCGAAATCCATCAGGCCGCGGCGGATAGTTCCGACATCAGCTTCGACTTGGAACTGCGCGGCACGCTCAACTCCGCGGCGGCGACCGCGTCGATCGAATCGACCGGTTCGACGGCCGGACCGCGGGTGACGAGTGTCGAGGTGCAGAACGTCGGCTGGTCGAGCGACTTTCGACAGTTCTTACAGAACAACGGACTCGGCAGCGGCGGCTTCGCGATTCCCGGCGGCGGCGATCAACTTGCCACGCTGCCCTGGGGCGGACTATCGACGATTGCGCTTGACTTCAGCGAATTCGTCGACGATGCAAACCTGATATCGGCCACGCTCGTTGGGGCGACGACGGGCAAGGTGATGCTCGACGCGCCGCTGACGTCGGAAGGTCCGGCGGGCACTCTCTTTGCGATTTGGAACGTGGCCGATGGACAAACCCTCGCCGCGGATCGATACACCTTTACATTGTTCGACACGGCCCATTCGACCGGCGGCGCGGCGCTAGACGGCGACTGGACGACCGGCGAGAGCAGTTTCCCGTCGGGCAACGGCGCGGCCGGCGGAGATTTCGTGTTCGAGTTCCGCGTGTTGCCCGGCGACGTGAACCGCGACGCGACGGTCGGTTTGGCCGACGTAGCGGCGAGCGTGGCGGCGGGCTTTCTTGCGACGACGGACGCCGGTTATTCGCCGCTGCACGACGTCGACGGCAATGGCGCGGTGAACTACGTCGACGCGATTCTCGTGCGAAACAGCATCCCGTCATCGGTATCCAGTCCGTCCGCGGCCGCCATCGTGGCTGCGGCCAGCGATCGCTTGCCGGCACCTACGCGACGCGGCATTGCCTTGCGAGCGCCGGCTGCGGTCCGCGCCGCGGCCATCGATCGGGCGATCGTCGAACGGGAATCGACCGACGCCGGGCTTTCGGTCGCACGCAGCGAACAGAGTCTATCGCACTTACGGCCGCGCGGCCGAACCATCGCGCGATCGGTTGTGCGGGCGGAAACACTGGGTGGTCCGCTCGATTAAATCGCCGATCCAACGTCCGGCCAGCGCGGCTTCGCAAGGCGCCGCGGAGAGAACGACCATTCTCTTCGCGGCGCTTGTTTGCGCCGCCGCGGCGTCAAAGTCTTCCCGCCGTCCCCAATCCGCATCTCCTGCAAACTCATTGCGGCAGGCGGCGGGGAGTTGCACGTCGGGCGAAAACTGCCAAAATATGAAATCCACGCCGCGTTCGACACGCTTTCTATACCCGCCGCGCCGACTCGCGTGGCGGTGCGTCCGTCGACCCATTCGAGACACCTAACAAGACCGATTCGGAGCCGCCATGTCACGCCTCGTTACGCTGTTCACCGGACAATGGGCCGATTTGAAGCTCGATGATATGGCCCGCAAGACGAAGGAGTTCGGCTATCAGGGCATCGAACTGGCTTGCTGGGGCGATCACTTCGAGGTCGACAAGGCGCTGGCCGACTCCGGCTACTGCGCGGCGAAACGGGCCGCGCTGGAGAAGCACGACCTGCAGTGCAAGGCGATTAGCGCCCATCTGGTCGGCCAGGCGGTGTGCGACAACATCGACGAGCGGCACAAGCTGATCTTGCCGCCCTACGTGTGGGGCGACGGCAAGGGCGACGGCGTCAACAAGCGGGCGGTGGAGGAACTGAAGAACACGGCCCGCGCGGCGCAGAAGTTCGGCGTTGACGTAGTGAATGGATTCACCGGGTCGAGCATCTGGCACCTGCTGTATTCGTTCCCGCCGGTGAGCGAAAAGATGATCGAGGACGGCTTCAAGCTGTTCGCCGATCGGTTCAATCCGATTCTCGACGTATTTGACGAATGCGGCGTGCGATTCGCGCTGGAAGTCCATCCCACGGAGATCGCCTTCGACATTTACACCGCCCAGCGTGCCCTCGACGCGCTCGGCGGCCGCGAGACGTTCGGTTTCAACTTTGATCCCAGTCACTTGATCTGGCAAGGCATCGACCCGGTCGAGTTCATCCGCGCGTTTCCGGACCGCATCTATCACGTCCACGTCAAGGACGCGATCACCACGCTCAACGGCCGCAGCGGCATCCTCACCAGCCACCTCAACTTCGGCGACCCGCGCCGCGGCTGGGACTTCCGCTCGCCGGGCCGCGGGGCCGTGAACTTCGAGGAGATCATCCGGGCGCTCAACGTCGTTGGCTATCAAGGGCCGCTGTCGGTCGAATGGGAAGATTGCGGCATGGATCGCGATCACGGTGCCCGCGAGGCGGCCGACTTCGTCAAGCGGATCGACTTCGCACCGAGCGGCCGGGCGTTCGATTCGGCGTTTTCGGATGAGTAGGCGTTAGCTCGCATCGCTGTGGTCGCTGTCGGGACGCCTCCGTGTGCTCATTGGTTCCGGGCGGTGTGCGGGATGGAGATTAGAGGTTGGAGATTAGAGGTTTGAGGTTGGATCGTGGCGTGCGTGGTTCTTCGATTCCACCTTCTTCCTCTTGATTCTCGGCCGCTGGCGAAACAATATCGAAACTGTCCGTGGCGGCGAATTGTGCCGCTGGCGGCACGGTTTCGACTTGTCTGGCCTACCGAGAATTTGCCCAATGATGCGTTCGACCTGCTCCGCGTGCGATTCGAATTTGACGCCGCGACGACGTATTCTCGCGATTGCCGCGTGGTCTTTGCTGGTGATCGTTGCCGCTGCGAGCGGCGCGCTCAGCGAAATCGTACGGGCCGAAGAGCCGCAGAAGGAAAAGCCGGGCAAGAACAAACCCGACGCCAGTTTGCTGACGTTCGATCGCGTGTTCGCGTCGGGCGAGTTCGGCGTTGGTCATGGCGGCGGCGGGCACGGCGGCGGCGTCGATTGGAACGCGCGGCGCGGCGGCTATGTGACGTGGGAAAAAGCGGCGGACGGCGGCGGACGCGATCTCGTGTGGCACGACTTGGCCAGCGACCGCACGGAAGTGATCGTGCCGGCGCTGCGGTTCGTGCCGTCGGGCGAGGAGTCGCCGCTGTCGGTCGAATCGTACGAGTTTTCGGCCGACGGGGCGAAGCTGTTGATCTACACGAACAGCCGCCGCGTCTGGCGGCAGCGCACGCGGGGCGATTATTGGGTGCTCGACATTGCGGCGGGCGAGTTGAAGAAACTCGGCGGCACTGGCGGAGCCAGTGGCACCCGTGCAGTCAGCGGCGCGCGGGCGTCGTCGCTGATGTTCGCGACGTTTTCGCCCGACGGCTTGCGCGTGGCCTACGTGCGGGAGAACGACATTTACGTTGAGGATTTGCGCGGCGGCGGCATCGCTCGACTAACGAACGACGGATCGCCGACGCGGATCAACGGTACGTTCGATTGGGTGAACGAGGAAGAATTGAATTTGCGCGACGGATTCCGCTGGAGCCCCGACGGCGAGAGGATCGCCTATTGGCAGGTCGACACGACGGGCGTGCGCGCGTATCCGCTGGTCAACAACACGCAGGGCCTTTATCCGGAAGTAAAGACTTTCCCTTATCCCAAGGCCGGCGAGCGGAACTCGGCGGTGCGCGTCGGCGTCGTCGGAGCGGCCGGCGGCAAGACCGAATGGCTCGACGTGCCGGGCGACCCGCGCGAGCACTATATCGCTCACATGGAATGGGCGAGCGAGGACGCGGTCATCCTGCAGCAGTTCAATCGATTGCAGAACGAGAACCGCGTGATAATGGTTCAGCTGCCACGCGAACGTGCAAATCTAAGGTATCCGGCACCGGGCGGTATTCGCACAGCATTCACCGAAACCGACGAAGCGTGGGTCGATAACGAGAACACGGCGTTTCGTTTTATCGACGACGGCCGCAAGCTCGTCTGGCTCAGCGAGCGCGACGGCTGGCGGCGGGCGTATGCCGTGGCGCTCGCCGACGGTAAGGCCGAAGCGATCACTCCGGCGGGCGTCGATGCGATCGCGATCGAAGCGGTCGACGAAGATCGCGATGTGGGCCAGGGCGGCGGCTGGCTGTATTACCTGGCGTCGCCGGACAATGCGACGGAAAAGTATCTGTTTCGCGCCAAGCTCGACGGTTCGGCGGCCGAGCGGGTCACGCCGGCGGAGCAACGCGGCACGCACGACTATCGCGTTTCGCCGGATGCGAAGTACGCCGTGCATTCGTTTTCGACGTTCGACACGCCGCCGGTGACGGAAATCGTCAGCCTCAGCGATCACAAACAAGTCCGCGTGCTGGCCGACAACGAGGATCTCAAGAAAAAGCTCGCCAAGCTCAAGCGTTCGCCGGCGGAGTTCTTCCGCGTCGACGTCGGCGACGGCGTGCTGCTCGACGGTTGGTGCATCAAACCGGCGAAGATGAAAAAGAATCGCCGCTATCCCGTGTTGTTCTACGTATACGGCGAACCGGCGGGACAGACGGTGCTCAACCGCTGGATGGGCCGCAATTATCTGTGGTACACGATGCTCGCCCAACAAGGCTACGTGGTGATGAGCGTCGACAATCGCGGCACGCCGGCCCCGCGCGGTCGGGCGTGGCGAAAGTGCATCTACCGCCAGATCGGCGTGCTGGCCTCGGCCGAGCAAGCGGCGGCCACGCGCAAACTGCTCGCCGAGCGGCCGTATCTCGACCCGGAGCGGATCGCCATCTGGGGCTGGAGCGGCGGCGGCTCGATGACGCTCAACGCGATGTTCCGTTATCCCGACTTGTACCGCACGGGCATGGCGGTCGCGCCGGTGCCGAATCAGCGGTTTTACGATTCGATTTATCAGGAACGCTACATGGGCCTGCCGGGCGATAATGCCGATGGCTATTATCGCGGCTCGGCGGTGAACTATGCGCAGCAGCTTAAGGGCAACTTGCTGCTCGTTCACGGCACGGGCGACGACAACTGCCACTATCAAGGGGCCGAGGCGTTGGTCAACGCATTGGTCGCCCACGATAAGCAGTTCACGATGTTCGCCTATCCGAACCGCAGCCACAGCATCTCGGAAAGCCGCAACACGACGCGGCATCTGTTCGGCATGTTGGCGCGGTATCTGCGCGAAACGACGCCGCCGGGACCGCGCAAGGCGAAGGCGAAAGAGAAGGAGAAAGCGAAGTAACGGCGCATGGGGTGTGGGCGTCATGATTGTGGGTTAATTTGGGTGGTCTTTCCAGAAGGCTTCC
>JBBDYI010000169.1:0-3874 GCA_040901705.1 Pirellulales bacterium | reverse complement strand
AAACTTGAAACTTGAAACTTGAAACTTGAAACTTGAAACTTGAAACTTGAAACTTCCCCCACGTTTGACTCTCTCTTCCCGCTGCGCGCGAAATGAAATACTCCCGTGTTCACCTCGACGCACTCGGCTACGAACTGCCGCCGGTGGTCGTGAGTTCGGCGGAATTGGAGCAGCGGATCGCTCCGGTGTATGGGGCCCTGCGGATTTCGCCGGGGCAGCTCGAAGCGCTTACCGGCATCGTCGAGCGACGGTGGTGGGAGCGCGGCTATCCGGTTTCGCAAGGAGCGGTCGCGGCGGCGCGGAAGGCGATCGAGCGATCGAACGTTGCGGCGAGCGACCTGGAAGCGGTGATCTACGCCGGCGTCTGCCGGGAGAACTTCGAGCCAGCGACGGCCTGTGCGGTGGCGAGCGCCTTGGGCGTGTCGCCAGATGCGCTGGTGTACGACGTATCGAACGCCTGCTTGGGCGTGCTCAACGGGATTCTGGAAATCGCCAACCGCATCGAGTTGGGGCAGATTCGCGCCGGGCTGGTCGTATCGTGCGAGTCGTCGCGCGACATCAACGAGACGATGATCGACGAGATGCTGCGACGGCCGACGATGGAGATGTTCACGCACTCGCTGGCGACGCTGACCGGCGGGTCGGGCGCGGCGGCGGTGCTGCTAACCGACGGTTCGTTCGGCGCGGAGACGTCGCGGCGACTGTTGGGGGCGGTCAGCAAGGCTGCGCCGGAGCATCACGAGCTTTGCCGCTGGGGCGTGACGTGGTCGCCGGTGGAATGGACGCGGTTGCTGTTCTCACCGGAACGGCTGATGAGCGTGCTACAACACCTGATGGATCCGGAGACGATTCCGTCGGTGGTCAAGAAACTGATGACGCACGACAAGCTGCCGGCGGCGGTGGCCAAAGTGCTGCCATCCGAGAAAATCCCGGCGGCGCTGACCCAGTTCATGTCGACCGACTCGGTGGGTGTGCTCAAGCACGGCGTAGCGTTGGGCGTGCGGACCTGGGCGTCGTTTTTGCATAAGCTCGGCTGGGCCGACGACGAAATCGACAAGGTGATCTGCCATCAGGTCGGCTCCGGCCACCGCGATACGATCCTCAAGGAATGTGGGATCGCGCCGGAGAAAGATTTTTCGACCTATCGCCACTTGGGCAACATGGGCACCGTGTCGCTGCCGCTGACCGCCGCGCTGGCCGACCAGCGGAGATTCTTGCGGGAAAACGACCGCGTCGGGTTTTTGGGCATCGGCAGCGGGTTGAACTGCATGATGCTGGGCTGGCAGTGGTAGCGCGGCGTGGCGTACGAGGGCGTGGCCCATGCAGATTTCGCGGATTCGCCTCGCAGCCGTGGCTTTGTCTGGCGCGGTGAGCACGCGGGAGGCGGAATCTCTCCAATGGTCGCCGGCCGGCACCGCATAATCGCGTTCTGCCCGTGGGCAAAAGTCCCTACCGCAGCGGTTGCCGTGTTGTTAGACTTTAAGGTTCATCCGTAGTCGGCGACTTCGCGCCTTGCGCGGCGTCGAAGTTGCCGAAGGACGCCTCGACGATGCTCTATCACGCTGTGTATCGACCATGACCGACGAGATGCCTGCTGTCGACGAAACGCTTGCTGCCGCGGCAGAGAATTCGGCTCAGGAGAACGGGGCCGCGTCTGCTATTCCGCCCGAGACTGCGCCGGTCGCGGCGACACCGGCGGAGAATGCCGGCAGCAGTTCGCCCGGTGCTCCGGCGGCGAGCGAACCGGCGGGCCAGCGGATCAAGATCGGTTCGCAACGGCAATCGGGCACACGGTTTCGGGCCGAGGCCAAACCGCCGCAACGCAAGTTTCGCCCGGCCGCCGTACCGCCTGGTCCGATGCGCGATCTGGCGGCCAAGACCTCGCCGAAAGGGAACGCGCCGCCGGTTGCCGGGCACGACGCGGGCGAGGGGCCACGGGCGGAAGCGGCGTCACCTCCGTCAGCCGCCGACGGCGCTGCGGCCGACGCCGACACGTCAACCAATTCCACGGTGGGCGAATCGAGGGAACGCCGAGAGCCGCGCGAGGCGGTCGAACCCGCGCCGACGCTTGCCCGTAAGGTTGCCGAATCGGTGGTCGACAATTTCGCGACGCGCGAGCGAACGCCGCTGCCGACCGACCTGCAAGACGAAGTCGACGAAATGCTGTCGGGCGTTTCGCTCGACGAGATGATCGGCAGCACGGCGGGGCCGATGAGCGCGGCGGAACTGGAGCCCGACTCGCGGCTGCGCGGGCGGGTGGAAAAGATCCATCGCGACGACGTGTTCATCGACCTCGGCGGACGCAATCAGGGTGTGGCGGCGTTGCATACGTTCGCCACGGAGCCGGAAGTCGGGGAAATGTTGGAAGTCGTCGTTCGCCGGTTCTTGGCGGACGAAGGGCTGTACGAGGTCACTGTGCCGGGCGCATCGGTCGCTGTGCAGGATTGGTCGGAACTGTCGGAGGGGCTGGTCGTCGACGCGGTCGTCACCGGGCACAACAAGGGCGGGCTGGAATGCGAAGTGAGTCGCATTCGCGGCTTCATTCCGGCGGGCCAAGTGTCGAACTATCGCGTCGAGGACTTGTCGGAATTGGTGGGCGAAAAGTTTGCCTGCGTCGTCACCGAGGCGAACGAGGATAAGCGGAACCTCGTGCTGAGTCGCCGCGCCGTGCTCGAACGCGAAGCGGCCGAGGCGAAGACGAAGTTGCTGGCCGAACTCGAAGTGGGGCAGACGCGCGAGGGCATCGTCCGCCGCATCACCGACTTCGGCGCGTTCGTCGACATCGGCGGCGTCGACGGTTTGATCCACATCAGCCAGATGAGCTGGGACCGCGTCAAACATCCGAGCGAAGTGCTCGCGGACGGCCAGAAGGTCAAGGTCCGCGTGGAAAAGATCGACCAGGCGACCGGCAAGATCGGCCTGTCGTACCGCGATACATTCGAGAACCCGTGGAACAAAGCCGCGGAGAAGTATCCGGCCAGTTCGATCGTCAAGGGAACGGTGTCGCGGATCATGGACTTCGGGGCGTTCGTCAAGCTGGAGCCGGGCATCGAGGGGCTGGTTCACATTTCCGAACTGTCGTACAAGCGCGTGTTCCGCACGGGCGACGTCGTGCAGGAAGGTCAGGAGATCGAAGTCAAGGTGTTGTCGATGGACGCCGAGGCGCAGCGAATTTCGCTGTCGATGCGTGCTCTCGAAGCACGAATGGAAACCGAAGCCGAGAAGAAGGCCCGCGAGGAAGACGACGCCGCGGCGACCGACGGCGGCGAGCCGACTGCGGAGTTGAAGAAGTCGAACCTGCCGCTCAAGGGCGGGCTGGCGTCGACTTCGGAAGGGGCGAAGTTCGGGCTGAAGTGGTAGGCGTCTGGCGCGACCAACCCTACCATACCGGCGCTGCTCCACGACATTCGCGTAGCTAGTCGCCTGTTGAAAAAGCACTGTCATGGCTGAATTTGCATTTCTGATTGCGCGCGTACGTTGAGCGCGACTACGTTGAGCGTAGTTTTTCGAGGGCTCGTTGTCTAGCGAAGTGCTGGCGGCGGGCGGGTCTCGGTCAGCTTGACGTGGTTCGGTCTCGCCATCCTGGTAGATATCCGAAGAAGCGAAAGCTCCACACTGTCATATCCGGCGTGCGAACCGCTGACAGAGCATCACGCTTTATCGACGGGCTTGTTCGGCGGGCGGCGAATCGCAAGGAAGCGACGCGACGGACCGCCAATGCCCTGGGGGACAAGGCGATGTTGTCGGTATGCCCGCGGCCGGCCGCGTCAGCCGGAACTCCGAGCTTCGGACGTGTTCGATTCTACTTCCGCATCAAGATTAGCCCAACTTCCCCAGCAGTTTGTGAAAATCGGCCGTGCGGCGATTTTCGCGG
>JBBDYI010000168.1:17065-26253 GCA_040901705.1 Pirellulales bacterium | reverse complement strand
ACCGCGCATTACGGCGCAAGGACTTACGTCGACAATTGGGGAAGTTGGGCTAGCCCCGACGTATTCATCCTCGCGGTGTGAGGGGATGAAAAACATCGCGTGCGTCTCGTGGTTTCATGGGCGTAGGGACAACTTCCAGGAGCCAACGGCAGGTCATGCGATGGGGGAATCGCAAGGGCGGATTGGATTCGTTTGACGCGGCTTCGTGCATTGCCGTAGAATCGTCACCGGGCGGAGGACTCGTTCAGGAGACCCGATATGCAACGGACTTGGGATTCAATCGCGACACTGGCCACGGCGGCGTTGCTTTGCGTGGCGTTTGGCGGCGCGGCGGCCGGGCAGCAGGGATTCGGCGTCAGATTCGGCTCTCTGGGCGGCAATTCGTGGAGGATGTTCAACCTGTTCGGCTCGCAGGGGAGCACGCGGGGCATCGGGGCGGTCAGTTCGAGCGTGACGACGTTGGATGGGTACAACGGCTACTTCGCCGCCGGGACCATTCGGCCGTTCGTCACCGGTGTGATACCCGTGGTCGGCGATCAGCCGCGGTTTACTTATTCGGGCGCGGTGGGGCCGGCCGTGGCGAGTTCCGGTCAGAGCGTGCTGGCCGAGAGGATCGCGCGGTTGGAAAGCAGCGGCGAAGTGCTCGGCCGACCGTCGGTTAAGATCCGCGCGGCGACAAACCCAGACGTATCGATCGACCAAGGCGAGCGCGGTGTTGTCGAGACACTTGCCGACGATCGCAGCACGGCCGCGGATGCCGTCGACAGCATCGCCGCGATTCGCCGCCAGCGCGAAGCGGCCAAAGCTGAGGCGTTTCGCGTCGCCGCCGACCAATTCGCGCAAGCCGCGCGGGCAGAAGCCGAAGACAAGGCGGCGCTGGCTATTTACCACTACAAGATCGCTCGGCGGGATGGCGACGAGGCAACGCGGCGACGTTCGCAGGAACGTTTGGACGCGCTTGTGCGGTAGAGGACAGTAGGCAGGCGGCAGTCGGAAATCCTGGGCGATGAAACTGACCACGGACCATTGCCCCCCAATCCGCCGGCTATTTGCCGCGGTTCCAGTAGATGCGAATGTTATGCGTCGCGCGGCCGACCGCGACAATCTCTGCGCGGCCGTCGCCATCGAGATCGGACGCCGCCAGGTCTTCGACGGCAATTTCGCCGGTGTCCAATAGCGTTCGCTTCCACTGTGTGGGATCGACGTTCTTCTCGTCACCGCTGACCGGATCGTAGATTCGTACGCCGCGGCGGGCCGAGTTGTCTTTGTCGTCGCGGACGCCGATGATGAGTTCTTCGTCCTCGTCGTTGTCAAGGTTCGCGCACCACACGGCGTGGCCCCATTGAAGCTGCTCGTCGATGACGTGCCGTTGCCACATCTTCGTGGCCGATTCGGCCGGCGAGCCTTCCGGCCGCGTGTAGACGACGACCTGATGGCCGTGCCACGGTTCGATCGTGGCGATGTAGTCGCGACCGCCGGCAAGTCGGCCGTGCTTGACTTCGCTGGCGCCGCGATTGGGCGATGTGGTTTGGTTGCCTTCGCCGATGAGGGTGCGTTTCCAACTCGCTTTGTCGCCGTCGACGACGCGCTGCAACAGGCTCACGCCCTCGAAGCTTACGACGAGCACGTCGGTCTTGCCGTCGGCGTCGAGATCGGTGGGATAAAAATTGTGGGCGACGTGCAGATCGTCGGCCAGCACTTCGACCGGCCAGGGGTCTGTCGTCGGCGACGCGGGAATCGAGTACGCCAACATGCGAACGCCGCGCTCGGCGAAATTCGGCCGCGTGGTGTCTCGGCCCATCAGCGGCAACACGACCAATTCCGGCTTGCCGTCGCCGGCCAGATCGATCCAGCGGATGCGATGCACCGTGGGTTCTTCGCCGATCGGATGGAGTGTCCACGGCTCGTCGGCTTTCTCGGGCCGCGAAAACCACTGGATTGTACCGCCGGCGTGCGTATTGAGCGTCCAGTCGGCGCCGAGCGCCACGTCGAGCAGACCGTCGCCGTCGATGTCGTGCGGAGCGATGCAGACGTTGTCGGCCAGATCGGGAGCGGACATGATCGTGTGCAGCTTCCACGACGGATTCTCGAACCAGATCAGTCGCTTGCTGTCGACGACGAGGATGTCGGTCTTGCCGTCGGAGTTCATGTCGACCAGCGAGACGGCGTAGCCGACGGTGACTTTTTCGCTGAGCTCCTGCATCTCGAAGCGAGGGAGTTCGGCGGCGAGCACACGCGACGCGGATAGCAACGCCAGCAGAACAAACGTGGCCGCCGGCGCGACCCTTTGTGTCGCGGTTGGCGCATAGGGCCGCGTGTGGGCGATCGGCGTGCGGTTAGGGCGGTGGTTCATCGGTTTTTCCTTGCAGGCTTGGCGGCTCGGCGGGGGCGTGAGTCGGTCCGTTGCATTTCAGGTTGCAGGCGATGTTGTGGGCCTAAGCTGCGATTGCGACGGTCGTTTTACAAAAGCTAGTTTAGTCGACGGGCACGGCGGCAAACCACCCTCGGCGAGAAAACGACGAGACGCGGCGAAGGCAGTTCAATTCGGAGGACATCACGCGGACGTTGGCGGCAAGCGAAGAATACGTCGGTTGTCATTCTTAACGCGGAGGACGCGGAGGTCGCGCGGAGGACGCAGAGAAGAGGGGCGATTTGGTCCAGCACGCGCCTTGGTGCTTCTGATCTTCCGCTAAACAAGGGCCTCTGCAAAACCTCTGGACTTCTAAACCCGACGTACTCGTCCTTGCGGCGCAGCAAATGAAATCGACGATGTGGCCGGCGGCGGCGACAGCTGCGCGCAATTCACGCAACAATTCGCCGGCATCCGCATCACCCGCCGCTGACCGGTGGAATTACGGCGATCTCGGTGCCGTCGTCGAGCACCGCGGCATCGGCCGCGTATGCTCGTCCCACGGCGAGCATCGAATGTCCCAGCAGCGACGCCAGCGGCGGAAACTCAGCCGCCAGTTCGCGTCGCAAGTCCGCTACAGTGCAATTCGCGGACACCTCGCGCACAGCCGACTCGCACCCAGCCAGGTCGCGGGCTGCGGCGAAGAAGCGGATGGTGATTCGTATCGTAGACATACGCTTACCGTCGTGCTCGCAATGCGCCCATTATGTAACGATCAACTCCGAGCCACGTGCGGTGAGCAGCGACTCGCCATTGGGCAGACGACCGTAGGCATGCGCCAGCAGCTTGAGCGGATGCACGGTCGGCCGATTCGTGCCTTGCTCCATTTGAATCTTGCATGAGCTGCACTCGGTAGCGCCCGCCTGCATTTCGCCCTGCCGCAGCCACGAAATCAAATCCCAGCCCGCCCGCAGACTGGTGCGATAGTTCGATCGCAACAGACCGAACGTGCCGGCCATGCCGCTGCATCCATGTTCCTCGGCCAGCACGTTCAAGCCGGGAATCAGCCGCAACAAATGTTCGCCGGGCGTGCCGACGCGCAGCGCGCGAACGTGGCACGGCTGATGGTAGGCGACGGTGGCGTCGATCCGCCGCAGATCGTCGAGCCGCAGCCGCTTTTCCAAGTGCATCCGCCAGACGTAGGTGCAGGCCTCGCTCGTGTTTGCGGCAACCAGCCGCGCTTCGTCGTCGTCGAGCAAATTGGGGTACTCGTGGGTCAGGCATAACGCCGCGGCCGGTTCCGTGGCGACGATGTGATACCCCTGCCGCACGGCGTCGGCGAGAATTGCAATATTCCGCTCGGCCAGTCGCCGCGCTCGCTCGACCGCGCCCATCGCGATCATTGCCATGCCCGACTGCATCGACTCGCTCGGCACGAGCACCGACACGCCATTGTGGTGCAAGATGGCGACGAGCGCCTCGCCAACTTGCGGGTCGAAATAGTTGGCGTATACGTCGGCAAAGTACAGCACCTTATGTTCGGCGTCGGGCGTTGGCCGCGTGAGTTTGCGTTTCGCCGCCCGCCGCAAAAAAGTCCGCCGCGCCAGCCGCGGCAGCTTTCGGCCATGCGCCAGACCGAACATTCGCTCGAACAGCCACCGCATCAGCCGGTTGCCGATCGCCCAATTAGCAAGCGGCCGCACCAGGCCGCCCAGCGCGGCCACCAGATCGAGCCGCGTGAGCAACCATTCGCTGGGCCGCAAGCCGCTATTGGCGACGTGGGCTGCGCGGGCTTCGACCATCAACTTGGGAATGTCGACTTCCGCGGGGCATTCCAACCGGCACTGGTGGCAATGGAAGCACAAATCGGCCAACTGCTTGAACTCGTCGCCGGGAAGCAGTTCCTTGTCCAAGCGGCCGGTGAGGATCGAGCGGAGCAAATTCGCTTTCGCCCGCGGCGACGCTTCTTCGCGGGGCGCGGCGCGAAAGATCGGGCACATCCGCTCGGGCGCTAGCTGCGTGCGACAAGTTCCGCAGCCGTTGCACGCCCGCGCGGCATGGGTGATCGACGGCTGCCCCCAATTCAACTCCAGTGGCACGACCGTCGCCCGTTCGTCGGCAACGATCGGTTCATCGATTACACTCCCCGCCGCGCCGCCCGCCGCGCGAACGCGGCGCAAGTTGCGCGTTAGCTGGTCCGGATCACCACCGACGATCTTCCCGGGGTTGAAGATATTCTGCGGATCGAACGCTCGTTTCACGTCGGCAAACACATCGCAAAGTTCGCCGTGCTGCCGCGGCAGAAATCCGGTGCGGCTCAAGCCGGCGCCCAACTCGCCGCCGATCGCTCCGCCGAGACCGAGCACGATGCGATATAAATCGTCTGCCAGCACGCGCATTCGCCCCACGTCGTCTTCGTCGGCCAGATCGAGAAATGGCCGCACGTGCAGCCGTCCGTGCGCCGCATGGCCATAGACCGACGCCGTAACCTGCCGCTGCTTGAGCACGTTTTGCAGTTCGACGAGAAACTCCGCCAACCGCGCCGGCGGCACGATCACGTCCTCGACGAACGGCAGCGGCCGCGACGTGCCCTGCAAGCGATATAGCCGCGGGACGACGCGCGTGGCCAACCGCCAGTACAAGTCGACCTCCTCCGGATCGATCGTCGAGCGCGCGTCGACGGCCAGCCGGTGTTCGTCGCGCGCCAGCCGCGAAATCGCCGCGACCTTGTCCCGCAGTTCGACCGGCGAATCGCAATCGACCTCGACGACCAGCGCCGCCTCGATCGTGGCGGGCACCAACAGATCGAACCGCACGTCCGACTCGCGCGCCAGGCCCAAATGCCGCCGGTCCAGCAAGTCGCACGCCGAAAGCCCGACCGGCAGCACGACCTCGACCGCCCGCGCCGCACTCTCCAACCGGTCGAACAGCAGCAACACAACGCCGACGTGCTGGGGCCGGGGCACGGTGGCGACGGTGGCTTCGGCGACGATCGCCAGCGTGCCTTCGGAGCCAGCGAGCAGCCGACCAAAGTCGAGTCGGCCTGCGGCCAGCGCACCATGAAGCTGGTAACCGGCGCTGGCAGCGCGCGTGCCACTCTGATGCTTGACGATCAACTCGTGGTGTTTGAGCAGCACGGCGGCGACTTCGTTGGTGAGCCGCGACCGACGACGCGACGTGTCGTCTTCGCCGGAAGTGCCCAGCAAATCGCGGCCGACTTCGACGACGGAGCCGTCGGACAACACCAGTTGAAGGCTGCGAACGCTGTCGCCGGCCGCGCCGTAGCGAAGAAAACGGCTACCCGAGGCGTTCAGCGCAACGACGCTCCCCATCGTCGTGACGGCGGCGTTCGACGGGTCGGGGCCAAAGCGGTGCCCATGCGCGGCCAATTGGCGATTGAGCGACGACAGGACGACGCCGCACTGAACGCGGGCCAAACCTTCCTCGACGTGTAGAATCCGCCGCATGTGGCGGGAGAAGTCGAGCACCAATCCCGGCCCGAGCGCTCCGCCGGCCAAACCGCTCCCCGCGCCGCGAGGGTGAATCGCCAGGCCGTTCTCCGCGGCGTATTGCACTGTCGCCGCCACGTCGGCCACGCCGCGCGGACAGACGACGCCCAGCGGCCAGATTTCGTACACGCTCGCGTCGCCGGCGTACATGGCGAGCGTCAGGTCATCGCAGCGGACCTCGCCGGCCAAGAGGCCGCGGAGGTCGTCCTGAATCCGCTCGCGCTGCTGGTCCATGGCGTGTTCGCACGCGTCGGGTTGTTCGAGGCTTGCGGTCTGCCGAGCCGGTAAGCTTATAAATTGCAGGCGTTAGGCTGTAGCCGGTCGGCGTTCAAGCGTGCGGCCGGTGCTGCGCTCGGCGATTCACGTCACCGGCGTCTGTTGTCGTTCGCTGAGCCGCGCGGCTTCTTGCCGGTAGCGTTCGTGCGTTTCAAGGTTGAACGGCGTATGAGCATCGAGTCCGGCGAGCATCCGGTAGTGCGTATGGCAGCGGTAGCAGACGAGTGCCTGGCCGACGATCTGATACAACACGAAATCGATCGCCGCGCTGGCAAACAACATGCCGAAGGTCAAGTAAATGTGGCCGAAGTAATAGGCGATCGTGCTGGAAATGATTCCAAATGCCACGACGCCGACGCCGATAATCTGCGGAAAGTCTTTGCGAAGAAACAAGTCCGTGCTCGGACAAACGACGCAGCGGTCGAGGCGACCGCCGCTCCAGGCACCCGGAGGAAACCGCAGCACGGTGCTGCAATGGGGGCACGCCAGCGACCGCGCGGCGTCGGGCACATCGACGCGTGCTCCCTGCTGGCAATGCGGACAATCGAAGGTCACGTTCATACCGCCATCATAGTGTATCGGGCTTTGAGGCGAATAGTGGCAACGGCGTTTTCGCGCCGCCGTGGACGCCCCAATCCGGACGCACCGCCGCGGTTGATTCCGCCGCGCGATCTGGTTCCAATAACCTCTCGCGTTTCGCAATTGTTCCGTTGCCATCCAAACCGCGGTCGACCGCGAAAACTCTGCCGCTGGAGATGATCCTGATGATGTACCTTGCTCGCCGCTACTCCGCAACACGATTGTTGTTCGCCGAAACGATCGCCCTGCTGGGCTTCTTTGCGTTGGCGGGGAATCTGCGGGCCGACGAACCGGCGGAAGAGCCGACCGATCCGCGGCGGCCGACGGCGATTGCGACGACCGGTGTGCCGGCGCTGCCCGACGCATTGGTCGCGCGGCTGGCCCAGTATCAGAATGTGCGGCCGACGGTGTTCCAAGGGTGGTCGCCCGACGGCAAAGGGATATTGATCGGCACACGGTTTGGCAACGCCACGCAGCTTCACCGTGTGTACACGCCCGGCGGCCGCCGCGAGCAAATCACGTTCTTCGAGGAACCGGCGAGCGGTCGATTCGTGCCCGGCGAGACCAGCAAGGCCGTGCTGGTGTCGATGAGCGCCGGCGGCAACGAGGATTTTCAGATTCACCTCGTCGATCTGGCGGCGTTTCGCACAACGCTGCTTACCGACGGCAAATCGCGGAACCAACTTGGCCCGGTCAGCGAAAACGGCTCGCGAATGATCGTGATGTCCAACCGCCGCAACGGCAAGGACACCGACATCTATGTCGCCGACACGCGAAAATCCGACAGTATGAAATTGCTACTGGAAACCGACGGCGAATTCTGGCAGCCAAGCGACTGGTCGCCCGACGGCAAGACGCTGTTCCTCATTCAGTACGTGTCGATCAACGAGACCTACCCGGCGTTGCTCGACGTCGAAACCGGCAAGCTCGACAAGCTGCCGCTGCCGGGCGAGAAGCCGGTGGCGATCGATTCCGGCAAGTTTTCCGAGGATGGCAAGACGGTGTACCTGTCGACCGACGCCAGCGGAGAGTTTCATCAACTTACGGCGCTCGACGTGGCGACCAAGAAGTATCGCGCGCTCGTCGACGACATTCCTTGGGACGTACAGGCGATCGAAGTCTCGCGTGAAACCGGCCGCATCGCATTCACGGTCAACGAGGATGGCGCGAGTCGGCTGTATCTTTTCGGCGCAGACGGCAAGGCAAGGGCCGTCGACGTGCCCCTGGGAATCATCGGCTCGCTGGAGTTTTCGCCCGATGGAACGCAACTCGGCTTCACGCTCGCCCGGCCCGACGCGCCGGCCGATGCCTATTCGGTCGTCGTCGCGGATAGCAAAGCGAGCGGCGATAAGAGCGAGCAGCTTACTCGTTGGACCTACAGCGAAGTCGGCGGGCTAGATCCCGATTTGTTCATCAAGCCGGAGCGGATCGCGTTCGAGTCTTTCGACGAACGCAAAGTTCCGGCGTATTACTACAAACCGCGTGGGGCCTCGGCCGACAAGCCGGCCGCGGTCGTGATCCACATCCACGGCGGTCCGGAGTCGCAGTACCGGCCGTTGTTCAGCGGCACGTCGCAGTATTATCTCAACGAGTTGGGCTTCGCAGTGATTTGTCCGAACGTCCGCGGCTCGGCGGGCTACGGAAAGACGTATCTCAAGCTCGACAACGCCGAGCGCCGCGAGGATAGCGTCAAAGACATCGGCGCGCTACTCGACTGGATCGCCCGACGGCCGGAACTCGACGCCAAGCGGGTCGCCGTCGAAGGCGGTTCCTACGGTGGCTACATGGTGCTCGCGTCGCTGACGCATTTTCCCGATCGCCTTCGCGCCGGCACCGACGTGGTCGGCATCGCCAACTTCATCACGTTCCTCGAAAAGACTGCCCCTTACCGCCGCGACCTCCGCCGCGCCGAATACGGCGACGAACGCGATCCGGCGATGAGGGCCGTCTTCGCGCGGATCAATCCCACAGCCAACGCCGACAAGATCCGCTCATCGCTGCTGGTCATCCACGGCCGGAACGACCCTCGCGTGCCGTTCTTCGAAGCCGAGCAGATCGCCGACATCGTCAGGAAGCAAGATAAGCCAGTCTGGACGGTTTACGCCGACAATGAAGGCCACGGCTTCGGCAAGAAAGACAACCGCGACTATATGGCGGCGGTGATGGCGCTGTTCTTGAGCGAACAACTCAAGGCGGCCCAATAGTGCGGCGGCAAGCCACGCGGTGACGAAGCAATCGTCGCGACGCAACCGCTAACTTCGCGCGTCGCGACGATACGAACGAATTGGCACGTCGACGTCGTCGCGAGCGTCGTCGCGTTCGTTGGCCGTGCGCGAGCGGCCGCCCACTGGGCCGGAGAGTTCCAAGTGCGGCCCGTCGCCAAAGTATCGCCGCCGCGCTTCCGGATTGGAAAGCACTTCGGCCGCTGTGCCGTGGCAGAAGACTTGCCCTGCGCCAATGATATAGCTGCGGTC
>JBBDYI010000168.1:16388-17055 GCA_040901705.1 Pirellulales bacterium | reverse complement strand
GTAATCGCCAAAGTTTCTCGTTCGCGGTGGTCGGTGATCAGGATCGAAATACCGTCGGCGCAGAGGCCGCGAATTATCTGTTGGATGCTGTTGATCGTCACGGGGTCGATGCCGGTGAACGGTTCGTCGAGCAGGATGATCTTCGGCTCGGAAATGAGCGCCCTGGCGATTTCGAGCCGCCGCTTTTCGCCGCCGGAGATGACCTGGGCCTTGGAGCGGCGGATTTTCACGATGTCGAACTGTTCGAGCAGCTCCTCGCAGCGTTTTCGCCGCGTCTTGCGGTCCATGTCCAACAGTTCCATCACGGCGAGTAGATTGTTCTCGACCGACAACTTGCGGAACACACTCTGTTCCTGGGCCAGATAGCCCATGCCGCCGTCGCGGCAGCGGCGATACATCGGCCAGTTGGTGACGTCGACGCCGCTGAGAAAGACCTGGCCGGCGTCTGGCTCGATCATCCCGCAGGTGATACGGAACGACGTCGTCTTTCCCGCGCCGTTGGGGCCGAGCAGACCGACGATCTCGCCCGGCTCGACGGTGAAGTCGACGCCGTCGACCACTTTGCGGCGGCCGTAGGTTTTTTCCAGGCCGCGGGCTTCAAGAATCGGCATCGTCGCATCCTCCGTGATGGATCGGCGGCGGAAACCCGCCGCGTAACAATCGTGTA
>JBBDYI010000168.1:0-16378 GCA_040901705.1 Pirellulales bacterium | reverse complement strand
GTGCTCTGCGAGCACCGGCAGTGGAGTCAAGAAGAACGCTCGCCGCGGTGCTCACAGAGCACCCTACCTCATCGAATCAACTTCATCCGCTCGAACAACGGCCACCGCGGAAGCAACTGCCCATACGGCCAGTAAATCAGCATCGCCTTGCCGATCAGCAACCGGCGGTCGACGACGTTCGGCGTGCCAGGTGGTTCGTCTTGCTCCCAGATGCGGGCATCTTTGCTCTCCGGACTGTTGTCGCCGAGCGGAAAGAACTGGTCGGGGCCGGTCTGGAACACTACGGATTCGAGATTTTGACCATCGGTTCGCAACGAGATCGGGTCCGGCGGATTGCGCGGCCGTTGTTTGTTGCGCGCGGAGATGTAATAGATGTCGCGATTGAGGCGGATGTGGTCGAGCGCGCCGGCGAATCCACGCATCCCGACGTGCGCCGGAATTAAATCGGCGTCGTTGCTCTTCGTATTGCCGAGCGGCGCGTATTCGGTTGGGCCGTCGAACTCGACCGGCTTGTCGTCGACCCACACGTAGAGCTTGTCGTCGCAGTTGGCCAGCATCAGCTTGTGCTTACCAGGGCCGGCGATCGCGTGCTGTGCATTGGGCTGTTTGGGGCCTTGCCCATCGTCGCCGAAGGGGATGATCGCGTCGGCGTCGGCGTGATTTTCGATCTCCAATGTCGCTCCGCCATCTTCGATGTCGAACATGACGCGGAACTGATAGCCGCCTTCTTCGAGGGCCAGAATCAACTCGCCGCGCATCTCGTCGACCTCGACGTCGCACTCGATGGCCAAATCGCCGACCCAGTGCGAATTCTTATCGTCGTGGCCGAGGTTTCCCGTGTTGTACGAATAAAAATCGCTGATGACGCGGTAATTGATGTCCTGGTCCGGTCTCCATTTGAACTGCTCGCGACCGGTTTGCGCGAATTCAGACGCACGCGTCCAGTCGCTATACGCGGCATTCTGTTCCCGCTCGTGACCGGCGACGAAGTGGCGGTAGTCGATGTAGACCATCTGGTCGGGGTGCGAGCCGTTGGACTTCCAGCGCTGAACGAGCCGCGAGCCGTCGTGGCCATCGGCCCGAAATGTTTCTTCGCCGAGAGATTCTTCGAGCACGCCCGGCGGGTTTTGTGGATCGGCCTGCCAGCGCCGCGGCCAACCGGCGTCGTCGAGCGTCTTGGCGATGTAGTGATTATCGTCGACGTGTTGCAGCATCGCCCGCAGCTTGCGATGCGATTTGCGGGCGATGCGAAGCGGCGCGTCGCCGATCGGATTTTTCCCGGTGAAGATGTCACCGCCGAAAATCTCGATGACTTCGTTGGGCAATCCGACGAGGCGCTTGATGTAGTTCATCTTCGCGTCGCCGGGGAAGCGAAACACGATCACATCCCAGCGTTCGGGTTCGCCCAGTTGATACGCGAGCTTATTGACCAGGATGCGGTCGCCGCCATACGACGGTTCGCCGGCGAGGTCGCGACGCACAAAACCGCACTGCGGGCACTCGCCGTCGCCGACCTTCGGCGGCGTTACGTGCTGCCCGCGTAGCATCCGTCCGGCTTCTTCCGGATTCTCCTGGCTCGCTCCTACCCGGTAGGTGAAGCCGCACTGCGGACATTCGAGATCTTTGTGCATCCCGTGCAGCGTGGGGGCCATTGAGCCGGTCGGAATAACGAACGCTTCGGCCTCGAACGTGCGAAACAGAAACGCCAGGATGAACGCGATCACGATCGATTCGATCGTCTCGCGGACCGCCCGATGCGACGACGACGCCATCGGACCCACATAGACCGGCTCGGCTGAATCTTCGTTTTTTTTCTTAGACATGATGGCGGTTCGTGCGAAGCGGGCGGATTGGGTATGGCTCAAACATTCTACGCAACCGCAGGGCGAACGTTTCGCCACCAGCGCGGCGAAACGCGACGGGCGCTCTGGTTATTCGCCCAACGAAGCGGAATATAGCCGATCCGCCCGCGGCCCGGTACGCGAATTCAGTCGGTCGCCCGATGCTTACCCGATCAGCCCCTCTTCCTTGAGCAACCGCAGCGCCCCGCCCAGCGCTTCACACGTCTGTTCCAGATCGGCCGGCGTATGGACCGCCGACGTTGGTCCGCCGGGCCAGACGAAAATTTCCACGCCAAATAGCATCATCGCCTGCCGCAACCGCATGGTGAGGTCGCGGCGAATGCCTCCCTTGATAGCGTGGTAGTCGAGCTTGCCGGCCTCGATCTCCGCGGGCGTTACGGAGAGACCCTGGGGATTCGTGAAGATGTGGAAGCTCGAAAACGTGCCATAGACGACCCAATTGATGCTTTCCTCGGCCAGCACGCGGTTCATTTCGCGACGAAGTTGCTCGCCGTAGCGATTCGCTCGCTCGCAGGCGTCGGTGCCGCCGACCAATTCGAGCATCGCGACGCCGGCGGCGGCCGACAGCGGATTGGCGTTGTACGTGCCGTGGTGGGCGACCTTTTCGCGGCCCGCCTTAGCCGAGGCCGTTGTGTTCAGACCGTCCAGAATGTCCTGCCGGCCGACCAGCGCTCCGCCGGGCAATCCACCGGCGAGGATTTTTGCCAGGCTTGTGAGGTCCGGCTTGATGCCAAACACCTGCTGCGCTCCGCCGGGCGAACAGCGGAAGCCGGTGATCACTTCGTCGAAGAAAAGAAGCACGCCGCGCTCGGCGGTGAGCTTGCGTAGTTCGTGCAAGAACTCCGGCACGATCGGCACATGGCCCCAGCTCGAGCCGGTCGGCTCGATGATCGCCATCGCAATATCGTCGTGCTCGGCCAATGCCTTGCGCGTCGCTTCCACGTCGCCAGCCGGAACGAGTACGACGTTTTCGGCGATCCCGTTGACAACGCCCGGCGTCGGTGTGCCGTCGAAGTGTGACCCGACGCCGAAGGCCGCGTGATCGTGCCAGCCGTGGAAGTGGCCGACAAAGCGGAGCATTTTCGGCTTGCCCGTGAACGCGCGGGCGAGCCGCATGCCCAACAGCGTCGCTTCGGTGCCGCTGCTGGTGAACCGCACTCGTTCGGCCGACGGCACGAGCTTCTTGACCAACTCTCCCCAACGCAGTTCGAGTTCGTGATTTGCGCCAAAATGCGTGCCGAGAGCGAGTTGCTGCTGAACCGCTTCGATGACTTCGGGCGGGTTGTGGCCCAACAGCAACGCGCCGTGACCGCCGGCGTAATCGACGTACTCGTTGTCGTCCACGTCCCACTTGCGCGAGCCGGCGGCGCGTTTGACGTAGATGCCATAAGGCTCCAGATAGCGGGCGTCGTGCGTCACGCCGTCGGGGAATACGTTCTTGGCGGCGGCGGCCAGTTTGGCGGAAGTCGGCGTGCGGCGGCGATACGCGTCGACGATCCGCGAGGAAGCGGCGGTGACAGTGCTCATGAATGTGCGTCTCTGGCGTGCGATGAATTGCGGTGCGCGATAAAGGTCTTCATCGCGAGTCGCCGGAAAGTGGTGCGTCGATCGAAAAACATCAGAGTAGGCGGCACGGGTGAACGAGCCACCAGCGCCGCTACGCACCGCCTAGTTTATCGAACGGCAGGGGCGCTCGCATAGCGGCAGTCGCGGATTTCCCGGCCGGGGCGCCAACGCCAGCGGGCTACCCGTTGGCGGCTGGAGGACAGACGACCACGGCGCGGGCCGCAATCGATCATCGCGTATACGTATAGCCGAGTATCGCGTTGAAGCCGGTTCCGTCGACGCCGCTGCCGAGCACTCGGTAGGCCTTGTCGGTGATGTTTTCGAGGCCCAGGCTCACATGGTGTTGGTCGCAATCACCGAACGTGTGGCCGGCCCGGAGATTGAGCGTCGCGTAGCCGGGCGTGCCGCCGACCGGAAACCGCGAATCGGTGAGATTGAGGACGGCGTAACGGTCTTGCCGCCGGACCATCCACGTATAGACGTCGAAATAGCTGCGGCGACAGATATCGCGCCACCGCAGGCCGAGAATGCCTTGCGTCGGCGCGGTGCGCGAGTAGGGTTCATTCAGGTCGATATTGAAGCCGTAGTTGTACATGAAGTTGCCGTACAGACTCCATTCGTCCGTTAGCAGGTACTCGCCAGACGCCTCGGTGCCGTTGAGGTAGGCGTCGTTGTTGGCGAGTAGGGCATTGCCGGCGCCGTCCGTGACGCGGCCAATGCTGTCCTGAAAGTCGATCCAATATTCGAACAGTTGCAGGCGGAACCGCGGCCCGTCGTACTTGACGCCGACTTCATACGTGTAGGCGTGCTCGGGCTGCACGTCGAGCGTGGCCAGCGTCGGGGCCGCTTGGGCATTTTGCAGATACGTTTTCGTGCTCGTCAGGTCGTCGATGTTCGGGGCGCGAAAGCCTTCGTACACTCCGCCGACCAGCCGCCACTCGTCGGTTAGCTCATACGTCAAGCCGGCCGACGCAATCCAATCGGAAAACGTGCGATCGAACGCCACGGGCGTGTCGACGTTGTTGATCGTGATCGTTGGCGTGGCTGAAGCGTCGATATTCTCATACCGCAATCCGGTCGACAGCGCCAGTCGCTGCGTCAGCCACACGTCCCAATTGAGAAACACGCCCAAGCGCTCGTAGCGGGCGTCGTCGGGATATTGCGGCACGCGGATCGAAGGCGGCGTCGCCGGGCTTTGCGGGTTGTAACGGACTTTTTCCGCGTCGATGTCGTCGTAATAGTAATCGACTCCGTAGGTGAGCTTGCCGGCGACGCCAATATCCTTGGCCAACGCCAACGTGTAGCCGAGCGTGTCCACATCGAATTCGCCGGTTTCGATTTGCGTTGCCGACCGCTGTTCGAAGAGTCCCTCCTTGTTGCGCTGGTAGGAAACGGTGCTGGTCCAACCGTCGAACAGCGAGTTGTACGCGACGCCCTGCCAGCGGATGTACGCCAAATCGCGCTGCTGCGGGCCGAAGAACGTCGGCCGGGGGCTGTTCGTCGGCGGTCCCAGCACAAACGGCGGAAAACGATCGCTGCGCGGCACGCTCTCCTGCTCGAAGTGTTGCAGGGCAAAGGTGAGCATCTGGTCTTCGTCGAGCAGATAGTCGTACTTGACGTCGCCGGCGTATTGGCTGTAGTTCGTAAACGGTTGCCGGCCGAGCGGACCAGCCGTCTGCACGTCGCGAACGTTCAGATAGCTGCCGCCGGCGAACAAGCCGCCATAGCCGGACGCTCCTTCGACGTTCATGCGGCTATACGAACTGCTGTCGGCGGAGCCGAAAATCTCCGTAAACGAACCGCCGCGGTACGCTCCGCGGTCGAAGTCCGCGCTACGAGTGACGATATTGATCGCGCCGCCGATGGCGTCCGATCCCCACGCCGCCGATTGCGAACCGCGCAGGACTTCGATCCGTTCGACCTGTCCGGGATCGACGAGGTTGAAGTATTGGTTTGGTCCCGAGCGGTACGTCGAATTATTCAGTCGAATGCCGTCGACGAGAATCAGAATCTGTTGTCCGGTAAGGCTGCGGATGAACGGTGAGGCCTGGCCGCGGCCGGTCGATTGCATCAGGATACCGACCTCGTTCTGCAAGGCGCGGTACATGTCGCTTGCCTGGCGTTCCTCGATTTGCTCGCGGTCGATGATCGTGCCGAAGTTCGGCGCGTCGAACAGCGATTTGCCGCCGCGCGTGATGCTGTCCGCGCCGGCGAATTCTTGGTCCGCAAGCCCGGGAAAAAGCGGATCTTCGAGGCCGTCGAACGTTTCGTCCGATGGCGCGTCGTCCTGCGTCGGACTGGCCGGCGCGGGCGTAACGATGTCCGGCGGCAACGTGGGCGGCTGCCCCTGCTGGGCCCATGCTCCCGCGGCGAATAGTAGACCGGCACAACTCCCCGTAATCCAAGACGCGTGACGCCGTTTCATCGGCAGAGACTCCGAGATCGTGGTCCGCGGCGCGGCGGCATGGCATGGGGCTAGCCGCGCGGCGCGGGACCGACTTGCGGATCAACTGTCGTATCGGGCCGCGGTCTGGCGAAGCGTCACGTTTGAATCGGCAGAGCGCACAGTTTGCGCAAATTGTGCCGAGTAAAGCGATGATTCCGTCGCCACAGGCGGTGAGGATTTCATCACCGGCACGCTGCGGAGGACGAGGCCGCAGAGGTCCGATCGCTTCGCGCGGCGACCGCAAGGCGAATCGCCTCAACGAGTTGCGACGCAGGCACGGCAGGGATTCCCAGTGCGGAACGCCGATTGCTAGCATCGAGCAACGCGAGTTTCGACACATCGGCGAGCCGCACGACGCGGCCGCGATTCGAGGTCCGTGCGAGCAGAGGTCAGGCGTGTCCGGGGAAGAACCGCAGCCATCCAACCACCGCCGCGACGAGAAGCAGCCGTCGCCGCGGCGGATCGTCTATCGAGCGGACGAACTGATGCAAGGTCGCCGCGAAGTTTGGATCGAACACGCCGACGAGATGTACCGCCTGCGCGTCACGTCGGCGGGCAAGCTGTATCTGACGAAGTGAACGTGCTCGCCGTTACTGGCTCGTTCAATGTTTCGCTTGCCGTTCGAGGTCCATGACGTGCTCGATCAGCGATTCGTTCACGCGAGGGCCGGTTTCGCGGATCGTCACCGAAATCGGCGTCGGCGGCACGCGGTCGCGGAGTTGCGATAAATAGCGAAACAACACGTCGCGGCGTTCTTTGGTTGTGTGCAGCATGAAGTGGACCCACGCCCAGCTCTCGGCGTAGTCGAACTGCGTCATGTCGGCGACCGATTCGAGCCGTTCGAGCCGAGCCAGGTCCGGCCGCCAACCGCCTTGATTGAAGCGGAGCATCAGCTCTTCGATGTGCGGGCCGTTGACGCCGTTGTGGCCCCGCGAGACCTCGAAATACTCGGCCAGTCCTTCGTCGAGCCACAGCGGCAGATTCGGCACCACGGAGTGCAAATAGCCGTGGGCGGTTTCGTGCCGCAGGTCTTCGGCGATCCTGTCGCCCCAGAACGCATACACGGCCAGCCGCGTGTCGGTCTCGACGAAGAACGCGCGGCGACTGGGGAAGTCGGGATAGTTACGCTGCATGAACTGGCGAAACTCGTCGGACGACTCGAACAAGTAGACGTGAATCGGCTCGTCGGAGACCGGCAGCGAGAGTTTTTCGCTCAGATCGGTTCGCAGTGCCTTTAGCTCGCCCATCAGTCGGTGCTGCTTGGGAAGCTCGAAGTCGGTATGGACCACCAACTGCTCGAGGACCATCGAGTTGCGCCCCGGCAACGAGACCGTCGGCGCGAGTGCCCGACAGCCGACGACGGCCAGCAGCGCCAGGGCCAGCGGCGCAACGGTGACCGCGGCGCGAACGCCACATGGCGAAGCGCTCGTCGGCATCGACCTTGCCACAGAAAGGATCGCCAAGTGCCGCATGGAAACGTGAGACGTTGAAGCATCGAACGAGGGAGGCGGATTCTAGCGGCCGGCCGCGGTGCGGTACACCGGAATTTTCCGGGCATTATTCGATTGCTGGCGCCGATAGCAGCGTCCGTCGGCCAGGCTCGGCACGTTCGCTGGCGTCACACCCGAATGCTTCAATACTGCGGGTGAGTGAACATCGATCGCCGTGGCGCTGGCCGACGATGATGCGGCGGCCAAGTTGCAAAACGCCGACATCGCGAGGCGAAATCCAAACGAAGGCGCCGGCCCGGGCGTCGTACCGGCGTCCGGGCAAGCTTCGTTTTGGCGGGGCGACCGTTACAGGCGGCACAAACCGCATGGTTTCTCGCTCCCGCGGAGAAATCCGTTCGCCGGGCATTCGAATTGCGTATCCGAATTGCCCTTCTGGGGCCGCGCCGATATACGCCGGGTTAATGACGGTTCGGCAAAGGCTCGTGTATACTGCAAGGCTCTCCGCGATGCACTTTTTCGCGACGTTCGCGGTCTGCTTCATTTCATATCCGACTCGAATGGGAACCGCGCCGACGGATTGGCGACTCGCTAACCGATGAATCAACGTCCCTTTCACGACGCGCACCGCATTCCGTTGGCCCGGCCGTGGTTCGACGATGCGGAAGTCGCCGCGGCGGCCGACGTCGTTCGCTCCGGCCAGCTTTGTCAGGGTCCGCAGACCGAGGCGTTCGAAAACGAATTCGCCGCCAAGATGCAGGTGCGGCATGCCGTCGCCGTATCGAACGGTTCGGTGGCGCTGCTGGTCGCGCTCGAGGCGCTGGGCATTACCGGCGGCGACGAAGTCATCGTTCCGGACATGACGTTCATCTCGACCGTGACGGCGGGGATGCGGCTTGGCGCAACGCCCGTGTTCGGCGACATCACGCTCACGGATTACAACCTCGACGCGACGCTGGTCGAAAGCCTCGTTACGCCGAAGACCAAAGCCATCGTGCCGGTCCATTACGCCGGACATACGGCCAACATGGACGTGCTGTCCGATATCGCGCGGCGGCACGATCTGAAGATTCTCGAAGACGCCGCCGAAGCTCATTTGGCGCGGTATAAAGGAGACAAGTTTGCCGGCACGATCGGCGACGCCGGCATTTTCAGCTTCACGCCCACCAAGCCAATGACGACCGGTGAAGGGGGCATGATCGTCACCGATAACGATGAGATCGCCGAGCGGTGCCGATTGATCCGCAACTTCGGCGATCGCGGCAAGTTCGACTGGGACGCGATGGGCTTCAACTATCGGCTCAACGAAGTGGCCTCGGCGATCGGCCGCTGTCAGTTGGCCAAGCTCGACGCAATCATCGCCATGCGGCGGGAAAAGGCCCGCCGCTACGACGGCGGATTCGCCGAGTGCGATTTGCTGCACATCCCGTGGGTGCGCGGGCCGGAGGATTCAAACTACCAGCTTTACACGATTCGTCTGGCCGTGGACCGAATTCGCGTCTCGCGCGACGAAATCATTGCGGCTCTGACCAAACAAGGCGTTTCGACGCGGTTGTATTACCCGTCGCTGCATCGCCAGGGCGTGTTTCGCCGCTTCGGTCCGCACGACGATGCCCGATTCCCCAACTCGCTGGCGTTCGAGCAAGCGGCGCTGTCGCTGCCGATCTTCTCGGGCCTGACGGCCGAGGAACAGGATTACATCATCGACACCGTGCCAAAGGTGCTTGCCGCTCACCGACGGTGACGGCGTTTGCGTTCGATCCACTTCCCACTTCACGAAGATTACACGTCGAGAACAGCCTCATGATTCAGGGCAAGAAGATATTGATCACCGGCGGCGCCGGCTTCATCGGCACGCACATGGCCCAGCGGCTGGTCGCCGACAATCGACTGACGCTGTTCGATATCGACCTCAATGGTCCGATCCAGTTCTGCCCGCTCGGCAAGGACGAAAAGGTCCGCAAGGTCGAGGGCGACGTGCGGGTGTACGAACAACTCGCGCCGCACGTGGCCGAATGCGACATCGTGCTGCACTATGCGTCGATTCTGGGCGTGAAGAAGGTCATCGACAACGCCCGCGACACGATCGATACGATCCTCGCGGGCACGCGGAACGTGCTGGAAGCAGCCCGGAAGAATCCGCGTATCGAGCGTCTGGTGAACATTTCCACGAGCGAAGTGTACGGCAATGTGATGGACGCCACCGAAGGCGCGGCGGCGTCGGTGGGCACGGGCAACGACGCGCGGCTGTGTTACGCCTCGGCCAAACTGATGGGCGAGCACCTGGTGTGGGCGTACCACCGCGACTTCAAGATTCCCACCGTCATCGTGCGTCCGTTCAACATATATGGCCCGCTGCGGATTGCCAGCAATGCCGTCGGCGTGTTTTGCGTCAAGGCGGCGGCCGGCAAAGACGTCACCCTCCACGGCGATGGCAGCCAACTCCGTTCGTGGTGTTACATCGACGACTTCTGCGATGCCATGATGGGATGCATCGAGAAACCGGCGGCGGCAGGGCAGGACTTCAATATCGGCAATCCGGTCACCGCAGTGACGATTTACGACCTGGCCGAACGAATCATCCGCCTCGCACGTAGTAACTCGAAGCTGGTCACAACGCCCCACACGTTCAGCGACATCGGCGTGCGTGCGCCGAATTCGTCGAAGGCGCGGGAGATTCTCGGATACCGGCCGAAATTCGACATGGATCAGGGCTTGCGGCCCACGATCGACTGGTATCGCGACCATTTGAGTGAATTCGAGGCGTGGATGTGAGAGAATGAAGGAACTCGACCGGAGTAGGCGCTTGCGAAGCGGCAAATTTGGAGGCGCCGGCGGCAAGGCTGCCCTACTTGGCTCGGCAAAACGACGCACGACAACTAAGATTCGCAATCGACGACCGTAGGGGCGGCACAGCACATGGAAACGCATCTGGGCAAAATTTCGCGGGGCATGCTGCTCCGCATGGCGGCCGACACCGTGATGGTGCAGGTGGCGCTGCTGGCGGCGCTGGCATCGCGGTTGTTCTGGGAAATCGCCTTCTTCGATTACGAAGGTGGATTCGGCGAAGTTGCCCGATCGTATTTGTCGTTTTACGCCAACAGCGCCTGGCCGTTGACGTTGGCCGTGCTCGTGATCTTTTATTTGATGGGCGTCTATACCTATAGCCGGTTCTATCAGAGTCGCTATCGGGCATTGACGATCTTTCAGGCCGTAACGCTGGCGTTCCTCGTGTTCGCCGCGGTAAAGGTGTTTTTCGTGACCGGGCCGCTGCCGCGGACGACGCTGGTGCTTTGCTGGTTGTTCAGTTCCGGTTTGATCGTGTCCTCTCGCGTGTGGTCGCAGCTTTGGGACCGCTTTATCCACCCCGAGCGGCAAGCGATGCTGTCGGCGCGGCGGACGCAGGGACGACACATCCTGGTGATCGGCGGGGCGGGATATATTGGTTCGGCGCTGTTGGGCAAGCTGCTGGCCAAGGGGCATCAGGTGCGGCTGCTGGACTTGATGGTGTTCGGCAACGAGCCGATTCGGCACTTGCTCCACTTCGCGAACTTGGAAGTCGTACACGGCGATTTTCGTCACGTGGAAAGCGTCGTCGAGGCGATGCAGGGCGTCGACACGGTGATCCACTTGGGGGCGATCGTCGGCGACCCCGCTTGCAGCCTTGACGAGAACCTCACGATCGACGTCAACCTCACCGCCACGCGGATGATCGGCGAACTGGCCAAGGCCAAAGGCGTCGAGCGATTCGTGTTCGCCAGCACGTGCTCGGTCTACGGCGCATGCGACGAGATGCTCGACGAACGGAGCGTCGTGCGGCCGATCTCGCTCTACGGCCAGACGAAACTCGCCAGCGAGCGCGTGCTGTTCAAGATGGCGACCGACAAATTCAAGCCGACGATCGTGCGGTTCGCCACGATTTACGGTCTTTCCGGGCGGACGCGGTTCGACCTCGTCGTGAATCTGCTGTCGGCCAAGGCCAAGCTGGATGGGAAGATTACGGTCAGCGGCGGCGGCCAGTGGCGACCGTTCATTCACGTCGACGACGCGGCGGCGGCCGTGGCCCGGATCATCGAAGCGCCGCGAGAAATCGTCGGCGGCGAGATATTCAACGTCGGCTCGAACGAGCAGAATTACACGATCACGCAGATCGGCGAGCTGGTCCACGAACAGGTCGTGAGCGCCGAACTGATCGTCAACGAAACCGACACGGATCGCCGCAATTACCGCGTGAATTTCAGCAAGCTCCGCAACCGCCTCGGCTTCAAGCCGCAATGGACCGTCGAGCAAGGCATTCAGCAGGTTCTCGAAGCGATCGCCAGTGGCGACGTTCAGGATTACCGCGAGGCGAAGTACAGCAACGTGAAGTTCCTCACGGAGTCGGCCGACGCCGCCGCGGTTCGCGACAATTGGGCGCGGCGGTTGATCGAAAGCTTGCCGCGAGAGTAGGGCGTCGTTCACAATTCGGTCGTTCCCCATTCCATTGTCGGCGATGGGCCTCGTCGTTTTCTTCTGTAGCCGGTTGCGTCGGCGAACGGACGCGATCGGCGGCGACATTTTGGCCGAGCCGATTCGCCGACCCCGATGTGCCGATGTACCGACGCTTTGGAAAACGCTGTTTCGACTTGATCGTGGCGTTGCCGCTGCTGGTGCTGTTGCTGCCGGTGGTCGCGGCTGTCAGCGTGTTGGTGTGGGCGAAACTCGGCCGGCCCGTGTTTTTTAGCCAGCAGCGCGGCGGACTGGGCGGTTCTACGTTTCGCGTGCGGAAATTTCGCACGATGCTCGACACGCGCGACGAGCACGGCGAGTTGCTGAGCGACGCCGAGCGGCTGACGCGGTTTGGCCGCTTCCTGCGGGCGAGCAGCCTCGACGAATTGCCGACGCTGCTGCACGTCATTTCTGGCCGGATGAGCCTGGTCGGTCCGCGACCGCTTCCGGCACGCTACTTGCCCCGTTACGACGCGCAGCAAGCTCGGCGGCACGAAGTCGTTCCCGGCGTCACGGGATGGGCGCAAGTGAACGGCCGCAACTCGATTTCGTGGGATGAAAAGTTTCGCTTGGACGTGTGGTATGTGGAGCATTTGAGCCTCGCGCTCGACCTGAAGATTCTGCTGATGACGGTCGGCAAGGTCGTGCGCCGCGACGGCATCAGCGCCGAAGGCGAAGCCACGATGAGCGAATTCTGGGGCGCAGTAGACCCATCGCCGAGCAGAGCTACCACCACGGAAATATCCCACTGCGAGCCGAGCGCTTTACCATGACCATCGCCTCCACCGCCGGCCGCGAGATCGATTGGTTGGCGATCGCCGCTTGCCCGGATTGCGCCGCGGCCGTCGAGCCGAGCGGCAGTTCGATGGGCGCCGTCTGTACGTCGTGCGGGCGTTCGTTCGAGGTCGCCGCCAGCGGTCTGAATCTGCTTCCCCGCGGCATGGCGTTGCGCGACAACGAGGCTGCGCCGACCAGCCGCGGTTGGCGGTCGAGGTTCGTCGCCGCCGTTTACACGCGGCACAATCGCTCGGTCAACGTGCGGCGAGCGCTCGACCGCGTGCTTGGCACGCTGGGCGACGACGATTGGGGACTGAACGTTGGCTCGGCGAATACGAGATATCATGCTCGGCTGTTGAATCTCGACGTCGCCGCGAGCCAAGACGTGGACGTCGTCGCCACCGCCGAGCGGCTTCCGTTTCGCGACGACTCGCTGGCCTGTGCCGTCAGCCAAGAGGTATTCGAGCATCTGACCGACCCGGCCCGCGCGGCGCGAGAAGTGTTGCGCGTGCTTCGGCCCGGCGGACTGTTTTACTTTCAAGTCCCTTTCATCATCGGGTTTCATTCCGGTCCGCACGATTACTGGCGGTTTACGCACCGCGGCGTCGAACAGTTGCTCACCACCGCCGGCTTCGAGATGGTGGAGATCGGCGCGGCCGTGGGGCCGGGAACGAGCATGTACCGAATCGGCGTCGAGTTCTTCGCGACGACGGTCGCTGCGATTTCGCGACGACTTTATATGCCGGCCAAGGCCCTCGCGGCAATGCTCTGCGCTCCGCTGCGATGGACCGATTTCGTGGCCCGCGAGTATAGTGACACGAATCGCATCGCGGCCGGTTTTTTCGCGATCGCCCGCAAGCCTTTGCATCGTTCATGACGCAGCCGTTCAACATTTTGATGTCGTCGGCCGGTCATCGGGTGGAGCGGGTGAAGATTCTCCGCGCGACGCTGGCGGCGCTCGGCCTCGACGGCCGGATCGTGGCGACGGACATTTCCCGGCTGTCGGCGGCCATGCAGGCGGCGGACGTCGGGGAAATCGCACCGCGATGCACTTCGCCCCAATTCACCGCGGCGCTGCTCGATGTCTGTCGCCGTCATCGCGTGAGGCTGGTCGTGCCCGGCATCGATACGGAGTTGGCGGTGCTGGCGGCGGCGCGCGAGCAGTTTGCCGCGGAAGGAATCACCGTGCTGATTTCGTCGCCGGAAACGATCGCCATTGGCGCGGATAAGCATCAGACGCATCGCTGGCTCGTGGAGCGGGGGTTTCCGACCGTGCGGCAAGCGACTGCCGGTGAAGTTTGCGACAACGCCAGCGCGTGGCCGTTTCCCTTGATCGCCAAGCCGGTCGGCGGGAGCGCGTCGCAGGGCGTCGCCGTGGTGTCGAGCGTCGACGAGCTGCGATCTCATACGCGCGGCGGCGATTTCGTCGTGCAATCGATCGCGCGGGGCGCGGAATACACGGTCGACGTGCTCGTCGATCGCGCGGGCAAGTGCGTCTGCGCAATTCCGCGTCGGCGAATCGAGGTCCGCGCGGGCGAAGTGTTCAAAGGCGCGACGCATCGCCGCCACGAATTGATCGACGTAGCCAGCCGGATTGCCGAAGCCTTGCCCGGCGCGTACGGGCCGCTCAACGTGCAGATGTTCTTCGACGAAGCGGAGGGCGCGATACGCGTGATCGAGATCAATCCGCGATTTGGCGGCGGATTTCCGTTGTCGTGGGAGGCTGGCGGGAAGTTTCCTCAGTGGATCATCGAGGAGATGCTCGGCTTGCCCTCGACGGCGTCGGGCGAAGCGTGGCGAGACGGGTTGCTGATGCTGCGACATTTCGACGCGGTGTTTGTCGATGCGAAGTCGACTGATGAAGCGAGCGAATCGGCGTCGCATGGGGCTACGGCGGGATCGCGAAGCGACGGCGGCGGTTCGCGTTCGTGACGACTTGAAAGGCGAAGGGGCGGATGGCGAATTCTTTGCTGTCGACGGTGCGTTGCGTGACGTTCGACATCGACGATACGCTCTATCTGGAGCGGGACTACGTCCGCAGCGGATTTCGCGCGGTCGATGCCGTCGTCGTGGAACGTTTTGGCGCGGCCGGATTCGCTCGGGCGGCGTGGGAAGCGTTCGAGCGGGGCGTGCGGGGGACGATCTTCGACGAGGCGCTGGCCCAATGCGGCGTCGCGGCGTCGGCGGCCGAAATCGCCGATCTCGTCGCCGCTTACCGCCGGCACATGCCAGAGGTCGCACTGCTCGACGACGCGGCGGAGTGTCTTTCCGCGATCGCCGGCTCCTTCGCGCTGGCGGCGATCAGCGATGGGCCGCTCGAATCGCAGCGAAACAAGGCAGAGGCTCTGGGGCTAGGACGATGGTGCGATCCGGTCGTACTGACGGCGACGCTCGGGCCAGGCCGGGGAAAACCACACGCCGCGGCGTTTGAAATTGTAGAGCAGACCTCTGGCTGCCGCGGCGAGCAATGCGTTTATGTTGCGGACAATCCGGCCAAGGATTTTCAGGGTCCGCGCATGCTCGGCTGGCGAACGGTCCGCGTGCGGCGGCCGCTGGGGTTGCACTTTGCCGTCGACGGTCCGGTGAATTGGGACGTGGAATTGGCGGACTTGGGCGGATTGGCGGAATTGCTGGGGCTGGGAAGTCGCGGCAAATAGCGGGCCGTGCGTATCCGGCATAGGTCGCCGCGGGCTTCAACGCTATACTCCCGCACTCTGGAATTCGACCGTTACAGGGTGCGCTTGCGCCCGTTGGCAAACGGCTAGGCTCACGATGATCGGACAAGGAAGTCCGTCAGTGTCGCAGCCGCCGCGAGCGATTCTTGCGCCGCGACGAGGTGTCGTTGTATGCGCGGCGCTAGTGCTGGTGGCGATCGTTGCATGGGCAGGCGTTGGTTCCGCGGTCGCCGCCTCCGACGCCAGTGACGCCGAGAACCTTCGCGTTCGCATCGCTTGGGGTGGCGGCGCGGCGGTGCAATGGGAAGGGGCGATCGAGCTGAGCGACGGCGAGATCTCGCAGGTTTTGCCGCTCGGTGTCGATCCCGACGAAACCGGATCGATGCACAACGACGGCCGGCGGCTTCGCATCCGGCAGCGCGGCCCACGGAGCTACGATGGCGTCGATTTTCTCGCGTCCGCTTTAGCAGATGCAACGGTGACGATTCGTTTGATGCCCGTGGCAAATGGGCGCCGCGCTGCCGAGGACGCGCTGCAACTAGGCGACGACGGACGTGGCGCGTTCGCCGAAACCATTCCGCTCGCCAAGCTCGTGTCGGAAATCGTCGATCTACCGATCGGCGAAGATGGTCAGCGCGTGCTCTTGATGAGGTCGCCGGGCGATGCCCTACGCGTCGAGTTCGACGCCAAGCGCGACTCGCTGGTGTTTTCGCCGGGCGAGATACTGGAATTGACCGTACGGCCGCATCGAATGGCGATCGAAGCGGGCACGAAGCTGCGGTTTCGCGCGCAACTGAACCATGCGCGGGGCGGTGGCGAAGTGTGGTCCAAGGAAGACTACCGCGAGGTGGCCGCTGGCGGAAATACCGAGGCGTGGCCGCTGTCGATCCAATTGCCCGAACAGGCCGGCGTTTACGACGTGCAGATTACGGCCCACGCCTGGGGCCTGCGCGAACGCATACTTGACCCGACGAAGCGGATCGGACTCGGCGCGCCGTTGGTGTCGCGGACGGTGCAACTGGTGGTCTTCGATGGTCGGGCGACCGATCGCGGGACCGATCGTGCGGCCGTCGAGCCGCCGGCCGCTGCGATGCAAGCGGTGGTCGAGCTCGATCC
>JBBDYI010000167.1:0-26260 GCA_040901705.1 Pirellulales bacterium | reverse complement strand
GCCCCGGCCCGTCTAATTGACGCTCGTTCAGGCGAACTAATTGACGCTTAACAGGATAATTGACGAAGATGATCCGCTTGAACGCAAAGTCGATCCACTGCCCAGTGGTCGACGTGCGCCGCAGCCAGAACATGCACGATGCGTCGGCTTCGTCGTGTTCAGCTTCGTCGTCCAGGTTCAACGCCAACGTCAACGTACTGCAAGGCGCGTTGATCGTGAGTGGTGCCATCGTACCGCTGCGAACCACGGCATCGACCTTCGCCACGCCGGGCGAAGCTCCGGTCGATAAGCCCAGATGCCAAGAATGGAATATTTCGTAAACGCCGTCGCGTTTGAGTTCGATCATCTGGTTGCCGGCATGAATACCGAACGTACTGGTATCGAAGTTGTCGACGGACGTGAGCGGCAGTTGATGCCAGTTGTCGTCATCGATAACCACCTGGGCCGGGGAGCCGCAGACGTACAATAGCCGCTCGACGGTCGGCGGCGTGTCCTCGCTCGGTTGCCAGCGCAGCGCCAAATAGCCCGGCTGCGAAACGTATTCGTCGTCGCCTTCCAGCGTCTGGTCGCGAAGCAACACCAGTTCCTTGCCGTCGGCGACTTCGTAAGGCATGATGCTGAACGCGGGCGTCGGCTCATCGTCCAAGTCGATGACCTCCGTGCCGTCGGCGCGGAGGCGATGCATTTTGCATTCACCTTTGCCGGGCATCACCAACGCTCCACCGCCGTCGTATTGTGCCGGCGGGAGCGTGCCGTAGGCGATGCCAAGACGGACAACAGGCAGTCGCCCCGGATGCGACGGACCCTGGACCGGCGGGCGATGATTGATCGGATCGCCACGTTCACGCTGCGTCATCCGCCGCAGCGTGCGGACATCGGTTTCGGAAAGGACATAGGCGTCGGCCATTGCTTTCCCGTGGGTTACGTTACCAAACCGTCAGCATTCGTCGGCCCATTGACCGGCGTCAGATGTTGCCCATTGCCGCCATAGTCAGCGCGAACGCCGCTCGCTTCGCCCAGGTCATAGAACGCAATCAGCCCACTGCGCTGCGCAGACGTAAGATGGCGAAATTCGAGGCCGCGCCCGCCGTTGCGGATCGCCTCAAGTTCGGCATCCAACAACGCCCGATTCCAGAATCCCCAGGCATCCATCCGGCCGTTAACCGAGGAAGTCGAAGCCGGTCGTGCTTGCGTCGATGAACTTCGATTTCGTCGGGTGCAGCGTGAGGCCGTTGTCGGACACCCACTGTTCGACGAGTTTCAATGCCGCCGCGGCTTCTTCGGCCGTGCGGCAGAGAATCACGAAATCATCGGCATAGCGCACCATCTCGAAGCCCGACTCGGCCAGCAAGTGGTCGAGCGGATCGAGATAGATGTTCGCGAGCAGCGGACTGAGAACGGCTCCTTGCGGAGCGCCGGCCTCGCGCCGTCCACTGCGACGCCTCGTCCAGAATGTCCGCCTTGAGAAACGATTCGATCAGCTGCAAGCACAGGGCCGTCGGCGATCTTCGTTTCCAGGCGAGCCATCAATCGGTCGTGCAGAATCTCCACGCCAACGGCTGTCGATGGCCAGCACGCCAGCGCTTCGAAGTTCGGAGGTCCTGTAGTGTTGGCCGTGCTGACGGCGCTGCTCATGTTTCGTCTGCTGTCCAGGGGGTTCTCCCATCGAGACCTTCGCGACCATATCGCCCAACTCCTCGTCCACCCAACTCCTCGTCCGCCGAACGGACCAGTTCACCCCGGGCCAAATGACGCACCAACTCTGCAGGCTGCGCCTGAAAGGACTCATTCGGCGCGTCCCCGGCACGCACCGCTATGAAACAACCGAAGCCGGACCGCGCGCCGCGCTGTGCTACGTCGCCAGCCACGCACGCGTCATCCGGCCACTCGCGCAAGCTATGCGCCAATCCGCTGCAACGACTTCTGGAAGCTAAGCAACCTAAGTCGATTCGCTCACCGCGCCGCGCCGCCGCGGCTTGTAGATTTCCGTCGCCGTGCCGAGGTACGCCTCGGCGGAGAAGCCGACCGTTTCGCTGAGCGTCGGGTGCGGATGGATCGACTCGGCGACGTCGCGGACGGTGCAGCCCATTTCGATCGCCAGCACGGCCTCGGCGATCAATTCGCCCGCGCCGCTGCCAACGATGCCGACGCCGAGAATTCGCTCGGTCTGCGGATCGACGATCATCTTGGTCAAGCCGTCGGTGCGTCCCACGGCCATCGCGCGGCCGCTTGCGCCCCAGGGATAGAGGCTCACCTTGAACTCGCGGCCTTCGCGTTTCGCCTGTTCCTCGGTGATACCCGCCCAGGCGATTTCCGGATCGGTGAACACGACGGCCGGAATCGCCGCCTTGTCGAACACGACCGGTTCGCCGGCGAGCACTTCCACGGCGAGTTTGCCTTCGTGGGCGGCTTTGTGTGCGAGCATTGGTTGGCCGGCCACGTCGCCGATGGCCAGCAAATGCGGGTCGTCGGTGTAGCGGCGATCGTCCGTGACGATGAAGCCCTGCTCGTCGATGCGGGCGCGGGTATTTTCCAGCCCCAAGCCGCCGCTGTTCGGCCGCCGGCCAATCGCGACCAGCACGCGGTCGAACGACTCGACGCCGGTCTTGGCGCCCTCGAAGGCGACTTCGATGGCGTTGCCCTTGTCCGTCATGCCGGCGACCTTGGTGCCGAGATATAAGTTCTCGAACTTTTCGCCGAGCCGCTTGGCCAACGGCTTGACCAAATCGCGATCCGCGCCCGGCAACAGGCCGTCGGTCATTTCGACGACCGTCACCTTCGATCCCAACTCGGCATAGACCGTGCCCATCTCGAGTCCGATATATCCGCCGCCGACCACCAGCAGCCGCGCGGGCACGTCCCGCAGTTCGAGCGCGCCGGTCGAATCCATCACGCGATCCGTATCGAGCGCGAACGCCTTGGGCATGGTGGGCGACGAACCCGTGGCGATGATGCAATGCTCGAATGTAATGCAGTTGTAGGCCGCCGATTCGCCCCTTTCGAGCCGCATCCGCGTCGAATCCTCGAACACGCCGCGGGCATGGACGATCTCCACATTGCGGCGTTTGGCTAGGTTTTTCAGGCCGCCGGAAAGCGTGTCGATGATTTTCAGCTTGCGCGCACGCATGGCCTCGACATCGATCTTCGGCTCGGCAAACGCAACGCCCCACTCGGCCATGTCGCGGCTTTCGCTGATCACCTTGGCGACGTGGAGCAGCGCCTTCGACGGAATGCAGCCCTTGATCAGACAAACGCCGCCCAGCTTCGGTTGCTCGTCGACGATCGTCACGCGCATGCCGAAGTCGGCGGCAAGGAATGCCGCCGCGTAACCGCCGGGTCCGCCGCCGAGAACGAGAAGTTGAGTGTGCATTGGATTTTCGTGTCGTCGTGAATTGCGCCGAACAGGTTTGCGGACATTCGTCGAGGGCGTAAGGGCCGCTTACGTGGAATTCTACGTTTTCATGCCGGTCGGTCGAGGGCGTAGTCTAGCAGTTTGGGCGTCGGCGCGGAAAACCTCTTGGTCCTCGCGTCATCGGGGTCTCGCGGCGAAAGTAGCCGCCGCCGCGAAATTGCAAGTGAACCAACCGCTAAAATCCGAAAGCCTTCGACAGCAAAATGGCAATTCCCATCAGCGCCCCTCCCGCGATCAAGCCCGCACAGATCGGTTCTTGGTTCTTGACGACGACCCGATCGGTCCAGCTTCCCTTCTCCGCCAGCTTGCTGCACAGCCAGAAGATGAACGAGCCGAGAAACATCGCGAAGCACGTCGGCCATGCAATCACGAACGCCAGACCGAGTCCGATCGGCGATAGTGGAAAGCGGCCCTTGCAAACGAGATTGATCGCTTCAAGAGCGATTCCGAGCAAAGCTCCGACCAATGCTGCCCAGGCCGCCGTCACTGGCAAGTTTTCGATGCCGGACGTCAATACTTCCGCTACGGCGCGCCAAATCGTCGCTGCCGGCATTGGATAAGATTCGTTGATCAGGTTCTGAGGGTCGTTCTTTAGAAACGCGAAATAGAAGACGGGCACCGAGACTACCGCCCCCGCGAAAATCCCCAGCACGTGTCCGAGGGCCTGTTGCCGCGGCTTGCCGCCGAGCATGTAGCCCGGCTTGATGTCCATCAAGAGGTTCGAGGCGTTGCTGGCAACTTCGCCGGTGATGCCGGCAGTCATCAGATTGGTCTTGATGTTACCCGGCGCAAGAACTCCAAACGTCAACTGCGTGAGCTTTCCCAACGCTCCGGTGGGCGTAATGGCGGTCAATGCCGTCGAATTCGCGCCGATCAAGGTGAACACGAACACCAACGGAACGGCGATCGCGCCCATCAACGGCGAGACGTCAAAGAATAGCCATGCCAGATAGACGGTCACGCCGCCAACGATCGGAATGCCGATGGCGAACACTTTCATTGGCAACTCGATGTCCTTCAGACAGTCGTCGGCCCGTTTTTCTCCGTTGAACAAGCCGGTAAATGCCGAGAAGATCACTTTTGGCTTCGAGAAAAACGCGAATAGACTCGCGGTTGTCATCATTGCCACACCCGGCCATAAGGACCACGCGGTAATGTCCTTGAACACGAATACGCCACCCTTGGCGGCCACGATGCTGCCGTGCTGGATCATCCAGGGAGCGAGCACCAAGTAGTTGATGCAAGCGCCGACCAGGAGCGACACGCCGGTGCGGATGCCCATTAGCCCGCCGGCCGCCACCATGGCGTGTTCTGGTTGGAGCGAGACGGTCAACTGATTCAACGGAGTACCGAGAATCGCCGGATGCCAATTGAGCCAGTCCAGTAGCTTGGCTTCAAGCTCTTCTGGAATCGTCAGCATGCGAAGCCCGACTTTCCCCAGCACATCCGGCTCCTTGAAAAGTTCGATCACCGCGGAAGCGACGCCGCAAACGGCCAACAGCTTGGCCTTGAACACGCCCTCCTTGGCGTCGCTGTTGTGCAGCGCGTCCATGACGACGCCCGCCGCTCGGCCTTCGGGAAACGCATGTTGCTCGTCGTTGATAAACCGCCGCTTGAGTGGAAAGGCGAACAGCACGCCCAACAGCGCGATCGCGATGATCCAAATCATCGTGTGGTACATCGGCACGACCGTCCCCGTCACCAGCATGTATGCCGCCAACGACGAAATCATCGGCGCGGTCATGTAGCCGGCCGCCGTGGCGATCGACTGCATGCAGTTGTTCTCCAGAATCGTGAACTCCCGCACGTTCAGCGTGAACTGCAGCGTGCGGAACATCGCGAACGCCATAATGACCGACGTGATGCCGACGCCCAGCGTCCAGCCCGTCTTGGCGCCGATGTATAGATTGGTGAGCGACAGCACGCCGCCGAGCATCATGCCCGTGATTGCCGAGCGAATCGTGAGCTGTGGCATGTCGCCCTTGTACACGTTGGCGAGCCACCATCGATCCTTCTCCTCGATGGTCATCGTCCGGACTTGTTCGTCGCTCAACTGCTCGATCGCCATCGAAAGCGTCCTCACCGAGACAAGGAAGATGAAACCCAGGCCGCGGAATCGTCTGCGATTTGGCCGGAATTTGTTCGGGCGGCGATGCCCAAGGTTCGCCCGCCGCAGAGAATAGCCCAAGTCGCCCAACCGCTCCAGTGCGATCCGAGCCTGGGCACTGTGGGGCCACATCATCAAGCGTTATGGCGACGCCGGCGGTTTTTCGGCCGCTTCGGCGCGCGACGTGTGGTCGTGAACGATCCGCCATTCCTCCCAACCTTGTCCCCGTTATCAAAGCTTCCGCCGGCGAAGGAATTGATCTTGTTCGAGCGGTTAGAAACAGGTTCGCTCACGGAACTGCTTCGTTGCGTCAGCTTAATGAGTGGAACGGCCAGGATTCACTTGACAATCAACTTGTCCGAATTAGTTGCCGGATCGTTCTTTTGACGATTCAGTTGGTGCTTCGCGTTTTCTATGCGAACGACAGCTTCGAGGTCGAAATGATTGGATACGGCAATGAGCCAGAGTTGGATGACGCATAAGCCGCGAACACGGATACGGAATCGGATTTGGACATGTATGAGATTCATTCTCTTCTCGGATCAATACACCTCGCGGCCCATGATTCAGCCGGGGACGAATGACAAACGTTGTATTGGTCACTTTGGGCGGAGAGATGAAATCTACGTTGCGCGCCTCGTTCGCCACCATTATCGTGGGATGACATTAACTCTGCCAGTGCTGGGGGCGGCGGGGCGATCGCGGATTGGCTTGGTTTTTGGTGGAAATTGGGCCGGAGATTTGCTAAGTTTGGCGGGTGTTCAATGATGCTGCGTTCGATGGGCTGCCGTGTTTGAGGCGGGGCCTTGAAGGGGCGTTGAGTCTCTGGGCACGTCGCGTTATGCGCTGCGGGTCATGGAGTTGTCTTATCGAACCGCTCGGAAGAGGGAATTTGTGAGCATTACTCGCGTTTTTCGAAACGCGGCTCGGTGTTCTTAGTGCTTATCCGAGAACTGTAGGAGGCGAATCCTTTCGCCCAAAACTTCGCTTGACAGGGCATTCGGCGAAAGGATTCGCCTCCTACAGAATTCGGTTTCGGGATAAACACTTGGTGGGTTTTAATGACCAATCTGTGGCAGGATTTTGGTGCATTCGTATGTGCCAGCCCGCGGTGTTGCATCGGTTTTGGGCATAGTTTTTGGGCATCGGCTGCGGTTTCCGACGGCGTAACTAGAGCTTCGTTTGACGAGAGGGGGCCGTGTGTCGGGGCGAGTTCAGAGTCTGGTGATTGTCTTGGGCGTCGGTGGGGCGCTGGCGGCGGTGGCGTGGTGGTGGAACGGGCGGGGCGACGATGCTCGGCCGTCCGTTGTCGATGGGCCGGTCGCAGTCGTGGCTCGCAAGGGCGAGTCCGACGCGGTTGCGTTTGCCGCGTATGCCGGTTCGGAATCTTGCCGGGCGTGTCACGCCGAGCAGTTCGAGCCTTGGCGGCATTCGCATCATGGGCTGGCCGAGCGGCCGCTCGATCCGAAGCGGGATGATGCGGCCTTCGAACCGACGCGGACCATCGAGCACGGCACGCAATCGAGCACTGTGCGGAAGGACGGCGAGGCGTATGTCGTTGAAACGCTGGGGGCCGGCGACCGAGTTGGGCCGCACGTGGCGCGGCGGGTGATCGGGGAGAGTCCGCTGTGGCAGTTTATCGTGGATGCCGCAGAGGCGACGTCGGAGGGCGACTCGGCACTGGCAGAGCCAGTGGCACCCGGCAAGACGCCAGTGGCACCCGGCAAGGGACCCGTGGCACCCCACTCGAAGTCGATTGGCCGGCAACAGGTGCTTGAGCTTAGCTACGATCCGGCGAAGAACGAGTGGTTCAACGTCTATGGCGACGAGGACCGGCGGCCGGGCGAGTGGGGGCATTGGACTGGGCGGGGCATGAACTGGAATAGCATGTGTGCGACGTGCCACAACACGCGGGTGCGGAAGAATTACGATCTGGCGTCCGACAATTACGCCACGGCGATGGCCGAAGCGACGGTGAGTTGCGAAGCGTGTCACGGCCCGATGCGCGATCACGTCGACTGGCAGCACGTGCATGGTGATAAGTCAAATGATGAAACGGCCGCAGAGGCGAAGGCCAAAGACCCGACGGCGCGGAAGTTGACTTCGACGCAGTGGCTCGCGGTGTGCGGCTCGTGTCATTCGCGGCGCGGCGAATTGACCGGCGATTTCGTGCCCGGCGATTCGTATTTCGATGACCATACGCTGGTCGTGCCCGACTTGTCGGAGCTGTTCTACGCCGACGGGCAAATCCACGAGGAGGATTACGAGTTCACGTCGTTCTTGTCGAGCCGGATGTACGCCTCGGGCGTGAATTGTTTGCATTGCCACGATCCGCATCGCGGCAAGCCGCTGGCCGTGGGCAATGCGCTGTGCCTGAAGTGTCACAACGGCTCGTTTCCCAAGTCGCCGCGGATCGACGTGGCGACGCACACGTTTCACAAGGCGGACAGCACCGGTTCGCAATGCGTGAATTGCCACATGCCGCAGACGGTGTACATGCAGCGGCACCGGCGGCACGATCATGGGTTCACGATACCCGACCCGTTGCTGACGAAGCAGCATGGGATTCCGAACGCTTGTAATCGCTGTCACGAAGACAAGGACGCCGACTGGTCGCTCGCGGCGGTGGAAAAGTGGTACGGCGAGCGAATGAACCGGCCGACGCGGCGACGGGCGCAAGCAATTGCCGCCGCCCGCAACGGTGATGTCGAGAAGGCGCGCGGGCCGCTGCTGGCGATGCTGGCCGACGAGAACAACGTGTTCTGGCAAGCGTCGGCGGCGACGTTGCTGCGGCAGGGCGGTCTGCTCGAACGGGCCGAGGTGCAGCAGGCCCTCGTCGCCGCGACGGAGCATAAGTTTCCGCTGGTCCGCGAGAAGGCGGCGCTTGCGCTCGAACCGCTCGTCGACGCGCGGCACGTTGCGACGATCGGTGCGTTACACGCATTGCTCGACGATTCGACGCGGAGCGTGCGCGTGGCGGCCGGTTGGGCGCTGCGGGCGCACCTCGACGAAACTTCGCCGGCGGGCAAGGACGTGCTGACGTTCTTGCGGCAGAGCGAGGATCAGCCGGGCGGGGCAATGCAACGCGGCACGTGGCACCTGGCGCGGCGCGAAGTGGACGACGCGGTGACGTGGTTCGCGCGGGCGGTGAAGTGGGATCCGAACAGCGCTCCGATTCGCGATGCGTTGGCCGTCGGCTACTCGATGCAATCGCGGCCGGCCGACGCGGTGCGGCAATTGGAAGCGGCCGTGCGCATCGCGCCGCGCGACGCGGAGTATTGGTACAAGCTCGGCCTCGGGCGACATGAGTTGGCCACGAACGAATCGGGCAGTTTGGCGCCGACCATCGCAGCGCTAACGAAGGCAGTCGAACTCGACGCGCACCACGGTCGGGCATGGTACAACCTCGGCGTGGCGCTGGATCAAACCGGCGATCCGGTCGAGGCGGTCAAAGCGCTCGTGGCCGCGGAAAAGGCCGATCCCCGCAGGGCCGATATCCCGTACGCCTTGGCGACAATCTACGCCAAACATGGCCGCCTCGGCGACGCCCGCGCGGCGGCAGAGCGTGCGCTGGCGGTCGATCCCAACTATACCCAAGCGCGGCAGTTGCTCCAGTCGCTGGGCGGGAATCCAGGACCGTGAGTTCGCGAACGCGACGCGCGTCTGCCGGCAAGCATTCCGCGAAGCTTTATTGCTCCGACTGTTTTTCGCCGACCTTGACGACCAGCCGGACTTCCTTCTTCTCGCGGAGCACGACGACCGGCACTTCGCTGCCGACGGGCGTGAGCGCGACAAGGTTGACGAGGTGCGTGTCGTCGTCGACCTTCGTGTCGTTGAACCGCAGGATGACGTCGCCGGCGAGAATTTTTGCGGATTCGGCCGGCGAGCGGGAAATGACTTCCTTCACCAGCGCACCGAGCGGCCGGTTCAGCCCCAGCCGATTTGCCGCCGTGATGCCGAACCGGGAATCGAGATTCACGCCCAAGAACGCCCGCTGCACGCGGCCGTTTTCGACCAATTGCCGCACCACCGGCGCAACCATGTTGGCGGGGATTGCGAAGCCGATGCCTTCGTTCTTGCCCGACTCGGTGGCGATGGCGGTATTGATGCCGACGACTTCGCCGCGGAGGTTCAACAGCGGTCCGCCGCTATTGCCGGGGTTGATCGAGGCGTCGGTCTGGAGGAAATCCTGATACTTCAGGCCGGAATCGCCGAGGGCCAGATTGCGGCGGTTGCGGGCGCTGATGATGCCGAAGGTTACGGAATGGCTGAGTCCGAACGGGCTGCCGACGGCCAGGACCATGTCGCCGATGTCGAGTCGATCGCTATCGCCGAGCCGGGCCGCGACGATGTTCTTGCCTTCGACTGCCAGCACGGCCAGGTCGGTGTCTTCGTCCATCCACATTTCTTTGGGCCGCAACTCGCGGCCGTCGCCCAAGCGAATCTTGATATGTTCGGCCGACGCGCCTCGGACCACGTGGCGGTTGGTCACGACGCAGTGCTTGCCGCCGATTTCGACGAGCACGCCAGAACCGGCCTCTTCGACGTGCCGCCCGCTCGACGGGATGTCCTTGTCGGCCTCGATATGAACGACGGTTTCCTTGGCCAACAGGGCGACCTTTTTGAGCACGCCGGTAAATCGCTCGACCTCGGCCGATTCGCGTTCCAGTTCGGCGTAGATCCGTGTCCGGTCGGCGGGCGTGAGGTCTTGCGCCGCGGATTCGGCGGAGTCGAGCGCCAACAGCGCGGCGACCGCCAACAGCGCGACCCCGCAGGTTCGAGCGGCTCGTCCGCGGCAAACGACATCACGAAGCACATGTTTCATCGATGAATCTCCTGAATCGTAGCGACGCACTCCCGCGCGAGCGTTCCGTCGCGTCGGTCCGCCCGTTGCGGCGGCATCGCATCAGGAGACGTCGAGTTCGATGTCGTTGATCGTCAGGTCGCGGTCGCCGTCGGCGTCGAGCAAATCTCCCCAGTCGGACCCGCCGAAGCTAGCCTCGCCGGTCCGCTCCAGTTCGCGTTGGCACTCGATGCAGCAGGTCGCATAGGGCAGGGCATTGAGCCGGGCCAATTTGATCTTTTCCCCACATCCTTCGCAAACGCCATAACCGCCGTCACGAATGCGGGACAGTGCCCGTTCGATGTTCTTAAGCTCTCGGCTTTCGACCTCGGCCAACTGCGAGTTGATCTCATCATGCGCGGCATCGAGCGCCGCATCAACCACGTCGCCGGAGGTCGACTGAGCACGCAACTCGCGAAGCGAGCTCAAATCGCCGGCGAGTGCCCTGCGTAGTGCGTCGCGACGCTTGATCAGGATCTCGTACATGTTCATGATGGCGTCTTTGCGTGCCATGATTGCTCCGCGTTCTGTTCTTGTCGGTCGACGGCAGGCCGCCGGCCGAATGTGCCTGGTTGTCCTTCGTCTTCTTGCTGTCCGTTTCCCTAGTCAATCCTGCACTAAAGAGCCTCAAAAGCCCCCCAGCGCCGCAAACAAACTATAGTGCGCGGTCCGCCGATGTGACGAACGTCCGCGGCGGGTGCCGCGAAATCCGTCAAAACGGCTTGGACAAATTCGCAATAACTAATTGCTACGCGGTAACTTACGACGATCGTCGCAGCAACCGGCCGCGGTGAGCAAACCCTCTGCCGCTCTGTGGCCGGACTGCGGACACTTTCGCCGTATTGACAAAAAGCGCCGCGGCGGCATGGTGCGTGGCACCCCCATCGTCGCGGTGGTCGTTTCTCGCCTTCCGATAATCGGCACAACCGGCAGAATTATCCACCGGATTCTTCGCCCTCGGCGGAAATTGCCGCTCTGGGGGCCACCGCCAGGGCGAGCGGCGGTCGGCGGGCGCAGCGATAAGCTAAATCTTCTCAGGGGTGCGTCTTGCACGCTGGGGGGCGACTTTGTCCGAGCAGCCTGCGCTTGGCGGCCGGTCGTTGTCCGCGCCGCGCCGGCCGAGCAACCCACCCCCCGCGAAGGACGGCAATACGGACCGCCACGAAAGGAAATTCCATGTCGGTCGCAGACCCCAACGGCTCTCACATCCCAGGCTACCAAACGCTGCCCGGCTCGCCGCTATCGCTGCGCGTGCGGGGCGGTCCGCGCGACGGCCAACTGGTCAAGCTGACCGCCGCGAAATGTACGATCGGATCGTCGCGGGGCTGTACGCTGCGTCTCTGTGGCCGGGACGTGCGCCCCGTTCACTGCCTGATCGTCCGCGGCAAGGCCAACACAGTCGTTCGCCGCTGGTCGGCCGATACGTTGGTCAACGGCGAACCGTTCGACGACCGGCAGTTGCTCGTCGGCGACCGGCTTCGCTGCGGGCCGATCGAATTCGAGATCGTCCACGAATCGGGCGAATCCGTACCCCGCCAACCGACCCCCGGCCAACCGATCTGGAGCGAATCGGTCGCGCCGCAGACGGCCGATTCGGGTGCGACGCAAATCATGTCGCAACGAGATGGGTTCGCGCCCTCGGCGGTGACGAGTTTTGACGCCGCTGCGGCGACCGGCGAACCGACGATGACCGTCGCCATGAGCGAGGTCCGCTCGTTGTTCGCGCCATCCGCCAAAGGGAAATCGGCGTCGGATGCCGCGCCGAATGCCGCGGCAGAGGAATCGGCCCAGGCAGCCGCGGCCGCGCTGGCCGAGCGCGAAGCCGAACTTTCACGCCGGCATTCGCAGCTCGAGTCCCGCGAAGGGCAACTCGACCAGCGCGAGCAAGAAGTCAAACAGCGCGAGCAGGCCGTCGAAAGCCGCGAGCTTGAAATTGAATCCCGCTCGGCGGCCGTTGCCGAGTCTCACGAGGCTTCGCCGGCGGCTGGCGAGGAGAACGACGAAGCCCGGCGACAAATCGACGAAGAACGCGAGAAGATCGAGCGAGCGAAGCGGGAACTCGATGCCCAGCACGCCGTACATGCCGCGGAGCACGATCGGTGGAAGGAAGACCATCGCCAGTGGAAGGCCCAGCGCCAGGCCGCCGAAAACCAGATGGAGGGCCTGCACGCTCAGGTCGAACATCAACTGGCCGAAATCCTCGCCCGCCGCAAGAATCTCGATCAAGACCGCGACGCCTGGAAGACCGAGAGCGAGCAACACCGTCGCCAGTTGGAAGAACGGGCGGTCGAAGTCGCTCGCCAGGCCGAGGAACTCGAAACGTGGCGCAGAGACTTGGATGCCGCCCGCGAGCGGGCCGCGGCGCTCATCGAAGAGACGTCCCGCTACGAGCAGCTTTGTTCGGAATTGGCCGACGTCCGCCATCAACTCGCCCAGCGGGACGGCGAAATTGCCGCCGCACGCGAGGAAGTCGAGCGTTACACGGCCGCATCCGCTCGCTTGCCGGTCGGCGTTGCCGCCAGCGGCGCCGCGAACGATTCCGACGCAAGCCGAGCGTCCGCCGAAGCCGACTTTGCCGCCCAGCGCGCGGAATTGGAGCGGCACGCAGAGGATTTGCTCGCGGCACGCTCGCGGTTCGAACGCGACCGGGCTGAATTCGACGCTCGGGTGCGGGAATTCGACGCAGTCGGCGAACCGCACGCGGTTCGGACCGGTGGCGGAGACGACGCCGGCAGTTCCGTGCAGGGCGACGGCGGATTGTCGGGCTTGAGCACGTGGGCGCTGCTGAAAGACAAGATCGACTTCGCCGACGACGAACCGAACGACGAACCGAACGACGATGCGGCTCCGCCAACGCCGCGATCACGTTCCGCCACATCGCCAGCGTCCCAGGCGGCCGAACCGATAGGTTCCCAGGCGATCGGTGACGATCAGGAGTCGATCGAACGGTATATGGCCAATCTGATGAAGCGGGTTGGCGGCAAAGGCAGCGAGCCTCAGTCGGGCGCGACGAATCATGCTCCGTCGCCGGCGTCGTCCGCACCGCGCGGCGGCGAAAAACGGTCGGCGACGAGCGGGACGATTGCCAAGCCTGTCGAAGAGCGCCCCCGACCGCCGCAACGCTCGACCAAGACGGTTACGCCCGAGGAAGTCGCGGCGATGCGCGAATTGGCGAACCTCAACGCCCGCGTGGCGATTACCCGCCACGGCGCGCGGCAAATGATTCCCAACGTGATCGGCAAGGCCGCGGTGAGCGCGGTGTCGTTCGCTGCCGCCGCTGCCGTCTACCTGCTCAACCTGAACCACGACGAGCGATACTTAGCCGCCGCGGCCGCCTGCGCGCTGGTCGGGGCGCTGTTCCTTGCCCGCACGATCACGTCCGTGCCGCAACTCTTCGTGTCGCGCCGTGTGGCGCCGGCCGAGAGCGAGTCCCATGCGTCGACCAAGACGGGTGCGTAGCGACGGACGCAGGGGTCGGGCGCATGGGTCGGGCGATCGAGGCCATCCGCCATTCGCTTTGTGCGTTGCATCCTCGGCGCTCAAGCTTTTGCCGCCGGCCCGCTTTCGTCTTCCATTTGCTGAATGTACTGCCGTAGGCGATCGACTTCGTCGCTCACGTGCCGCAGGCGGAGCATGTTTTCGACCCGCTTAAGCAGCTCCAGCTTGTTGACCGGCTTGCTGAGAAAATCGTCGGTGCCGGCGTCGACGGCCCGTTCGATGTCGCCCAATTCGTTGAGCGCCGTGACCATCAGGACCATGATGCCGCGAGTGGCCGGGTCGTTCTTGAGCTGGGTGCAGACCTCGAAGCCGCTCAGCTTGGGCATCATCACGTCGAGCAGGATCAAGTCGGGCGAAAACGACGCGACCTTGTCGAGCGCATCGCGACCGTCGACGGCTACGGCCACGTCGCAGTCGACGCCGTCGAGATAGGCCTGCAACAACTCAACGTTCGGCTCGTTGTCGTCGGCGATCAGAATTCGGCTTTTGCGTTGGGACATCGTCGAAGGGCAAGAGGGGCGCGGCGCGGGCGGCGCGGATATTGCTTGGCTCGCTTGGATTGTCGAACGGGGATTATAAGCGGAGCCGTAGCAAGTTGTCGACGCGAGTGCGCAACTCGGCGGCATGGGGCGGTTCCGACAAGAAATCGTCCGCACCGGCCTCGACGACCCGTTCGATGTCGCCCAAATCGCCGAGCGGGACGATCATCAGCACCATCACACCGGCGGTCGCTGGGTCGTGCTTTAGTTGCTTACAGACCTCGAGACCGATCGGTTTGGACTCGATCGCGCCGAGCACCACCAAATCCGGGCCAAAGCTCGAAATCGCCGCCAATGCGCCGCGACCGTCGACCTCCACAGCGAATTCGCGGTTAGCGCCGTCGAGGTATGCCTTCAGTCGAGTGCGGCCAGACTCGCTTCCGCCAGCGATCAGAATTCTCGCTTTTCGACGTTCCATACGTACAGCACGTTGATCGAACCCACGCGGCGCAAGTGGCGGCGACTACCGGATTACGACCGCCATTATGGGCAAACGAGTCGAACTTTCGAAACATGGCCCAAATCCGCGAATACACACGCCGTTGTGTCGCGGCTGCGATGCGTCGGTCAACATCCCGACGTGCCAAGATTGCGCACATGGCGCCAACATGGGCGCCATCCAATTCGCCGCGCCCACGTACCAATCTACCGCAATTTGCCGCGAAGGACACCAAGGACACTATCGCAACGGCGTTTTCGTTGACACGGGTTTCGGCAGCGGTAGAATGTGGGGTTTCCCGTGCTGGACCTTCGCGTGGGCAAGGCAAATCGTCCCGTTTGTCGCCGGCGGCGTTGGGGGCCGATGGGTGTTGCCGCTTGGCTTGAGTTGTGGAGTTTCCGCCGTTGCGTGATGCGATCGAAAAGGCCGACGTTCTGATCGAGGCTTTGGGCTGGATCCGCCGGTTCCGCGATAAGGTCGTGGTGATCAAACTCGGCGGCAGCGTGATGGAGGACGAGACGGCGCTGCGGCACTTGCTCGTCGACATCGTGTTCATGGAAACGGTTGGCATGCGGCCCGTCGTGGTGCATGGCGGCGGGGCGGCGATCAGCCGGGAGATGCAGGAGGCCGGGATCGAGCCGCGCTTCATCCAGGGACGCCGCTACACCGACGAGGCCACGCGGGACATCGTCGAGCGGGTGCTGGCCTACGAAACGAACGAGGCTCTGGCGGCGCGGATCGAGGAGATGGGCGGGCGGGCGCAACCGCTCAATTTCCGCACGACGAACGTGCTGTCGGGGCATCGTCTGGCGTTGCCGGACGTGGATGGCAGTTCGGTCGATCTGGGTTACGTCGGATATGTGACCAAGGTCGACCGCACGACGATCGACAATTTGTGCTACGCCGGGCAAGTGCCGGTGATTCCGTCGATGTGTTTGGGCGACGGCGGCGAGAAGCTCAACGTCAATGCCGATACGGCCGCCACGGCGGTGGCCCAGGCGCTGGGGGCCGAGAAGCTGATGTATCTGAGCGATGTGAATGGCGTGCGCCGCGATAAGAACGACGCGGCGTCGCTGATTCACTCGCTCACCGACGTGGAGGCTCGCGAACTGATCGCGAGCGGCGTGATCGAGTCGGGCATGATTCCCAAGGTCGAGGCGTGCCTGGAAACGCTCGAACGGGGCGTGGGCAAGGTGCATATCATCGACGGGCGGCTGCGGCACTCGTTGCTGCTGGAAATTTACACGAATCGCGGCGTGGGGACGGAGATTTTGCGAACCGCCGGAGCGACATGAGTCTCATAACGTAATTCCGTCAGGCAGGCGCGGGTTGCGTTGTTCGATGATGGGCGGCCGTTTGGCCGCTTTGCCTGACCTACCGCTTTTTACCTCCAACCCCAGCCCCAGCGATGTCGACGACCACTTGCCCTAGTTCCGCCGAGACGATCGACCTATTCAAAGAATATGTCGTGCCGAACTATACCCGGTATCCGCTGGCGCTGGAGCGCGGCGAGGGTTCTTACGTGTGGGACGCCGAGGGCAAGCGGTATCTGGACTTCTTTCCCGGTTGGGGCTGCAACTTGCTGGGCCATTGTCCCGAGCCGATCGTGAGGGCAGTGCAGGACCAGGTGGCGACGTTGATTCACGTGCCGAACACGTGGCACACGCACGCCCAGGGCTTGTGGGCGAAAATGCTCTGCGAGCGGAGCTTTGGCGGACAGGCGTTCTTTTGCAATAGCGGGACAGAGGCGAACGAGGCGGCGATCAAGCTGGCCCGGCTGCACACGCCGAAAGAACGCTACAAAATCATCACATTCGAGGGCGGATTTCACGGCCGCACGCTGGGAGCGACCGCGGCGACGGCGCAGCCGAAATATCACGAGGGTCTCGGTCCGCTGATGGCCGGGTTCATGTACGCTCCGTTCGGGGACGCGGAAGCGGTGGCGCGGCTGATCGACAAGGAGACGGCGGCGATTCTGGTCGAACCGATCCAGGGCGAAGGGGGCGTGCGGATCGCCCCGGATGGGTTTTTGCAGGAACTGCGGCGGTTGGCGGACGAAAACGGTCTGCTGTTGATGTTCGATGAAGTGCAAACCGGCTGCGGCCGGACCGGCAAGTGGTTCGCCTATCAGCGGGCCGGCGTGACGCCCGACGTGATGACGCTGGCCAAGGCGATCTGCGGCGGCGTGGCGGGCGGCGCGCTGCTCACCACGAAGGAAATTGCGCCGAGTTTGCGGCCGGGGATGCACGCGGCGACGTTCGGCGGCAATCCGATCGCGGCGCGGGCGGGAATCGCGGCCATCGAGATGGTCGAGTCTCAGGGCTTGCTCGAAAACGTCGACGCGATCTCCGCCGTGTTCCGCGCGCGGCTCGGAGCGCTGCGCGGCGAATGCGACCTGGTCCGCGATCTGCGGATCGCCGGCGCGATGATCGGCATCGAGTTGGCCGTCGAGGGCGCGCCGATCGTGAGGGCGTGCATGGAGCGAGGCTTGCTCATCAATTGCACGCAAGGCGTGGTGATTCGGCTGCTGCCGGCGATGAATCTCAGCGCGGCGCAGGTTCACGAGGGCTGCGACATTCTTTGCGACGCGATCCGCACCGTGCGGCCGTAGTTGTCCGGACCGCTTTTTCATATGCCGCGCGAGGGTTTGGCCATGCGACACGTGGTTTCGTTATTCGATTTGTCGACCGCCGAGATCGAGGCGATTTTCGCCATCACGCGCGATCTGAAGGCGAAGCACGCTGCCGGTCTGCGCGAGACGATACTTCCGGGCCGCGTGGTGGCGCTGCTGTTTGAGAAGCCGTCGCTACGGACGCGGGTGAGTTTCGAAACCGGGATTGCGCACCTGGGCGGCAATAGTCTGTTTCTCGGCAGCGAAGTCGGATTCAACGCCCGCGAGAGTCTGGCGGATTTCGGCCGCGTGATCAGTCAATACGTTGACGCGATCGTGGTGCGGGCGTTCCGGCACGAAACGGTGGCCGAGCTTGCCAAGCATTGCACGTGCGCGGTGATCAACGGCTTGACGGATTACACGCACCCGTGCCAGGGCTTGGCCGATCTGTACACGCTGCGCGAGCTACTCGGCAAGTTTTCCGGCCATAAGGTGGCCTACGTCGGCGACGCCAACAACGTGGCCCGTAGTCTGGCGATCGGCTGCGCGCGGCTCGACTTGCCGCTGTCGGTGGCGGCGCCCAAAGGCTACGGTTTCGACGAGCCGTTTCTGGCGCGGCTGCGAAGCGAGGAACCGAATGCAAAGCTGGCGCTTACGGAGGATCCGGCCGAAGCGGTGCGCGGGGCGTCTGCCGTTTACACCGACGTGTGGACGAGCATGGGACAAGAGGCCGAATCGCAACGGCGGCTGAAGGATTTTGCGGGATTTCAAGTCGACGGCAAGCTGATGTCGTTGGCGAGGGCCGACGCATATTTTCTGCACTGCTTGCCGGCGCATCGCGGCGAGGAAGTCGCGGCCGAGGTGATCGACGGGCCGCAAAGCGTCGTCGTCGAGCAGGCGGCGAACCGGATGCACGTGCAGAAGGGCGTGCTGACGTGGCTGCTGGGCCGCGAGTAAGGCCGTTTACCGTTGCCCAATTGCGGCGCGAATCCTCGCGCCGTTTACGTTTGCCAGGCGCACAATTGCCACGGGGAATTCCATGTCTCGCCACGACGCTCGCCACGAGGCTCGCCACGACGGCCGTACACGCGATGAACTTCGGCCGGTGAAAATCAAGCGCAAGTACACGCGGTCGGCTGCTGGGAGCGTGCTGTATCAGTCGGGCGAAACGATCGTGCTTTGCACGGCCAGCGTCGACGAGTCGGTGCCACAATGGATGGCCGGCAAGGGGCGCGGCTGGCTGACGGCCGAGTACAACATGCTGCCGGGCAGCACGCGGCCAAGGAAACGCCGCGAACGCGAAAAGCTCGACGGGCGGACTACCGAGATTCAGCGGCTCATCGGCCGCAGCTTGCGGGCCGCGATCGATCTCGACGCCATCGGCGAGCGGACGATCGCCATCGATTGCGACGTGCTGCAAGCCGACGGCGGCACGCGAACGGCGAGCATTACCGGAGCGTGGATCGCGCTGGTCGACGCCGTGCGGTCGATTTCGTTGCCGAACGGCGACGACAAGCAGCGGTTGGTGCTCTGCGACAGCGTGGCGGCGGTGAGCGTGGGGATCGTCGCGGGCCGCGCCGTACTCGACCTCGATTACCGCGAGGACGTCGACGCCGAGGTGGACATGAACGTCGTGATGACCGGCGGCGGGCAGTTCGTCGAGGTGCAAGGAACCGGCGAGTCTGCGACATTTTCACTGCAACAACTGAACGAAATGCTTGCGCTGGCCGGAAAGGGCATTGAATTGCTGAACTTGGCGCAGCGGAAATGCTTGCGGCACGCATTTCCCACCTTGCGATGACGCGACGCGGCCTGTGCGGGTGCATCTCTCTGTTCGCTTATTGGCGCCGCGGCGATCGCGTCTGTGTGACTTGGCGGTGCGTCGCGGCCTCGGCGGAAGTCCACACCGTTGGTTGCGTAGTCTCGGCGAAGCAGTGGCGAGGAACGGTTAGCTTTGCGCGGATTTCTCGCATGGCGTACTCATCGTGGCGGACTCCGGGCCATCCCTTGCCAAGCGCGGCCGAACGACTAATTTGTTGCTGCGGCGGTGGGCCGGGCATAGCATGGAATTACACGTCAACTGCGCACCGCCGATGCTTGATTTGCATCTGGGGTTTCGGGCAGGGAACACCATTACCAATGACGCCGCAACCTTCGATCATTCTGGTCGACGATCACCTTGCGGTATCCGAGGCCGTTGCGGCCCGGCTTGCGTCGGCCGGTTTTCGCGTGGTCGAACGGTTGGAGTCGGCGCGGGGGCTGATCGGCGCGGTTCAGAAGTGCAAGCCGGACCTGGTGTTGCTCGACGTGTCGATGCCGGGGCCGGATCCGTTCGAGGCCGCGGCGCGGGTCAAGAATGCTTCGCCCGGCAGCAAGGTGATGTTCTTTTCGGCGTTTACGAACGATCGGTACATCGATCGGGCGTTGGAAAGCGGGGCCGACGGGTATTTGACCAAGGGCGAGCCGTTCGATCAGATCGTCAAGGGGATTGAGCAGGTTCTCTCCGGAGGCACGTACTGGTCTCCGCCGGCGGCGGAACGGGTGTTGAAGATTCAAGGGCAACCGCCCGTGTCGCGGCTTTCTGCGCTCACTCCGCGCGAAGCGGAGGTGCTGCGTTATTTGGCGCAGGGGATGAACTGCGACGAATTGGCCAAGCTGCTGGGGCTCAGCCGCAAGACGGTGGAAAAGCATCAGTACCACTTGCGCGACAAGCTGCGGATTTATACGGCCGGCGAATTGACTTTGTTCGCGCTCCGCGAAGGGTTGATCGCGCCGTAACGCTCGCATTCGTTTCGATCGCTACAGGGGCTACGACCGCGTCGCGGCGGACGGCTTGCCGGCGGTGCGGCGGCGAGAAATCCGCTACATCCGGCCCGGGGATGGAGAATCTTTCCGTCGCGAACGATACCAATCCATACGAGCACTCGGAGAGTCGTCGTCATGGAACTCAACCGCAATCAGTATTTCTTGATCGGCATCGTGGTCGTGCTATTGGGCATCCAGTTGCGGATGGTCGATTCGTACGTGCTCAACGCGCCGACGACCAAATTCGTGGTCGAGAAATTCGGCTCGGCCGATAAGCAGGCGGCGGTCGGCGCGGCCACTGTGTCGCTAGAGACCCTGGGCGGCGGAGGCTCTGCGCCGTTGCGAAGCGTCGCGCCGCCGGTATGGGCCGGCTGGGCAGCGATCTCGATCGGGGCGGTGCTGATCCTGCATAGCCTGGCGATGCCGCGGCCAGGATAGTCGTGAGGAAAGGTTCAAGGTTCAAGTATCAAGGTTCAAGTATCAAGGTTCAAGTATCAAGGTTCGAATAAGGTTCAAGGTCTAAGGTCGACGCGAACACAGACCGACTTGTTCAATGCCGACGGAGTCGATTCATAGTGCGACGATGGTACGAATTGAACCTTAAACTTTCTTCTCGCCTTGTCGCTTGCCGCTGCTCGTCGTTTCTTCAGCCCGTCAATTCGACGATCGTCCCGGCCGCCGTTGCTGTCTTGAGCACTTCTTGGGGCGCGCCGCGTTGGATGCGGAGTTGGCCGACGTCGAAGAGCGTGTGCAGAACGGTGCTGGCGAGGTGGTCGATGGTGTACGGCTCGGTGGCGGGTTCGCCGGCGTTGCGGTTGGACTGGCCGACGACCTGGCCCATCTTCAATCCGCCTCCGCAGAGCAGCAGCGGCGCGAGGTTTCCCCAATGGTCGCGTCCGCCATTCTTGTTCACCTGCGGTGTGCGCCCCATTTCGCCGCACGCGACCAGCAGAATCTTGTCGCTCAGGCCGCGGGCCGCGACGTCCTCGATGAACGCGGCGACGGCGTGATCGAGCGGCCGGCCCATGTACTCCATGCCCTCGGAAACGCTGGCATTGTTCACGTCGGCGTGCATGTCCCACACGAAATTCGTCGTCACGGTGACGAATCCGCAACCGGCCTCGCACAGCCGGCGGGCGAGCAGCAGCAGCTTGCCGAGCGTCTGGGCGTTGTCGACGTAGTTCTTGTAATTGTTCCATTTGCGGCTGATCGCATCGGGCCGGACCAATGGGGCCGTGTCGTAGCGCTCGACGACGCGAGGATCTTCGCTCGATAGGTCGAACGCTTTGGCCACGCCGCCGAGGATCGTCGAAAACGCCTGCTGCTCGAGCCGGCCAAGTCCGCCATCGTCGTCGAGGCCGCGGCGAAATCGATCGAGCTGCGCAAGCAGCGAACGGCGGTCGTCCAACCGCTCGCGCGGCAGTTCGAGTTGCATGTCGCGCTGCATCGCGCCGCCGGCGCCGGGAACGAACGGGGCGTACGCGCTGCCGATGGTGCCCGTCGCGGCGAACTTGCCGAAACTTTCTTCCGCCGCCTTCGCCTCGGGCCAAACCGCGCGGGGGAACAGCGCGACGTTGGTCGGCATGCCGGTCTGGGGATGATTCGTGCCTGCCACGCGCGAATAAAGCGAGCCGAGATTCGCCCCGTGCGACGACTTGGAAACGACCGGCTTGATGTCGTGGTTGCCGTCGCCGGTGCGAAAGCTGCGGACGACGCTGACCTTGTCCGCCAGAGCGGCGAGCTTCGAGAAAGAGCCGCCGAACGTCACGCCGGGAATCGACGTCGCCACTTCGCCGGTGACGCTGCGAACGCCGTCGGGCGCGGACATCTTGGGATCGAACGTTTCGATCTGGCTGGGACCGCCGTGGAGAAACAGCAGGATTACGGATTTGTCTCGCAACACCCCGTCGCGGGAGTTGGCACGGGCGGCCAGCAGGTCGGCCAGCGACAGTCCGCCTAAACCCAGGCCGCCGAGTCCCAGCCCGCCGACGCGGAGGAAGTCGCGGCGGCCGAGACGTCGTGTCCGGTCGTGGAAGGTCAGCATATCCGCGCTCCCGCTGGTGAGGTGCGAGTCGAACGGCCGGGCGTCGTGCAGCTTGACCGACGAAATTGCGCCCATCGAGGCGATCTCGCTGAACCGTGTTATATCGAATCGCGTTTATGCGTTCAAGTTTTTTTCCGGCCTCGACCGGCGGCTGACGGGAACGGGCCGGATAGCCGAGCGATTGCGAACTGTCGCGGGTTCTCGGCCGTTTGCCGCTTGCCCGCGACCGAATTTGGGCAGCGGGAAAGTGGTCAATGGCCGGCAGGTCGATGATTCGATTCGCGTTTGCTCCACAGAACGCTCATACTAGGCTCATTCTGCATAAACGGACGTCGGACCTTCGTGGCGAAGGAGCGGGATCATGAAGCTTGGGTGGCTCAATAGTGGACCGGTCGCGACGGCATTCGCAACGGCATTCGCAACGGCATTCGCGACGGTGTTTGCGACGGTGTTTGCGACGGCGTTTGCGACGGCGGTCGTACTAGCGCTTTCGGGCGTTGCTCAGGCGGAGCCGGTAGAGCGGGTCGTTCACGTGAGCGTCGACGGGCTGAACGTGGCGATGCTGCGGAGCTTGCTCGACAATGCGCCGGAGTCGGTGCCGGCGTTTGGGCGGTTGATGGCCGAAGGGGCGTTTACGTTCAACGCCCGGTCGGATTTCGACTTGACGACGACGGTGCCGAATCACACGTCGATGTTGACGGGCCGGCCGATCTTGCAGCCGGCGGGACAGCCGAGCACGGTTCATCACGGTGTGACGAGCAACAGCCCGGCGTCGAACGCGACGATTCATAGCATCGGCAACGCGGAGTTGGGGTATATTCCGAGCGTGTTCGACGCAGTACACGATCGTGGATGGGGAACGGCGTTTTTTGCGAGTAAGACGCGGCTGGCGGCGTTCGTCGAGCGGAGCTACGACGCCGACCACGGCGTGGAGGACACGCTCGGCGCGGACAATGGGCGGGACAAGATCGACGACTATTTCAACTTGCAGGATGGCAGCGACGAGGAGGTGACGGCGTTTCTGGCCGCGATGGACGTCAACCCGCGGACGTACAGTTTTGTGCATATCGTCGACCCAGATACGGCCGGGCACGCGACGAATTGGGAAAGCGACGCTTATCGCGATTCGGTGATCGCGACGGGCGAGCGGATCGGGCGGATTCTCGATTATGTGGCGAGCGACGTCGACTTCGCGGGTAAAACGGCCGTGATCGTAACGGCCGACCACGGCGGAACGGGAGAGACGCATACCGATCCGTTGGACGCGGGAAGCTATACGATTCCGACGTTTCTGTGGGGGCCGGGCGTGCCGGCGGGGGCCGATTTCTATTCGATCCTGACGAACCGCTACGATCCCGGCGATACGCGGCCAGACTATACCGCGCCGCTGCAGCCGCTGCGAAACGGCGATACGGGGAATCTCGCGCTGGCGCTGCTGGGTTTGTCGCCGGTGAGCGGGTCGAGTTTGATTGCCGAATTGTCGTTGCTGCCAGAACCGGCGCCGGGCGACCTCGACGGCAGCGGGACGGTCGATCGGGCGGACGTGGCGGTGTTTGCGCAGCGGTTTGGGATGGGCGGGGACGCGAGTTGGAGCGATGGGGATTTCGACGGGGACGGGAAGACGTCGCTGGCGGATTTGGCGATCTTGCAGGGGTATCTTTCGATGCCGCCGGATGCGGCGGTTTCGGCTGCGCGGTCGGCGGCAGCGGTTTGCGAGCCGGCGGCGGGGCAACTGGCGTGGTGCGGCGCGGTGGCGATCGTGTTCGTTTTCCGGCGACGTTTGCGTTGTCTTGAAAAACTGTCTTGTCTGGGCAGCGCCACCGAATCGCCTTGCTGCGGATTGCCACGCTCGAACGAATGCCCATAATGGGTCGCACTGCGTTGTGTCGCGACGGTCGCGGTCGAGAGTACACTGCTTGCGGTCGCCATGTCGCGCGGCATTCGTGATCGGATAGAGTGTTCGCCTTTGCGCTAAATTTTGCGCCATCGTTCAAACCCACCGAGCGTATCACCGCATGGCCGATCCTAATCAATCTCGCGACGCAACGACTTCGGCCCAAGGAGACTCGGCTGGCGGATTCCGCACGACGCCGGTATCGATCGAGGGCATGCCGCCGTCGATTCCATATATCATCGGCAACGAAGCCGCGGAGCGGTTCAGCTACTACGGGATGAGGACGATCCTGTACATCTTCATGACGGAGCATTTGCGCAATCGGCTGGGCGAAGTGGCGCCGATGACGACTGGAGAGGGAACGGAAGCGTATCACTGGTTCGTGGCGGGCGTCTATTTCACGCCGCTGCTGGGCGGGATTCTCGCAGACGCATTCTTTGGCAAGTACCGCACGATCATTTGGCTGTCGCTCGTCTATTGCGGCGGGCATTTGGCGCTGGCGCTGGACGACACGCGGCTCGGCCTGTTTATCGGATTGTCATTGATCACGCTGGGCGCGGGGGGCATCAAACCGTGCGTGTCGTCGATCGTCGGCGACCAGTTCGGCAAGCGAAACGAGCACTTGCTCTCAAGAGTGTTCGGCTGGTTCTACTTATCGATCAATTTTGGCTCGGCCATTTCGACGATTTTGACTCCCGAACTTCTGCGAAGATATGGCCCGAACGTCGCGTTTGGCGTGCCGGGCATATTCATGGCGCTGGCGACGGTCGTGTTTTGGTTGGGGCGATACAAATACGTGCATGTGCCGCCGCGTGGCCCCAGTTTCTTGAAAGAGGCGATCGTGCCCGGCGAGGGTCGGTCGGCGCTGCTGCGGCTGTCGCTGATTTACATTTTTGTGGCGATGTTCTGGAGTTTGTACGACCAATCGGGTTCGGTGTGGGTCGAACAGGCGAAGCACATGAACCGTGCTTTCAGTCTCGAGTGGCTGCATACGATGATGCCGGAAACAATTCCGGCGTCCTACGAGGTCGACCCGGCGCAAGTGCAAGTCATCAATCCGGTGCTGATCCTGCTATTGATTCCGCTGTTCTCGTTCGTGATTTACCCGAAGGCGGAAAAATATGTCACCCTCACGCCACTTCGTAAGCTGAGCGCGGGATTCTTCGTGACCGTCGTTGCATTCGCGATGGCGGCGCTGATCGAGGCCCAACTCGAGAAAGGCGTGGATCTGCACGTGGCCTGGCAAGCGCTGCCTTTCTTGGTGCTCACGACGGCCGAGGTGATGGTATCCGTCACGTGCTTGGAATTTTCGTATACTCAGGCACCGCCAAGTATGAAGTCGTTCGTGATGTCGCTGTATCTTCTTTCGGTGTCGGCGGGCAATGGCCTGACGGCGATCGTCAATTGGGCCCTGCAAGACGAACAGGGAAATCGGCGGATCACGGGCGCGGACTACTATTGGCTGTTCACCTGTGCGATGCTGGTGGCGGCATTGGTGTTCATCGTCGTCGCGCTGAAATATCGCGGGAAGGACTACGTGCAAGCGGCGGAAGAAGCATAAGCGACCGCCAGCGGACGTCGTTCATTCACCGCCGGCCGGAAAGAATCTTGGCCGGATTCTTGTGGAAATTGGGCCAGGCGTTGTGGTAGAAAGCTGCCTGGTTGCGGGCGACTTTGCTTGGTTCGCTGTTTGGCAATTTGTTTGCGTTTGGAGGTTAGTTTCTCGGCTGCTCTGGGTGGGCTGGCCGCGGGCGGACCGCACCGGCCGAAAGAGGGAATTTGTGAGCATTACTCGCGTTTTTTTTCAGTGGCTGCGGCAATACCGGCGGCAGGTTGGCCTGAATTTGGGCTTGCGGGCTGCGCAGATTGACGTGGACTGTTGCGGGCGTGTTTTGGGCGTGCGGTTGGCGCCGGGTAGTCTGGCCGGGGAAGTCTGGCAAAATAACTGGTTGCGGCTGGGCCGAAAGATGAGGAAGGGTTTGCGCGGTTGGCGAGCCTGAGGGTTCTCGATTGTGGGGTGCATGTCGCGGTTTGTTTTTTCTAGCTGGCTTGGCGATAGCTGCTAGCG
>JBBDYI010000166.1:2582-3903 GCA_040901705.1 Pirellulales bacterium | reverse complement strand
GGAGGCGAATACTTTAGCCGAGGCACTGTCGAGCGAATCTATCGGCGAAAGGATTCGCCTCCTACAGTTCTGGGATAAGCAGTGAGTTTTTGCGTCGGTTGCCGGTTCCGGCTTGTTCGCCGGAAGCCCGACGGCCGATGAATTCGTTAGGATTGTTTCAAGTTCAGCGTTCCTTTTTCTCTCCGACCGCGCCATCGCGCAGGGAGCCAGTCATGCGTAATTCGATCAACAACCGCAGCCGCTTCGTCTTTGGCGTCCGCCAGAGCAACGTCGTCGTCGCCGGTCGCGATCGGTTGCGCTCCCTCGCCGATGCGCATCTATTCGTGTCCCGGCCCAAGGCCAAATCGTGCGCGAAGCCCTCGTCATGTACGACGAGTGCATCGTATTGCACGACCGCGGCCGCGGCGTTTGCCGCCAGGGAAGCCGGGATGTCGCGCGCGGGCATTCCCGCGCGGCAGCGGTGGCAACCGATGCACCGCCTGCCGCACGCGCCGTCCAGTCGTAGCTGAATACTTCCGTAACTGAGAAACGGAATACAGCCACGGCGGCGGCCGATCCGGACTTCGGGCGGTCGAACGGCGCACGCTCCAGTTGCACTGGCGACTGTTCGTGCATGGCGTTCGACGTATTGAGCTCGAAGTGCGGTCGACTCCCGCGTTTCGCGATTGCCTTCCTACACACACGAGCTTTTTGTCGGAGTCTCCCCATGTCCGCCGTTTTGGAAGAAGATAACATCACCACGATCGACGTCGAGCGGACGACCGCCGAATTGGTCAACGCCGCGCAGATGGGCGACCGCGAAGCGTTCGGCGAGTTGTTCCGGCGCTACGAGAACACCGTCTACAACGTTGGCTTCCGGCGGTTGGGCGATCACGGCGAGGCGCAGGAGCTTTGCCAGGAAGTGTTCGTCCAGGCGCTGTTGAAGATCGGCCAGCTCCGCGTACCCGAGGCGTTCGCCGGCTGGATCGTGTCGATCACGCACCGCATGGCCATCAACCGGGCCGTGCGGCGTCGGCCGGTCGCGCCGGTCGAGAACGAAGCGATCGAAACGGTAAACGTCGAAACCCGCACGCCGTTGGCGGTCGCCCTCGACCAAGAGCGGGCGCGGCAGGTTCGCGCCGGACTCGATCGGTTGGGTCAGCTCGATCGCGATACGCTCGTGGCGTTCTACGTCGACGGGCAATCGCTCATCGAGATGAGCACGGCGTTCCGTTCGCCGATCGGCACCATCAAGCGGCGGCTCCACGTCGCCCGCAAGCGGCTCAAGGAGCAGCTCGAGGACGTCGAAATGGCGGCGATTTGATTCGACAAGGTTCGGGGG
>JBBDYI010000166.1:0-2572 GCA_040901705.1 Pirellulales bacterium | reverse complement strand
CGCAACCGCGTGCCCCGAACCGAACTTTGGCAATGGAAGGTGCGAAACCGTTATTGCCGCGCGACCTTCTCCAGCAATTCCGCCAGCGCCCGGCCGACGCCTTCGACGTCCGCTTGCTGCTTCGCCGCATCGGGCAATCCCTCGGCCGCTTCCACCTCCTAATCGAACAGCGGCAGCATCTACTCGGCCAGATCGATGACGATCACACTCGCCCCAGCCGCCTCGGCCCCGCGTGTAGCGATCGCCAGCGCTCGGCGATGGAACGACTCCCGCCGCAAACTCCCAACAAACGCAAGTATTTTACCCATCGATATCCGACTCTGCCTCAAAACCGAAAACGAGAAAAACGGCCCAAAGCAATCACCTACGCCCCGTCCACTATTCCCTGTCCACTGTTCCGTTCGCCCGCATAGCCCGCCAGCACCTTCTTTACGGCCGCTGCCACGGCGTCGAAAGCGACCGTCTCGCTTCCGCCCGACTTGAGATCCTTCACCTGGCACTGACCGGCGGCCAGTTCGTTGCTGCCGGCGATCAGCGCGACGCGGAAGCCGCGCTGATCGGCGTACTTTAGTTGCTGGCCGAGTTTCTTCGGTTCGGGGAACAATTCGACGCCAATTCCTTCGCCGCGGACCGCCGCCGCCAGACGCAGATAATCGTGCAACCGCTCGGCGTCGAAGTAGGCCACGAAAACTTCGGCCGGCGTGGCCGCCGTGGGCAGCATGTCGAGCTCTTCCATCGCCGCCAGCAGCCGATCGAGTCCGAGCGACGCCCCGACGCCCGGCAGTTCTTGCTTCGTGTACAGCCCGGCGAGGTTGTCGTAGCGACCGCCGGAGCAGACGCTGCCGATGCTCGGCAAGTGCGTCAGGAACGTTTCGTAGATCGTGCCCGTGTAATAATCCAATCCGCGGGCGATCGACACGTCGAGTTTGAGCCGCTCGTCCGGCAAACCGGCCGCGGCACAAGCGGCGAGCAGCGAACGTAGATCGCCGACGCCTTGTTCGCCCACCGCGGAACCGGCCACGGCCCGTGCGACGCCGGCGACGATCGCGTCGTTCGTGCCCGTTAGCGTGGCGAACTCCAAGATGGCGGCGGCCTGTTCGGGCGAAGCGCCGGTGGTCGATGTCAGTTCCTCGCTGACTTTTGCCGGGCCGATTTTGGCGAGTTTGTCCAGCGCCCGCAGCACGAAGGTCGACTTGTCGGCGAGTTGCAGTTTTTCCAACAGCCCGGTGAGTACCTTGCGGTTGTTGACGTGGATTTCGAAGTCGGTGAAGCCGAGCGCGAGGAACAATTCGTGAATCACCAGCGTCGTTTCGATGTCGGCGGCGATCGAGCGCGTGCCGATCGTGTCGAAGTCGCATTGCATGAACTCGCGATAGCGGCCGCGCTGCGTGTTCTCGCCGCGCCAGACCGTGGCGATGTGATACCGCTTGAACGGCATGCCCAGCGTGCCGGCATGTTGGGCGACGAATCGGGCCAGCGGCACCGTGAGGTCGAACCGCATCGCCACGTCGCGGCCGCCGGAATCCTCGAAGCGGAACATCTGCTTGTCGGTTTCCGCGCCCCCTTTGCCGAGCAGGATTTCCGTATATTCCAGCGCCGGCGTGTCGATGGGGGCGAAGCCGTACGAACGATAGACCCGCCGGGCGGTCTCCATCAATCGCTCGCGCGGAATCATCGCGGCGGGCAAAAAATCGCGAAAGCCCTTGAGCGTGCGCGGTTCGATCATGGCAGGGGCTGGAGAATTGAGAATCGAGAATTGAGAATTGAGAATTGCGAAATAGGCCGCCAGGCCGATTCCCTGCCCCCTGCCCCCTGTTCCCCGACCCCTGTTCCCTACCCAATCACCGGCAGCAACGCCGGCTTGGGGCTGCGGATGCTTTCGTCGGGTTTCTTGGGCAGGAAGGCGTCAACGTATTCGAGCACTTGCTCCGGCGTTTCGAAGTACCGGTCGTAGACCCAATCGTCTTCGTATTCGCATTCGTTCGTCGTGTAGTCGCGGCAAATCTGCGGCCGCGTTTCGTAGATCCCGCAGCGCTGGTCTTCTTGCAAGTGGCGGCACACGTTGTAGACCAGCAAGTACCAGGCGTCGTCCTCGGCGAACAAGGCCACGTCGCCGTGGATCATGTACCAGCGAATGATCTCGAAATCGTTCCACTCGGTCGGCGCGTCGATTTGCAGGGCGAAGTACCGACAGCACTTGGCCGTGCAATGTTCGCACAAATTGCCGCCGGCCACCTGCTCGCGGCGCGGTTTGACGGCGGGACCGATCCAGGGACTGGCAACGGCGGTCATGGCGACTGTTTCTCCGATCGAACTGGGGCGGCAGCCACAAATCGGCGTCGCATCGTGCATATAGCATGATCGCACGTATTGATCGCAGCAACGCCGCCACACACCGTAGCAAAATCAACGCCAAGCGACTACGGGCGACGTACAACCGGACACCCTGTGCTTCGCACCGCGTGCGCCTTCCCGCCAGTAACCTTTCGACGCCGCGGCGGCCGGTCTATACTATGTGCCTATCCCAGAACTGTAGGAGGCGAATCCTTTCGCCGAAGGAATCGCTCGACAG
>JBBDYI010000165.1:0-26630 GCA_040901705.1 Pirellulales bacterium | reverse complement strand
GGAAGCCTTCTGGAAAGACCACCCAAATTAACCCACAATCATGACGCCCACACAGGCGCTTGGGCGACTTTGCGGTTCAATTCGACGGCTGGTCGAGAATCGCATTGTCGATCAATCGCGTCGGTCCCACGCGAGCTGCGATGAGGGCGACCGCGCGGAATTCAATGCGTTGGATTGGCGCAAGGGTTTCCGCGTCCGCGACCGCAGCGTAGTCGATCGACTCGATGCCGCCGTCGCGAAGTTCCTCCAGCATCCGCGCGGCGACGACGCCCGCGTCGCGCTCGCCGCCGGCCACGAGCGTTTCGGCCAATCGAATTGTTCGTGAAATCGAAAGTGCTTTAAGTCGGTCTTCTGCCGATAGGTAAACGTTGCGCGAGCTCATCGCCAGACCGTCGCTTTCGCGGACGATGGGGCAGACGACAACGTCGATCGGTAGCAGCAGGTCGGCGACCATTCGCCGGACAACGAGCGACTGTTGATAGTCTTTCTGCCCGAAGAAGGCGACGTCGGCCGGCACGGCTTGAAACAGCTTGAGCACGATCGTTGCCACGCCGCGGAAATGGCCGGGGCGGAATTGGCCTTCGAGCGGCTGGGCAACGCCGCCGACTTCGACCATCGTCGCCGCACCGATTGGGTACATCTCGGCCACTTCCGGCGCGAAGACATAATCGACGCCCGCTGCCGCGAGTTTGGCCAAATCGGCGTCCATCGTGCGCGGATAGCGCGAGAAATCTTCGTGCGGAGCGAACTGCGTCGGGTTGACGAAGATCGTGGCGACCGTCACGTCGCAAGCCGCCCGCGAAGCCGCCACGAGACTCAGGTGGCCATCGTGCAGCGCGCCCATCGTCGGCACGACGCCGACGCGGCGGCCGGCGCGCTGCGCGGCTTGAACCAGCCCCCGCATCGCCCGCACAGTCGAGATCACTTCCGGCCGCGTCATGGCGAATCGTCCTCGGCCATATCGCGGGCGTGATAGCTCGACCGCACGAACGGCCCGCTGGCGACCTTCTTGAATCCGATCGCCTTGGCCACCGCGCCCAATTCGTCGAACTCCTCCGGCGGCACGTAGCGCGCGACCGGCAGGTGTTCGAGCGACGGCTGAAGATATTGGCCCAACGTCAGGTAGTCGCAGCCGGCGTCGCGAAGGTCGCAGAGCGTGTCGAGCAATTCGTCGCGGGTTTCGCCGAGGCCGAGCATCAAACCGCTTTTCGTTTTGATCGCCGGGCTCTGCGCCTTGACGCGCCGCAGCAACGCCAATGTCCAGCGATAGTCGGATTTCCGCCCACGCACCGTTGGATAGAGCCGCGGCACGGTTTCGGTGTTGTGGTTGAAGACTTCGGGGACGGCCTCGACGACGCGATCGACCGCGGAGGTGTTGTGAATGAAGTCGGGCGTGAGGACTTCGACGGTGGCCCCGGTTCGCGCACGCACGGCCAGCACGCTGCGATAGAAATGTTCCGCCCCGCCGTCGTCGAGGTCATCGCGCGTGACGGAAGTGATCACCACGTGGGCCAGGCCCAGCCGCGCGGCGGCTTCGGCGACGCGGTCCGGCTCGTCGGCTTCGAGTGCGGCGGTCTTGCCCTTCTTGACCGAGCAGAAGCCGCAGGGCCGCGTGCAGACGTCGCCCAAGATCATGAACGTGGCCGTTTTTTGCGACCAGCATTCCATCCGGTTGGGGCACCGCGCGCTTTCGCAGACCGTTTCCAGGTGCAGATCGTCGATCACGCGCGCCGTGAAGTGGTCGGCGTTGCCCGCGGGAAGCTGCCGCCGGAGCCACTGGGGCAGTCGACGCTGCGGCGGCGATGTCGGTACTGCCGACGGCGGCTGGGTGGTGGAGATTACGGGTAATTCGACGAATGAAGTCACTGCGGCCACACCCTTGCAGCGTCACGCCCGGTGCGAGAATGGACGCAGAGGACGAATGCGTGAGACTGGCGAACTCGCGCTGCGATTGAACGCGAATACCGAAAGTATTTTACGCCGGCGGCGACGGCATCACAGGGCGCTTGCGGCCCCCTTTCTCGCCTGGGGCGATTCTGACATAATGCCCGGTTTAGGAAAATCAGCCGGATGGCGTCGCGAGCGACATCGTAGGCCCCCGGTATTGAGAGAATAAGCGAATTCGCGGCGGGCGGTTTTTTCGCGGCGACGGCACGGCCACCAAAGGGATATAAGAGCATGTTCAAGAATCTGAGTACGACCGGTTTGGGTATCTCGGGCGTCGAGAGCGAACTCATTGAACTGGCCCTGACGTACAAGTTCGCCGGGGTCGAGCCGGATTTCATGGAGTTGTATCACCGCGCCGAGGAGAAGGGTGTGCCCTATGCCCGGCGGCTGATCGATAGCGGCAAGCTCAAGCTGGGCACGTTCCGCCTGCCGATCGAATGGGCGGACGAAACCCGCTACGCCAAAGACCGCGAAAAGCTGGAAAAAATCGCCAGCCGCGCCGCCGAGTTGGGCAGCGGCCGCGCCGTGACGCTCGTTTCGCCGTCGAGCGACGAGCGGCCGTACCACGAAAACTTCGAGTTTCACCGTCGCCGGCTGGCCGAAATCGGGCAGGTGCTGGCGAATCATCAGATCAAGCTGGGTCTTGAATTCAACGCTTTGGCCGAGGCTCGCGCCGGCGCCGCGTTCGAGTTCATCCACAACTTCGACGAATTGCGCAAGCTCGCCAGCGGCGTCGGTGTTGCCGGCGTGGGCGTCGTGGTCGACGTGTTCAATTGGTACGTCGGCGGCGGCACGATGGAACAAATCCAGACACTCACCGTCGATCAAATTGCCTCCGTTCAGCTTTGCGATGTGCCCGCCGATATTCCGGCGGACGAGCTGACGGCGAAGAACCGGCTGCTGCCCGGCGAATCGGGCGTGATCGACAGCGTGGAGATCGTCCGCTGGCTGTCGTCGATCGGTTACGACGGCCCGGTGACGGCCCGCCCCGACCGCAGCCGCTTTCCCAAGACCGGCCGCATGCAGATCGTCAAGATGGTCGCCGAGTCGCTCGACGAAATCTGGACGCAAGCCGGGCTGCCGTCGATCAAGCCCGCCCTCGTGGCCGTTGCGGCGGCTGGCTGATCGGGGAGAAGGCTTCTTTGACGCTGTAGGGTTTGGGCTGTCGGTAGTCGCCAAAGCCTGCTGCTGCCGTACTTAAGGGCAACAGCCGCATGGGGTTGCGCGGCGCATCTGAAACACGCCGCAGTCTTTGCAGGAACTGTAGTTCATGTCGAACGTACAGTCGGTGGCCGTGCCGTCATAATAGAACGTGCCCATCAATCGGCCGAGATACGACTCGCCGCTGAGCTTGACGGAATCGCCGTCCTCGATGGCGACGAGCATCGTCGAGTATCGGAACGGAATGATCCGAAAGAACGTTCCCGTGAACTGGGCACAGTAGCGAGAATCGTCGACCTTTGTGATCGTCGCCCGGAGCTTGCCGTGGTGCCCTGTCGAGCAGCTTCGCCAGCAGCCCTCCCAGCAACCGGATAGATCGGCGGCCGACGCCGAGGCGACGATGGCCAGCGAAAGAACAGCGGCAGTGAGGGCGTGGACGCAGGGACGGACGAGTCGCGACGCGATGATTGAGGTGTTCATGCTTGCGCGTATCGACGCGTCGCGCGGGCCGGCTTGAGCGTCGCCTGACCCAGCGTTGGGCCAATCCGCGGTGCAAGACGGATTGGCGCGATTTTGCCGACGAAACCGCCGCGTACACCGACGTGCCCGATGATTTGACGAAACGAATGCGACAAAACCCGCGTCGTCGATGGGTTGTGATCGAAGTACGCAGCCAACGGCGAACCGCCGGACAGATGCTCAGGCTCGCCTGCCTCGCCGGCCGTAAAACACGCATAAACACCCCTCTTACTGGCTATCGGTCGCCGGTGGCGATCTGCCGAATTTGCACCGCGGCGGACGCCCGATTCGGCCGTTTTCGGGGCGTCGAAAAATGTGGCTCGCTTGACACTAACTCTTGCGCCATCTACACTTGGAGCGTGCCAAGGCCGACGAGCATCGCCCGTCATTGTGCCGCCGCTCGACGTGAAGAGGAGACGCCTCCCGTGACCAAGAAAGAGATCGTCAAGACGATTGCGGAGGGCATGGACCTCACGCAGCTCAAGACGAAGGAGATCGTCCAAAAGACGTTTGATGCGATCGTCGAGGCGTTGGTCGAGGAGGGACGGATCGAGCTACGCAACTTCGGCGTGTTCGAAGTGAAGAAGCGAGCTGCTCGTAAAGCCCGCAACCCCCGCACCGGCGACAAAGTCTTCGTGCAGGAGAAGTACGTCGTCACGTTCAAGCCGGGCAAAGAGATGGAAGAACGCGTCCGCCGTTTGACGGAGCAGAAGGACGCCCGCAACGCGACTGCGGCAGTTTCTGCGGCACCGTCGACTACAGGCACGTCGACCGCGGCGGCATCCTCTTCAATGGCGCCAGCTTCTGCGGCACAGCCCGCGGCTCGGCCTACTTATGATGGGGACGGTGTCGGTTCGGGTTGAGATTGTGACGCGCAGCCGGATTTCGTTTCGCGTGCCGCGTTCCTAACTGTTGGCGTCGTCTGGGTTTAGCCCTACATCTTTACGACGTTCAGTCGCAGTTCGATTTCTACGAGCGGCACGACGTTTCCTTGGCCGCTGCCGGGGCAAACCTCGCACGTATGCTTCCAGGCGTCGGGCGTCTTGACGTTCGACTGCCAAAACGGCCATGTGCGGCATTGCCGCGGGCGATCCTCATAGATTGTGCAGCGTCGCGTCTTGGCTTCCAGAAAGACGCAATCCCAATTCCGTTCGGCCAGGTCGATTAACGTCTTACGGCTGCCCACTTTGCGCACGTAACGGCGTTCCATTTCCTCGACCGAAATCTCCAGCCGCCGGGCGATCGCCGCGATTTCTTCGGCGTTGACCCAAACGTAGCCGGGCGCGCCAGTGCAGCAATCGCCGCATCCCGAGCATTCGAACCGCAGCCCGTCGCGATACCACGGACCGTCGGGAGTTTCGGCCATGTGCGACGTTTTGGCCATGACCGCTCGGCGAGATTTCAAGAGGTGGTGTGCGCGCCAGGGGCGAGCTAGGCCGTAGCCGACTCCGCGGCGACTTCCGCGACGGCGGCGACGGCGGCGTCGATATCGGCTTCGGTGTTGAATACGCCGACGCTGAACCGCACCGCACCGCCGAGGTCGATCGTGCCGACGGCGGCGTGCATTAGCGGGGCACAATGAAAACCGGCCCTTACTTGCACGCGGTGCGCGCCGTCGAGCATCGCGGCGACTTCCTGCGGATCATAGCCGTCGATGGTGATACTGACCACCCCGACGCGGTCGGTCGGATCGGCCGGCCCGAATACCTTGACGCCCTGGATGTCAATCAATCCGGCAACGAGGCGTTCGGTAAGCTGCTGATGAAGTATGCGGAGCTTGTTGCCTTGCAGGCGGAGAAAATCGATGCCCGCGCTTAGCCCGACGATTCCCGGCACGTTCGAACTGCCGGCTTCGTACTTGTACGGCATCGCCTGTGGGTGCCGGTCCTGATCGCTTTGCGTGCCTGTGCCTCCCTGGGTTAGCGAGCGTAGTTTGTTCTCCACGCCGGCGCGCAGGTAAAGCAGGCCCGTTCCCAATGGCCCCAGCAGCCCCTTGTGTCCCGGCGCAGCCAGCAGATCGACGCCCAATTCGCCGACGTGGACCGGTAAGTAACCGAGCGTCTGCGCCGCATCGACGAGCACCAGCGCGCCGCGCTCGTGGGCGATCCGGGCAATGTCGGCAACGGGCTGAATCGTACCGGTCACGTTCGAGGCGTGCGTCAAAACGACGAGCTTCGTCTTCGCTCCGAGAGCGGCGCGCACGCCGTCCGGGTCGACGTAGCCGCGGGCATTGCAGGTCACACGGTCGACGCGGACGCCGCGCGTCGATTCCAACTCGCGCAGCGGACGCAGCACGGAATTGTGCTCGGCGACGGTCGTGACGACGTGGTCACCTTCGTCGAGCAAACCGTGAATGGCGATGTTCAGCGCTTCGGTTCCGTTGAGCGTGAAAATGATCCGTCGCGGATCGTCCGCCCCGATGAATCTTGCGACGGATGCACGCGCCGCCGCAACGGCCTGGTTCGCCTGATGGGCCTCGGCATATACGCTGCGGCCGGCCGGCGCACCCGACACGCGCATGTAGCGATCGATGGCCTCGTAGACCGCGTCGGGCTTAGGCCAACTGGTGGCCGCGTTGTCGAGATAGATGCGTTTGGATGCAGCCATGGCATTCGTTCCGACCGGCGGCGACATGACGCGAACGAGTCCACCGTTTCCGCCAAAATCGACGGGCCGCCCAAGCAACTGGTCGCTACGCGCTCTTCGTCGAGATGCCCAGTTCGCCCATCACTCGCGACAGGTACGACTTGGCTTCGCGAGCGGCATCGTCCGGGTTGTCAATGTACGGATATAGCTCGACGGTGATCCAACCATCATACCCGGTGGCGGCGATCGCCCGTAGGGTCGCCGCGAAGTCGATCGCCCCGTGGCCGGGGATCAAATGTTTGTGGACGCGCGTGGCGGCGATGTCCTCGAAGTGGTAATGCCGCGTATGCGGAGCCATGCGGGCGATCCAATCTTGCGGATCCTCGCCCACGCAAAACGCGTGCCCGACGTCGAAGTTCAAGCCCACGCTCGGCGAATCGATCCGCTCCATGAATTCCAGGTATTCGCCGAACCGCTCGATGAGCAGGTCCGGCTCCGGTTCGATCAGCAAGCCAATGCCAAGGCGTTCGGCGACTTCGACGCACGGCATCAGTTCGTCGTAGAAGATTTGCGATGCGTCAGCACGAGTCTGGCCGGCAGCCAAATGACCACCTGGTTCGGAGGTGATGTGCGGCGCGCCAATTTCCTTGGCCAGTTGCAAGGAACGCTTGGTGTGCTCGCGACGGATCGCCCGATAGTGTGGGTCGGGGTCGGTCCAGCCAGGATGCCAATAAGGCTGCCGCGGATCGGCGACGGCGTTCATCATGAAGGCGTTGACGTTGGATATCGTCAGGCCGTGCCTGGCTAGCGCGTCGCGAATCGACTGTTTTCGCTCTTCCAGCAATCCGGCGGGCCAGGCGTGGGGCACGTCGGCGAGCACTTCGATGCCGGCGTAGCCCAAGCTGGCGATCTTGGCGATGGTCTCCTCGATGGAGAAATGCAGATAGGCATTGGAACTAAAGGCCAGCTTCATCATCGGCGCTCGCGGAGGGCAAGAAGCGACGCGGCCGGTCGAATCCCGCGGCCACCAATCGGAATTCGTTTATTCTAATCGGCCGGCGGGCGAGGCGAAATGGGCCGGGGCCGTTGGAAGCTTGGTAGCGCGTTGCCGCTTGCGGATTGGCGGGGTGGATGGTGCAATGCGTTGTGGGGTGCCCGCGGTGGATTCACCGTTGGATTGCCCCCGGTGTGTTCACCGGGGGCTAAATGGTTGTGGTCCGCTTTTGCTGCGGCGCTTGGAAACTTATGGCCCGTTCGCTGTTCGATGCCTCGGAGGAAGAAAATCGCCGCTCGGCTCAACCGCTGGCTGCGCGGATGCGGCCGGTGTCGCTCGACGAATTCGCCGGTCAGCAGCACTTTCTTGGCGAAGGGAAATTGCTGCGGCGGCTGCTCAAGGCCGATCGGCTCGGTTCGGTGATTTTTTATGGTCCGCCGGGCAGCGGCAAAACGACGCTGGCCCGGCTGCTGGCGAGCGAAAGCCGCAGCAGTTTCCGCCAACTCAGCGCGGTGACCAGCGGCGTCAAAGACTTGCGCGAGTTGCTCGACGAAGCCCGCGATCGGCTGGCCGGCTCTGGCGAGAAAACGTTGCTGTTCATCGACGAGATACACCGCTTCAACAAGGCGCAACAAGACGCGCTGCTGCCCGACGTGGAAGAAGGCGTCGTGACGCTCGTCGGCGCGACGACCGAGAACCCGTTCTTTACGGTCAACAGCGCGCTGGTCAGCCGCAGCCGCGTGTTTCAGTTCGAGCCGCTGTCGGAAAACGATATCGAGTCGCTCATTCGCCGGGCGCTCGCCGATCGCCAGCGCGGTTTTGGCGACGTTGACGTGCGGCTCGACGATGATGCGCTTGAATTTCTCGCCAGGGTAAGCGACGGCGACGCGCGGCGGGCACTCGGGGCGCTCGAAGTCGGCGTGCTGTCGAGCGATGAGCGACCGTTGCACTTTACGCGTGCCCTGGCGGAAGAATCGGTGCAGCGTAAAGCGATTCAGTACGACCGCGACGGCGATCAGCATTACGACGCCGCCAGCGCTCTGATCAAGAGCATCCGCGGCAGCGATCCCGACGCGGCGATGTACTGGCTCGCCCGGATGCTCGAAGGAGGCGAAGACGTGCGTTTTCTTACGCGGCGGCTGGTGATTCTGGCTAGCGAGGACGTAGGCAACGCCGATCCACATGCTCTGCCGCTGGCCGTGGCGGCGATGCAAGCGTGCGAATTCATCGGGCTGCCGGAATGCCAGTTGACGCTGGCCCAGGCCGCGGCTTATTTGGCCTGCGCACCGAAGTCGAATGCGGCCACGGTGGCCATTGGCGAAGCGCGAAAAGATGTTCGCGAGGGCCGGCTGCTGCCGGTGCCGGTCCACTTACGCGACAAACACTATGCCGGTGCGGCGCGGCTGGGTCACGGCGAGGGATACGACTACGCCCATAATCACGCCGACGGGATCGCGGCACAAGATTACCTTGGCGTGGATCGCGAGTATTACCGGCCGGTCGATCGTGGGTTCGAGCAGGAGCTTGCCCGGCGGCTCGAAGCGATCCGCGCCAAGCTTCGCGAAGCAAAAGTTGAGCAGCGCGAAGGAACACAGAGCAGCCGATGGCCGCAACCAAATGCATCATCCGCAGATGGCGCAGATGTTCGCAGATAAAACGCAATCGTCGCCCATCTGTGGCCATCTGCGACATCTGCGGATCACCCTCTTCTTGATCGTGGCTGTGAAGTCTCGCGATCTTTGATACGGGACATCTGCTCCGTTCGCGAAGATTCAAAGAGTTAGCAGTGCAGTAGCCGCTCATCGGCTGGCGGCGACCAGATTCCCATCGCCAACGCCAATCGCCCGGCCGCGTTCCAGTCGGATGCAGCGCTTCGCCCGCGCCGCGGCTTGGTCTTCGTGGGTGACGAGTAGCACGGTGCCGCCGTCGCGGTGGTATTCCGCCAGCAGATCGAGGACGATGCGGCCGTTTTCGGGATCGAGATTGCCCGTCGGTTCGTCGGCGAGCACGATTCCTGGTTGATTCAACAAAGCTCTGGCCAGCGCGACGCGCTGCCGCTCGCCGGTGCTGAGTTGTCCCGGCCGATGAGTGCGCCGATCGGCCAGCGCGAAACGTTCGAGCAATGCATCTGCACGTTGAACGGTTTCGCGGCGCGATCCGTCGATTGATGCGGCCAGCACGTTGTCGACGACGTTCAGATACGGCAGCAGGTGAAACGTCTGAAACACGAAACCGATTTCGCGAGCGCGAAACTGTGCCCGCTCGGCCCGCGAAAGCGCGGCCAATGACCGCCGGGCAACGACCACGTCGCCCTCGGTGGCCAGCGCCAAACCGCCGACGAGCATCAATAGCGTCGTCTTGCCGCAGCCGCTTGGCCCGCGAATGGCGACGAATTCTCCCTGCGAAACCGCTAGCGAAACGTGATCGAGCGCCCGCACGTCGCCGTGTGCGGTGCGGTAGATCTGGCTGACGTCGCGAAGTTCGATCATGGCGGGCGGGAGAATCGGCAAGATAGCTTTCTGCGTCGAGCAGCGATTTGATCGACGCCAACTTATCCTAACACATTCCGCGACACGGGTCTCGGCGGCATGTCGCATGGGCAATGCGCGATTGCGAACGAGGACGGAACGCCAAATTGACCACTACACCGCCGGGAAGAACGGCAGCGGCGTGCCCATGCGGCTCATCGCCGCCACGCTGTCGCCGCGCCATTGGATCGTAATCGCCCGACCGTTGAGCGCGACCGTCTCTTGCTGCGTGGCCAGCGGCATCGCCACGTAGAACGCTTTGTTCGTCGCCGGGCCGACCACGCGAACGTAATCGCCGTCGAACTGGTAACTCAACCCCTGCGCGACAAGGCTCGCCGCGATGCCGGCGCGATCGGCCCAACTCGGCAGGCGAATCCGCACGTCGCCGGCCACCTTGGGCGTGACGATCAACTTATCGCCGTGGGGATAGGGGCTGACGATCTTGATCTTGTCGGTATCGGCGTCGAACAGCAGATTCACTTCGTGCATGCCCGAGCGGTAGGCATAGGCCGCCCGCTTCACTTCGGAAAGCGTCACGACCGCGCCGGGCGTGATGTCGGCGAAATACCCACCGGTGTAGTACGGATTCTTCGTGGCCACGTGGCCGTAGGGCGCGGCGAAACCGAACGCGCCGCGGACGCGGTTGGGAATATCCCGCTGGCCGTCGTTGGCCGGATTCGTATTGGGCACGACGAAGCTCGTGTCGAGCAGTTGCGACGGCAGCAACTGCCCGCGCGTGAACCGCTCGGCGTCATCGTAATATTCCGTCCAGCCGAACTGGCCGAAGTTGAGCGCGGTTTCGATGAGCAAGCCGGTGTTGTTCGCCTCGCCGACGTCGCTGTTGCGACCGTAAGTCTCCGGCACCCAGCCGGTTGATAGAAATCCAATATTGCGCAGCGCTTCGTAACGCACGCGGACGCGGTTCATCATGTCGGTGTCGCCAAGCACGAGCGCCAGTCGGCTGTACGCGGCCATTTCGCCGACCACTTCGTGCATGTGGGCAAAACTGCTCCACGGCACGCCGGTGGCCGTGGTGGGGAACCGCCGGTAGAACGCCAGATCGCGGAGTTCTTTGGCCAACTCCAACGTCGGCTGATGACCGGTCGCTTCGTGATACTTCACCAGCGAGTAAACGAGGAACGGATCGGCCCAGTTTTTCCACAGCGTCGACCAGTTGGCGACGCTTTCGGCGGCGATCGAATTGCCGATCGTCGATCCGCCCGTCAAACCAAGCTGGTAGCGGAATTTTTCCCAATCGTAAATCCGCGTGCCGCCGAGCGTGCCGTTGTAGACGTAATACCGCCGCAGATTGTCGACCGATTGCTCGAACACATGCCGCGCCGACCAGGTGTAGCCGCTGAGCACGTCGAGTTGTCCCGGCGCCAAGGCACCCAACCCCAGCGCGCCGAGCATGCCAGCGCCGACATTGAACAACAGATTGAAATCGAACTGCTGCGAGCCATACGCGCGTGGATCGGCCGCCAGACCGGTGACCATCTGATTCGCCGGGTCGGGATCGTTCCAGTTGCCGTTGCGCGGTTTGTGCAGCGTTTTGAGCACGGTCTGCTTGAGCGATTCGAACACGGCGGTGGGCACGCTGGCGCCGATCGACTGCGAACCGAGCAGCAGCGCGTACAATGCCCGGCCGGCGACGTTCGAGACGAAATGCCGGTCGAACGCCATGTGGGCCGTTGCTCCGCGACCGGCGGCCGAATCGCCGTATTGCTGGGCTTGCGATTGCGTGAGCGCCCACACGAGAAAGAATGGCAAGTTGCCGTTGCCGGCGTCTTGAATCGAGGCGAGATGCTGCAAGCCGGCGGCGATTGCCCGATCGATGCTGTACGTGTTGACCGTCTCGGTTGCCAGCGTGGCGACGTTTGTCGTCACGCCGGAAGTAATCTGCCCCGCGGCGCTGCGGGCGCTCACTCGGACCGCGTAGGTGGTCGATGCTTTGAGTCCCGTGGCGACGTAGAACGCATTAAGTCCCGCATCGATGCTCGACGCGCTCGCGGCCGGTGCGGTAGTTCCTTCGCCGATCGTGACCAAGTACGCCGCCGGCAATTGCGGGCCGGCTTGCCACGCGATGAGGATTCGTCCGGACGCATCCGAGGTCGCCGCGACGCTGGTCGCTTCGATCGGCGAAACTTCCTCGGGCTGCGGAAGCGTCGGCGGAACTTCGGGAAAGAACGGCATCGGCGTGCCCATGCCCGACATCGCCGCGATGCCGTCGCCGCGCCATAGGTACGTGACTTCGCGGCCGTTGATCGTTTCGCTGGTCCGCGATTCGGCCAGCGGCATCGCCACGTAGAATTTCGCGCCGTTGGCGTTGGGATGAATCAATACGGCGTCGGCGGCCATCTCATATGTAATTCCCTGTTGCAGCAAGCTCGTCGCCACGGCGTTGCGATCGGCCCACGCCGGCAGCCGCAACCGCACGTCGCCGGCCGTCTTGGGCGTAATCAGCAGCTTGCCGCCGTTGGGATAGGGGCTGACCACTTTGATTTGCGCGTTGTCGACGTCGAACAGCAAGTTGATTTCATGGACGCCGCCGCGAAAGGCATAAGTCGCCTTCTTTACCTCGGTGAGCGTGGCCACGGCGCTGGCCGTGATGCCCGTGAAGTATCCGCCGGTGTAGTACGGATTTTTCTTCGCCACGTGGCCATAGGGCGCGGGGAATCCGAACGCGCCGAGCAGGCGATTGGCAACGTCGCGCTGGCCGTCGCTGGTCGGATTGGCGTTGTTGACGACGAAGCCGGTGTCGAGAAGTTGCGCGGGCAGCAAGTGGCCGCGGGTGAATCGCTCGACGTCCTGGTAATACTGCGTCCAGCCGAACTGGGCGAAATTGAGCGCCGTTTCGATCAATTCCGCCGTGTTGCTCGCGTCGCCGACGTCGCTGTTCTTGCCGAGCCATTCGGGCGTCCAGCCGGTGTCGCCGAATGCTTGTTGCCGGAGCGCTTCGTACCGCACCTGCACGCGCTGCATCATGTCGGCGTCGCCCAGCACCAGCGCCAGTCGGCTATAGGCGTTCATCTCGCCGACGACTTCGTACAGATGGCCGTAGCTGCTGATGTTCGGCGCGGTGAGCGGAAAGCGTTGGTAGAACGTGCGATCGCGCAGTTCCTTGGCCAATTCGAGTGACGCCTGGTGGCCGGTTGCTTCGTAGTAGTCGACGACATCCGAAACCAAGAACGGATCGACCCAGTTGGACCAGAGTCCCGTCCAATTGGACTTGAGTTCGGTGGCAAGATTGCCGGTGTTCGTGTCGCCGCCGCGGAGCGCGAGTTGATAGCGGAACTGCTCCCAGTTGTAGACCCGCGTGCCGCCAATTGTCTGCTGATAGACGTAATACCGCCGGATGTTGTCGACCGATTGCTCGAACACGTGCCGCGCCGACCACGTGTAGCCGGGTATTGTGGCCGATGCATCGGGTCCGAATGCCGCCAGGCCCATCGCCCCGCGCAGGCCCGCTCCCATGTTGAATAGGAAGTTCACGTCGAACTGTTGCGAGCCATACGCCGCCGGATCGGCTGGAATTCCGGTCACCATTTGATTGGCTGGCGTCGTGTCGCTCCAATTCAAGTTCCGCGGCTTGTGCAGCGACTTGACGACGAACGTCTTGAGCGCCGCATACGCTTCGGCGGGCACGCTCTGGCCGGTCGCCTGCGATCCGACGAGTAACGCATACAGCGCCTTGCCCGCCACGTTCGACACGAAGTGCCGGTCGAACGCCATGTGCGCGGTTGCTCCGCGACCGTTCGCTGGATCGCCGTATGACTGGGCTTGAGCTTGAGTGAGCGCCCAGGCCGTGAAGAATGGAATATTGCCGTTGTCGCGGTCGAGAATGCCCGCCAGGTGGGCGACGCCGGCTTGGATCGCCCGATCGAGGTTGTACGTATTTACCGCCGCGTTGACCGCCGCGGGCGATTGATTCGCGGAGACGGTGATCGACGAACCGGTCGGAGTGGCGGGCACCGTGGCCGCGAGTGACGTCGACAGCACGAACACCGCACCACTGCCCGGCGTCACTGCGCCGTCCTGCGGGACGTGCATGATCTGCCCGGCTAAAAAGTCTTCGACCAATTGCAGGTCGGCCGCCGTGACCAGCAAATCGTTATTCACATCGTAAAACAGGTTTGCTTCGCACAGCGGCAACTGCGGCGCGACGGGCGTGTATGATGCGTTCTGTAAATAGTTTCGCAGAGCCGATGCATCGAGCGCCGTGACGACTTGATCGGCCGTGACGTCGAACGGTAGCTGCGGGTTGTGCCAGTTGGCCGTCGCCACCAGCCGCTGTTCGAGATTCTCCAGCGACGGACGTCGGCGGAGCTTTCGGCGGCGATGGGCCGAGCGTTTGTCCGCGGAATCTTCGCTGCCGAACCAGTTGCGCGACGCCATCGAAAGCTGCTCCAAGAGAGGAGCGCCGGCGCGGAGCACCGGCGCTTTGGGGAGCAGGGAGCAAAGTTCGTTCCAGAGGTCGGGTCGCGAGGAATGCGCCCGCCGTTCACGTCACGACCGGTCGCGTCGGCGCAAAGCGACTTTCCGCCGCGGCCATTTGGCCACACGTATCGTGGCGGCAGGTTGCCAATATGCAACACTCGGATCGATCGAGCAAAGTCTATTTAGCAATGGGTCGTTGGCCCCAGGGGATCGGCATGGTCGGCGGATTGCGATGGTGGTCGCGGCGTTGGTCTTTGGGGCGGTCCTTGAACCAGGCGACGAAGCGGACGAGCTGTTTGACGGCCTCTTCGTAGGCGGCGTGGCCTTTCTCGGCCGACGCCAGTTCCGCCGCGCCGAGCACGCCGGTTTCGCTGTAGCTGCTCGTCCACGACACCACCGTCGCCGGGCCGGCCGCGAACAGATCGACCCAATTGAACGGGCTGCCTTCGTCGTTGAAGCGGATCGTGCCGCTCTTGATCTGGTCTGTCCGCACGTTGTCGCCGTCGAGATACATGTAGAGCGACGTTTCGAGCTCGCAAGCATGCGAGCAGCCACCGGGAAATTTACTTTCGCGCCAAGCAGGCAGAAATTCCTTATCGACCGTGAGCAGTTGCCACCACGCCGTGACGAGACACTCGGCGTCGGTTTCCAGGTTGGTCCGCCGGGCCACCAGATCGAGCACGGGCATATTCGAGCCGTGGCCGTTGAGCAGCACGATCTTCTTGAAGCCGTGGTAGGCCAGCGACTTCGTGATGTCGAGCACGTGGGCGAGGAAATGCTCGTAGTCGTTGTTGATCGTGCCGGGGAAGTCCATGACGTGGCCGGTGTAGCCGTAAGCCACGACCGGCAGCACGAGCAGCTTATCGGGGATGGCGCGGCCAGCCCCGGCGGCGATCCCAGTCGGACAAACCAGATCGACGTCCAACGGCAAGTGCGGCCCGTGCTGCTCGACCGCGCCGCAGGGGACGATGCAGACCTTGCCCAAGTCGACGGCGTCGTTGATGTCGGGCCAGGTTAGTTTTTCGTAGCGGAATTCGGTGGCGGCTCGGGACATGGGTGGGGCGGGGGCTGGAGGTTGGAAGTCGCGGACGATACGGATGCGACGTCAGGCCTTGGAACGGCGTAACGGGGATGATAACACATACGGTTCGCGACCTGGGCGGCGCGGCGGGGCGTTGGCCGCGATATGCAAGCTCGCGTCGTTTTACCCTAGGGAGTCGACGTCGTCTTTTGGCCGGTATCCAAGCACTTCGCGGGCGACTGTGATATCCCATCGCATCGCGGTGTTCGCCGACATGCCGTTGACGATCAGGAATTTCCGCGGCAACTCGGCCGCGAGGCAGGAACTCATCAGGTGCAGGAAATCGCGGTCGGAAAGCCACATCTTGCGGAACCAGTCGCCGCGTTCGGCCGGTAGGTTGTCCGGTGCGTTGATGCCCCGCCACACCCAACCGATTCGCACGGCGATGACCTCGATCCCGTGAGCGTCGGCGTATTGCCGGCCGACACGCTCGCCGAATAACTTCGTTGCCGCATAGGCGCCGCTGAATCGCTCCGCGCCGTCGGCGATGTACCGCAGCCCTGGCTTCGGCGGCAGGTCTTCGGTGATTGGCGCGGCGGAACCGTCGTCGTAGCCGCCCATCACGTGGTTCGAACTGGCGAACACGACACGCCGCACGCCGTGCGCGGCCGCCGCGGCGTACACGTTCAACATGGCGTCGATATTCGGCGCGATCAAGTCCGGCCAGTCGCGGTATGCGACCGGATCGCCGGCCAGATGTACGACGGCTTCGGCTGCTGCGAAATGGCGCGTCCAGCTTTCGTTCCACAGGCTGAGGTCGGCCTGGTGAACGCCCGGTGCGGCGATGCGATCGAGGAGCGCAAGCTCGGTATGCCCGGCCAGGTGGCCGGCGAGCTTTGCGCCGAGGTTTCCGCCGGCGCCGGTGACGACAACGCGGCGCGGCAGCGTCATGGGCGTTCTCCGGCGATATCGCCGAGCAAGGCGAAAAACGCTTTCTTTCGTGGGCTGCTGGTCTTCCAGTTCACCGGCACCGATTGATAGCCGTCGTCGAAGCCCTCGCCCTTCATGCGATAGTCGAAGTAGCCCCACGACGCGAACTCGCCGATTGCCGCGGTGAAGTTGTTCGCCTTGCTGTCGAAGTCGAAGTGATCGTCTTCGTTGAACACGATCGGCATCGGGCGGTAGCCTTCGACTTTGCGCGTCTGCCGCACCATTTCGGCGATCCGCCGCGGATCCTTCACGCCGTTGCCGTGGAGCAGCAGGAAGTCCGAGGACTTGACCACGTTCGGCCGCGGTGTGGCGCCGCCGCCATAACTGGTGCCGACGAGCAGGCGATGCTTTTTATCGACGGAACGTTTTTCTGCCCGCTCGATGAGTTCGTGGACACGGTCGGGCTTGAGGATCGCGTGGTCGTAGGCGTTGACGTTGCACTCGTTGTTGATTTCGATCACGACGTTGGTGTACTTCTTTTCGATCAGCCAATCGACGGTCGCGTCGACGCCGGCGATTACGGCCGTTTCATCCGCGAGACGCTGATCCTGGCCGAAGTAGTAGACGCCGAGGATGACGACCATGCCGAGTTCGTCCGCCCGGTCGACAACTTTCTCCATTCGCGCCATGTACTTCGCGTCGAGCGTGCCATCGGCGTTCAGTGCCGAGTTGTGCCAAGGCTGCGACTTCGAGTAGCCCTCGGGGCTGCCGCCTTGCAGGTTGACGGTGACGGCGAGCAGACCGTGCTTGCGCCAAGTGGGCATCTGGTCGACGAACTCGCGCGTGTTGCGGTCGGCGTCCCACGACTTCGTGTCTGGATACGCCCAACGATCGCGCGTGTCCGGATTGCGGTCGTCGAAGGTCGCCTGGACCATGCGGCTGTTGAAGAGCAAGCCTTCGATCGATTTTCCGATCCAGGTTCGGCCCTTGTAGGTGAGTTCGCCATTGATGAGGAACTTTTCGCCGACGATGCCGACCGACGCGGCGCGGTTTGGGTCGGCAGCCGCCGCTGACGACGCAGCGATGGTCAGCAACAGGGTGGCAACGATCGTTTTCATCGATTTCCTCCAAAATTGGATCCGATGCGGGCGTTGTGGGCGAACGACTTACCGCCAACGCCGCCCAGTGGAGAGAGTGTTCGCCACGCTCGAGCGTCGCCTCGGCGTCCAGTAACATAAACGTCGCGATCGACGAGCGGCGCGTTCGACGCCGCTGCTGGTTTGGTTTCCATTGTAGAATACACTCCGGTGGTTTCGCACCGTTGGCGGGCAGCCGAACGAATCGTCACACCTCGTGGGCAGGCCCGTTGTCGCCGACGAATCCGATATGCACGAAAGGGTCAGCCCGCTTGTCCGACTGGCAGTTGGATGCTGCGGCTGTTCGCCATGTCCGATAATCCCTTCGAAAGTCCGCAAGTCGATCTGACGTTGCCCGACGGACCGCCGGCGGCGATGGCGTATGGCGGTCGTTTGACGCTGGCGTCTTTCGGCGCGCGGTCGGGCGGGAAGATCGGCGCTCTGTTTGGTCTTGTTGGAGGAGCCGCGTTGAGCGGTGTGTTGGGGGCGATTCATGCGTCCGTCGAACTGGGCGGACGTCCGAGCGGGATGGGAATCGAACTCGTGCTCGCGGGGGCTGTCCTCGGCGCGGTGTTCAGTTGTGTATTGGGGGCGATCGTTGGTGCATGGCTCGGCGGCGTTTGCGAACGACGGCCGGGGTTGATCGGACGCGGGGCGATGCTGCTGGGCGGGATTGCTTCCGCGATCGGGGCGGCGACGTTTACCGGCATAGCCGCCGGGCTGCTGTTCGACGGCGAGCCGTTTAGCGAGGCGCCACGGGCCGGCGAGTGGATTGCCGGCTGCGCCGCGTTTGGCGCCGTGCTGGGTTTCATCGGTGGGGCGATTTCAGGGCGGCGGATTGGCGAGTATGACCGCTGGCGGCGATCTTTGGCACCGCCGCCGGATTGATCGCCGGTGCTTTTCTTGGCCGGTCGCTGTTCCGGCTCGCCGTCCGCTGGCGTATGTGACCCGGCGGATGGTATTTGTGTCGCGGGACCGCGGCCGGGGGGAGTTGCGTAAAATGTTTGCTAGCACCGCCGGCGCGGTGGATGGTCGGCGTTGACGCTGGGCGGGGGTTTGCCGATACTTCGCGGCCCGCTTGGTGTGCGCTGGGGCGATGTTGGCGGCGCGGCGCGGTTTGCCCCCGGTGTATTCACCGGGGGCTAAATGGGTGAGTTTTGTTTATGGCTGGCGAACTTGCTGCTTATTGCCTTGATGTTGCTTGGCGTGCCCGTACGGCTTCGCGGCTGTTGGTGCGCGTGGACAGTGGGGCGAAGGACGCCTGGCTGCGGCGGTCGGCGGTGCTGATGGGCGAGCGGGCGGCGGACGTGGTGGCGGCGAACGCGAAGGACTTGGCCGCCGCGGCCGGTTTTGGGCTGACCGACGCAGGGGTCGACCGGTTGCGGCTCGACGCCAAGGGAGTCACTGCGATCGCCTTGGCTTTGGATGAGATCGCCGCGCAGGGCGACCCGGTGGGCGAGGTGATCGAGTCGTCGGTGCGGCCGAACGGGCTGGAAGTTCGCAAGGTCCGCGTGCCGCTGGGCGTGGTGTTCTTTATCTACGAATCGCGGCCGAATGTGACGGCCGACGCGGCGGCTTTGTGCGTCAAGAGCGGCAACGCGGTGATCCTGCGCGGTGGGAAGGAAGCGGCCCATTCCAGCCGGGCGATCGTCGATGTGCTTGCCGCGGCGGCCCGCGAGTGTGGCGTGCCGGAGGACGCGGTGCAACTCGTTTCGACGGCCGATCGCGACGCCGTTGGGCATTTTCTCGCGCTGGCCGAATACATCGATCTGGCGATTCCGCGGGGCGGCGAGGGGTTGATCCGCCGCGTCGTGGCCGAAGCCAAAATGCCGGTGCTAAAACATTTTGACGGCAACTGTCACGTGTACGTCGACCGGGCCGCCGACGTGGACATGGCCGTCCGCGTGCTGGTGAACGCCAAGTGCCAGCGGTTGGGCGTGTGCAACGCCGCCGAGTCGCTGCTGGTTCATGCCGACGTGGCCGAGGCGTTTCTGCCACAGGCGGCGGCCGCGCTCGTCGAACGGGGTATCGAGATTCGTGGCGACGAGCGGACGCGGCGGCTCGTGCCGACGGCGATCGCGGCGACGGACGAAGACTACCGCACGGAGTTTCTTGGCCCGATCCTCTCATGCAAGGTGGTCGACTCGATCGACGAGGCGATCGCGCACATCAATCGTTATGGATCGAAGCACACCGACGCGATTCTGTCGAACGATGCCACGGCCGCGCACAAGTTTGCTCAAGAAGTCGACACGGCGGCGGTGATGGTCAACGCCAGCACGCGGTTCAACGACGGCGGCCAATTGGGACTCGGCGCAGAGATTGGCATCAGCACCGACAAATTCCACGCCCGCGGGCCGTGCGGCGCGAGGGAGTTGACAACGTACAAGTGGATCGTAAGCGGCACAGGGCAAACGCGTGAATAGGATTCGAGATTCGGGGAATGGAAAATCAACCAAATCTCAAGTCTCAAATCCTGAATCCTGAATCCTGAATCCCGACCCCCGAATCCCGTTCCATGAGCGACTTACTTAGCCAGGCCGAAGTTGAGAGCCTTCTTAGTTCGATGGACCGTGGGCCGAGCGCGAAGCCGGCTGCGGCCGCCGCGCCTGCTGCTCGGCTGCGCGAGAAGGTGACGCCGTACGATTTCAAACGGCCCGAGCGCGTCGGCAAAGAGCAGATGCGTGCTCTGCAATCGCTGCACGAAGGTTTTGGCCGCAATTTCGGGGCCGCGCTGTCGGCGCTGCTGCGGACGATCGTCGAGGTCAAACTGACCAGCGTGGATCAGCTCACGTACAGCGAGTTTGTGTTCAGCCTGGAAAACCCGACGTGCTTCAATTTATTGCGCGCCGAGCCGCTCGAAGGAAACTTGATTCTCGACATCAACCCGTCGATTCTGTATCCGATCATCGATCGGCTGCTCGGCGGCGGCAAAGAGAGTACGCCGCCGGCACGCCGCCCGCTGACGGAGATCGAGTTGCGGCTGGTCGGTCGCATCACGGGCTTGTTCCTGAGCGAGATGCATCACGCCTGGGAGAACATCCTCGATTTGAAACTGTCGGTCGATCGGGTCGAGAGCAATCCGCAGTTGGTGCAGATTGTGCCGCCGAACGAGGTCGTGGTATTGATCAGCTTCGAGCTGACGCTGGGCGACGTCCGGGGCATGTTGAATCTTTGCATTCCGTTCAACTCGATCGAGCGGATCAGCGGCAAGCTGTCGAGCGATAGCTGGTTCAGCTACGGCAAAGCCGAGTCGACCGAAGAGACGATGCGGGGTATCGCCCAACGGCTGCACGGGTCGCTCGTCGAGATGGCCGTGCAACTGGCCAAGACGCAGATTTCGACGAACGACCTGGTCGGATTGCGGGTGGGCGACATCATCACGACCGAGAAAGACGTCCGCGCCCCGCTGTCGGTCCGCGTGGAAGGGGTCGACAAATTCGCCGCTTCGCTGGGGGCGTTCAAAGGGCGGAAGGCGATTCGGATCGAAAACGTACTGGCGACCGGCAAATCCGCCCAGGCGGCGGCCGCGAAGGCGGGTGCCAAGTAGGGCATCGGTCGAACTCGGCAAACGTGCCACTCGGACGACGATTCTCCGTGCCCATGCGAAAGCCGGCCGTGTCGAATTGGCCGCAATCTGCTAGACTTTGCACCGAACCTGACGATGCGCCACCCGACGCGCCGCTCGACGTGGCGTGCGAAATCGATGCCGCCGGGCGGTTGCTCGATTTTTTTCTCATACGACGAGAGTGAATTATGCTGCGCGGCTCGCTGGCCGTTGTGATTTCGATCGCGGTAACGGCGATTTGTTGGGGCATCTACGGCCCGGTGATTCTGCAGGGGCAGTTCGCGATGGAGAGCCGACTGCGGCCGTTCGTGTGCGTGGGCATTGCGTACTTCGTCATTGCCGTCGTGGCGCCGGTGTTGCTGCTGCGATCGCAAGGGGAAAAGGGCGGCTGGACGATGACCGGCTTAACCTGGAGTCTCGCGGCCGGGGCGCTCGGCGCGCTGGGGGCGCTGGGCGTGATCTTGGCGTTTTCGTTCAAGGGCAAGCCCGTGTTCGTCATGCCGCTGGTGTTCGGGCTGGCGCCGGTCGTGAACACGGCCGTGACGATGTACTTCGCCAAGTCGTTCAAGCAAGCCGGGCCGTTGTTTCTCGCCGGGCTGATTCTGGTGGCGATCGGGGCGGTGACCGTCCTCGTGGCGAAGCCGGGCCACGCCGGGCCGAAAGTGACCGAAGCCAAGGACGGCTCGATCACGGTGGAGATGGAAGTCAAGAAAGGCGGCACGATGGAACCGCAATCGTTCACCGCGCCCGACGCGACCCAGCTCGAAGCAAAATTCCCGGACGCTTTCAAGGCCTACGACAGCTACAAACGCAGCAAGATGACGGCGATGGACTATATTTGGGTGCCGCTGTTCATCGCCATGACGGCGATCTGCTGGGGCGCGTATGGTCCGGTGCTGCACAAGGGCCAGGTGGCGATGAACGGCAGCCGGCTGCGGCCGTTGATTTGCGTGGGGCTGTCGTATTTCGTCATCGGCGTGATTGTGCCGTTGGCGCTGTTGGGTCCGCTCGAACCGGATCAGTCGTTCAACACGCCCGGCGTGATCTGGAGTCTGGCCGGCGGAGCTGCGGGAGCGATCGGAGCGCTGGGCGTGATCATGGCCTTCAACTTCGGCGGCAAACCGATCTACGTCATGCCGCTGGTGTTCGGCTGCGCACCGGTGATCAACTCGTTCACCGAAATCATCGGGCAGAAACTCTACGGGCAGATCAGCCCGCTGTTTTATGCGGGGTTGATTATCGTGATCGTGGGAGCGGTGGTCGTGCTGATCTTTGCGCCGCGTGGAGGGCCACATGCGCCGGCGACGGAAAAGTCGGCGGCACCGGCTCCGGCGTAATCATTCGACGATTCGACCGGCGAACCGAACCGCTTTCAGCGGTTCTGGGATCGACGCTCAACTCGCGGTGGCCGAACTGCGCTTTTCCGCCAATCTCGATTACAATGCGGTTGACGTCGCTGCATTCGACGACAAGGCGAGGCAAGAAACGCCGCGAATCGAGCGGGAGTTCACCAATGCTTCGAGCCACTCGGCCTACGTTGCGTTTTGAGCATCTTGAGCCGCGGATCGTGCTGGCGGGCTTGCCGCAGGAATGCCGGCTGGCCGACGTGGACGACAATGGCGTCGTCGACCGGGCTGACGTCGCGGTTGTCGTGGACCGATTTGGCGGCGCGGGGGGACGATATTCGCAAGGCGACACGGACGGCAACGCGATCGTGAACCTTCGCGATCTGATGGTCGTTCAAGCCCACTTGGGACGAAACTGCGACGAACCGACGATCCGGTTCGCCGCGTTCGGCGATTACGGACAAGACGGGCCGGACGAAGCGGCCGCGGCGGAGTTGGTGAAAAGCTGGAACGTCGATTTCGTCGTTACGCTGGGCGACAACAACTACGGCATCGGCGCGGCCGAGACGATCGACGCCAACGTCGGCAAGCACTATCGGGAATTCATCGGCAATTACGCCGGCGCGTATGGCGATGGTTCGCCGACGAACCGGTTCTTTCCTTCGCTGGGGAATCACGATTGGTGGTTCGCGGACATCGAGTCGATCGCGCCGTACTTGGACTATTTCGACCTGCCCGGCGAAGGATTCTCAAGCTCGTCGGGCAACGAGCGATATTACGACTTCGTGTGGGGGCACGTGCATTTCTTCGCTCTCGATAGCAATCAGCGCGATCCGGACGGACGAACGTTCGATTCGGTACAAGGCCAATGGCTGCGCGAGCAACTCGCGGCGTCGACCGCGGCGTGGCAGGTGGTGTACTTTCACGAGTCGCCTTACTCGTCGGGGAGCGATTCGGGTTCGACGCCGGCGATGCAGTGGCCGTTCGACGAGTGGGGCGCCGATCTCGTGCTCTCGGCCCACGATCACAACTACGAGCGGCTGTCGATCGACGGCCTGACATACCTCGTGGCCGGGACGGGTGGGGCGGCGCTGCGGGTGATGAGTCCGCTCGTGCCGGGCAGCATCGTGACGTACAACGAAGCGCACGGAGCGCTGCTCATCACGGCCAACGGGTCGTCGCTTCGCGCCGAGTTTCATAGCGTGACGAACGACGACACGTTGATCGATTGCATCGCCCTCGGCAACACGACGTGCGCGGCGAGCGGCGCGGCGGTTAACGAAGTCGCGCCGGCAGCGGTCGTTCGCGGCGTTGAAACGGCACACGCCGAGGCACGGCGGGCGCGCGTTGGGCCGCTCGCGGCGAAACGAGATGAATTGCGCGCGGTCGATGAAACACCGCGGGCAATCGAGTCGAATCTACTTGCGCGGCGAGCGTCGCGCGATACGGCGCGGCGGAGCGTCCGCACGTTTGGCCGCAGCGGCGAGAGCTGCGTCGACGCCACGATTGCGAACTTCGATCCGCGAGATCGAACGCACCGGTCGAGCCAATCGTTCTTAGCTCGATAGTCCTTACCGCGACAATTCTTACCGAGAAAGCGCCGCGACGATTTCTCGACCTCGCTTCATGCGGCGAAACCGCTTGTATCCATACTCGATGGCGAACCATTCGGCGTAGCGTTCTCGGTCGGCGTAGTTGCTGTTGCGCTGGTCGAGCAAGTGGCCCAGTTCGTGGACGAGAATGTTGTGGAGAAAGAAGTCCTTGATCGCCTGCTCGGTCCATTCGAGCCGCCAGCGGCCCCGTGCGTCCTCGCGCCAACGACCACCGTACAAGCGGCATTCCTGATAGACCTGCGGCTTGGGCGGATGATTGAAGTTTTCGACCAGACTTTCTTCGATGGGGTACAGATAAAGCGACGTGCCCCACTGCATGCCGTAGCAGGGGCAGTACAGCTTCTTGCGCGTCATCTGGCTGAGCTGCACGACTTCCAGCGGCGCGACGAACCGCGGCGGTAGTTCGGACAGCCGCTGGCGAATCTCGTCGGGCGTGAGCACGTGGCGAAAGCCGACGCCTGGCTCGCGGACGACGAAGCGGTAACCGTTGTTCGGCCCGGCGGTCGCGGCGTCGGTCGGCTCGTGCCAATCTTCCGGCGGCGAATAGGGGAGTTTGGCGTTGCGCTGACCTTTCTTCGAGCGGCGGCTGTGCCGGATCGCCCGCAGCGCCGATTGCGGTGGGCTCGACTTGCGCAGTCGCTTGGTGCCGGCAAGCGGAAAACGGTGAGACTGAACGTGACGCGCGCGCATGGATGTATACCCTCGCCGTGGAACTCGATTGGCATCGCCGATCAATCGCCGCCAGGGGCGCGGCCGGCAAATTCCCACCATCGCCTGACGCATCCATCGTCAGGGTCGGTCCTTCGACACGGTCGACCGATCGGGTTCCACCAGAACGCCCGCCACCGCCACGGCGCATAACGCGGAAGACCGCGCCGCGCTCGTCGAGCGATTGGCACATCGTGATATTTCACGTTCGCGCGTCGCTGGCGATGAAGACGGGAGAAGGCCACTGGCCCTCGACATCGCCGAAAGGTATTCGTTCGCGGCGCTACGATGACGCGCCGGCAGCGGGTCTTGCCGGCATATCACGGTGTGCTTTACAGCGGGCGACCGGTCCGAGGAAACCCCAGGCCAAGCCGCCACATCTATGCTAGACAAGCGGCCGGGAGGAAAACAAGTGTACAACGCAAGTTGTTTCCAGGACACGACTTGCGACTTGGACACGACCCCCGCGGCAGGGCGGCATGGGACTGTCCCGCGGTCGCTGGAGCGCGATTGTCTGGCGACGGTTTCGACGGCGCGTGGCTCGCGCTTTGCACACACTTCGCCTTTTCCAAGCCGGCGTTGTGCGACGAGCGGCCGACGCGCGGCGGCGTGCGTGCGGCGCTGCCCGAGTTAGCGATCACGACTTACGCGGTTTGGCGGCGCGGCCACGCGCCGGGACGCGCGATCGGCCGCGTCATTCACTCGGCCTTGGGCGGCTTTGGCTTGGCGTCTTTTTTAGCGGACTTGTCGCCGGAACCGCCGTCGGACGATTTTGCGTCGCCGCTGGACTTGCCGTCCGACGATTTTCCGTCGGATCCCTTGCCGTCGCCGGCCGGCTTATCCTTTTTGGCCGCGTCCTTGTACGAATCGCTGCGATAGTCCGTCGTATAAAAGCCGGACCCCTTGAAGACCAGCGCCGCGCCGGTGCCGAACAGTCGCCGCAGCTTCTTCTTGCCGCACTTGGGACACTTCGTGAGCAGCGGCGAGGTGATCGTCTGGAAATGTTCGAATTCGTGTTCGCAGGCGTCGCAGTGATAATCGTACGTTGGCATAAGTAATGTGTTCCGCTCTGTAGAACTATTCAGTAGCTTCTTGCTCGCTTGCGCGGCTTTGAGTTGGTTTGTTTTTTAACGCAGAGGGCGCGGAGGCTTCGCAGAGAAGCGCCAACGTCGCCGCCGTCACGTGGTGAGCGCTGGGCGAGAGCCACTAGGAAACGATAAGCCTGCGTCATCCGCGTCCGCTGCATTAAAAATCTTCGTTCACAGCCACGGTCTGCGGCAACCAAAAAAAACATTGAAACACGGAGGCACGGAAACACGGAGGGTTAGGGAAAGTGATGAATGATGATCGATGAGTGATGAACGACCGGCTATGCCACCTTAGGATTGGAAATGCGACCGATCACTCATTTCTCATCGTTTGCATATCCTCCGTGTCTCCGTGTTTCAATGTGATTTGGTAAAATCGTTTGGTTGTGGCGATCGGCCACTCTGTGCTCCGTGGCCTGTGTGGTGAAACGAATCGAAGCCACGCACTCGCTTACGCCAGCCGTTTGGCCAGTTCGTCGCGGATCGTCTGTTCGATGCGGCCTTTGAACATCATCGCCGCGATCGGCAAATCGCCGTCGATCTTTACGTTGTCCTGGGCTGCGGTGAGCTTGCCGCCGATTTTGAAGCCGTAGGTCTTGAACTTGAACGCCAGCACGTTGTCGGCCCACGATTCCTCAAGGTCCGACACCTGGCTTTGGTACTTATCCTTCACCCGCTGCAACAGCCCCTGCACGCGGCCGATGGCTTCGTCCTGGCCGAGCTGATGCGGAACTTCGACCGAAAACTTTGGCATCGTCCCATTCCCTCCGTGAAGTAGTGCTCGCGCGAGCGTATGAAAAAGCCAGTGCGTCGCTGGCCCGAGGCGGACATCGGTCGGTGGTCACCGTAATTGGGAGCCGTCACTTGCCGTCCGCCAATCGACGCAGCCGCATTCATCGTAACGTATCGCCGCGTTTTTCGTCAGTCCGGCGGCGGGCGGTTCCCCTCGCTGGCCGTATGTCCGACGTAGGAGAAACACAGGGAACGCCGGCTGGAATCGGCTGCTCGAATGGCTTGAACGGAACGGCCGAAATCAACGGTCCAGAAT